>DESS01000152.1:3600-36054 GCA_002361335.1 Richelia sp. UBA3308
TCATTACTCGTTACTCGTTACTGTGTACTTGTTACTCATTGACCCCCACAGATATGATAACTTTTTAACCGAACATGATATAAGAGCATTTTCTCATGATGCTACCGCCAAAAAAAGCGATCAGCTTCCCTGGTGCCGAATGCCAATTGCCTGTTTTCCTTGAAGCAGCGATCGCTAAAATAATCTCGGTACAATCCGCAGCTAACTGTGGCTAGATTTCCGATCAAATTTACTAATCCCAAACTTTTTAATTTAAATGCGATCTCTTGTTCTAAATCAACTGCTGTCGTTTCTTTAATTACTTTTTCAAAACCGTTTGCTAAATGATGATTTTGTTGAAGATGCCACAATTGTTGGTGTAAATGATATTTGAAAATACCAGTATCTGTCGCTGCATTTTCCATTAAATTTGTTAGAGAAATTTTACTATGGGCGCTATGATAAAATGCGAGTCTTACTAAATAAGGAAATCCTCCAGTTATTTCCATCAATTGTTCTAATTCTGAAGTTAAAATTTGTATTCCATGGCGTTGTGCTAAATCCTCTATCTGGGATGTTGTAAAGGGAGATAATTCAATTGATAATCCGATATTGAACGGCGATCTATTGATTGGCAAAGGAATATAAACATCCGTAGAGTTAACAATTACTAATCGCAATTTTTGCCAAATATCAACATTTTTAGCTGACTCGTGCCAGCTTCGTAATAATGCTAAAAAATCCCGGGCTGTACTTGGATATTCAAATAACTGATTGATTTCATCAAATGCTAATATCACGGGATGGGAAATTTCTTTTAACAGGTAATTTTCAAAATAAATCCTACAGTTTACCAAAACTCCCATTTCCTCATCCCAGTATTCTTCTAATTTGGATTTTATTCCTAACTGATAAGTAAAGTTAGCACATAACCATCGCAATAATTTTTCAGTTGAAGTCAAAATTTTGGTTTCGGCATTATTTATACTTAAGCTTACGGTTTGATAATTATGAGAACTGCCATAATCAATAATTCTTGACATTAGGGAAGTTTTTCCCATTTGTCGCGGTGCTTTGATGCGGATTAATGCACCTGGTTTAACAATTTCTTGATAATAAGTTTTTTCTATATTTCGCTGAATATAAAAGGGAGAAGATAAAGGTACTTGCCCTTCTGGGTATTCTAAATTTATTTTTGGTGATGTTTTAATTAAATTTGATTCTTCTACGCAATTGGATGAATTTTTCAATCGTTGTTTTAGTACAGCACAACAATTGGTTCTATTTACTTTTTCTTCTACAGTAGCTGAAATAATTTTCCATAAGTTCGGCGCTACGAATTGCTTAATATAAGATTCAGAATAATGATTTTCTTGAGCAATTTGGGCGTAAGTTTTATGAGTTTCGTTAAGAGATTCTTGTAAGATGACTTTTTGAATAAAACTGAGGGATTTTCCAGTGCGATTGCAAATTAGTTTTTCAGCCAGTTTGATGATTTCTTCAATATTGTTCATCTATAGAAATCCTAATTTAATACTGAACCTGGCGGTTGAAACCGCGTCTACACAAACAAAACCCAACTTCTTGGGTTTAAAAATTATTAGTCCACGCAGGTGGACTTGGAATGTGTAGTAGTGGTTTCAACCGCCGGAACCTAAAAAACATTTAAGAATTATCTCATATTTAAAATTGTATATCAACTGACATTTTGCATAAATTTTTATTGATGTTTTTTAATCACTCAGTATTAATTAGAAAAGTCTAATTTGGCGATACAGAATAAGTCAACCGATCGATCGGAAATAAGTCAATAAACTAAAAGTTAGATATATTTAAAGGTCTTAATAGCATTTCTTTATAAAGATGCCCCAAATTCAGCCCACCTTGGGTGGGCTTTGTTCAATTAGCCCCAGCCTCTCGACGGCTGCGGGCGGCTTAGCTTCAGTCTCATAAAGAATTGGTATCAATTTAACAACAATATTTATCAAAAAAATCATTCTATATTGCTTAAATTTATGAATTATATGTATTGACAAAATAAACGAGTAGTGTTTTAGTTGGGATTTATTGTATTTATTGCTAAAGGAAGATATTAACTTTATGTATTTTCATACTGTTAAAAAGTTGAAATAATATTACTTGTCTATAGATGATATCCATCCCGTGATTCTTGTTCTATCTATATCTATCTAAGCTCGAAAAATTCACAACTGAATCACTCAAATCGTCTTAAAGATATTAAATTACTCGTTTTTTTGTTCATAAAGAGTTTATCAATGTTTCAAATACTTAAATCTCTTGCCATGCTCGTCACTGTAGTTTTCCTTACTACATTCTTTGCAGTTAGCGACGCTTACGCTGAAGATTTCATTTGCAATCTAAATATTGTCGATGATTCATGTGCACATACTATAAAAACTGGTGAGAAAATCACAGCCTTTCTTGATGGTCAAGAACAATCAGTGACTGTTAAAGGAATAGATGAAAGTTCCGACTACGGAACAACTCTCCAAGTTTTTATAGATGACGAGAAAGAACCAGATTTAACGGCTCGTCCCGATGGACAATTTATCTATACGTACAAATCTCCATATGCTAGAAAGTTGGTTGTAGAAAATAAATCGCAGAACTATGGAGTCCCGGCAAAGGTGTATATCAAAGAAAATGATGCTGAAGATACAGCAGATTTCCTAATTTTTAATCCAGATTATAGATTTTAATCCAGATTAACAATCCATTTTCCGGTCTTGATTTTTCCGGTGGCTGAAGTTCAAAGCCATATAAAACATGATTGCCCATAGACTCCTCTAGGCAATCTCTTAAAATTACTACAGGGTGGGTATTCATTGCCCACCCTATTTAGTAAGAAGCCAACAAGTAGTGTGAGTTAACTAACCTGAGTTCGAGTTAAACAGATTGATCCCGCAGCGGCTTCAGCTTGGGCTGCTGCACAACAAAATAAATTTTGGCAATACCTAAAATAACGTGGGACAAAGATAGCCGCGTCTATTTATAGCGCGGTGGAATTTGGACTCAGGCAAATTTATTTGCCGTCAACATCATGAACTAATATTGCTATGCACTCTCTTAGCCGTTCCTGCCAGTTGTCCATTAATTTTAATTTAGCTTTCTGGGATTCGGAAACTCTTAAATTAATCAATGCTGTTAAAGGTTCATCTCTATCAGTTGTAAACCCGACTTTATTACCTTTTTCAAATTTACCCCAGTTATCTCTTGACATTTTATACTCCGGTATGTATACTAGTAACTGTAAGGTAATTGAAGAGGTCGGTCAAGTGCCAAGAAAAACTACTCCATCGTTTGTAACTGAAATCCCACTGATAGTTAACAGTGTTGATAATAGGGAATTAGAAGCTAGGTTCCATGCAGGACAGCAATTACTTAATGCTGTTTTAGGCGAAGCTATGATTCGGATGGAGTTGGTTAGAAACTCAAAATTTTACCTACAAGCCAAGCAATTAAAAGGGGACAATAACAAAGCACAGCGCAAGAAATTATTTGAAGAAGCTAGAAAGTTACATAGATTTTCTGATTACGAATTACAGAGTTTCGCGGCTTTAACAGCTAAGAAAAGTAAGTGGATAGAAGATAAACTTGATGCCCAAGTTATTCAAAAATTAGGAACAAGAGCGTTTAAAGCTGTTGAGAAAGTTTTATTCGGTAAAGCAAAAAGGATTCGGTTCAAAGCCTTTGACCGTTTTAAATCTGTAGAAGGTAAAACTAACAAACAAGGTCTACGTTGGACTCTACGGCAAACTAAGCGAGCAGAAACAATAGGTAAAAAGTCCGACTATTCTAATAAAATTAAATGCTCCGAATATGTTTTCTCTTGGGTTGGACTAGAGTTAAAACCCATGATAGATTGGTTCGACCCGATAGTAGCTCATGGTCTTAATTCTCCAATTAAATATTGTCGTTTAGTATGGCGACGTTTAAACGGTAAAAAGCGATGGTTTCTACAACTAATTAATGAAGGTTTACCCTACCAAAAACCTAAAAATTACATAACAGAAGGTTTGGTGGGTTTGGATTTGAATATATCCAACATTGCTTTTGTAGCAGATAATAAAGCTGGTTTATTGCCATTTGCCGATAAAGTTCCTACTTTTGAAAAAGAAATAAAAGGTACTCAGCGGAGAATGCAACGCACTCAACGGATGCATAACCCTGATAACTACGAGCCAGACTTTGAGAAAAAAGTAGGTAATAAAACCGTAGTTAAAAAAGGCAAGGTTCGTAAAGGTAAAAAAGTATGGAACAACTCGAAGAATTATCTAAAACTCCGCCGCAAAAAGGCAGATTTAGAACGCCGCAAGGCTAGTTACGCTAAATCCCAAAACCGTGGTTTGGTTAACGAACTATTGCGGCACGGTAATAACTTTAAAACCGAAAATGTCTCGGTTAAAGGTTGGCACAGACGATATGGAAAAGCAATTTCTGCCAAGTCGCCAGGTTTTTTCCAGTCAGAGTTGACCCGCAAGGCTGAAAGTGCTGGTGGGCAACTAGTTAAGTTTTCGACTAAGAAGACAGCGTTGTCTCAAACCCATCTTGATGGCTCACGTATCAAGAAGAGCCTGTCCCAGCGCATCCATGAGGATGTAACGGGCATTCGGATGCATAGAGACATTTTTAGCGCCTATCTCAGTCGATTCGTTCATGATGATTTGCTTCTCATTGAAGATGCTGCTACTCAGTATCCAGCAACGGAGCCGTTGTTGGTTGAGGGATGGGAAGAATATCGAAAAGCTGCAATTAAAGTAGGCGAGTCTGAAATTAGGAACAGTCATGTTTCCTTAGAGCGGCTTTCAACCGAGGGTCTTTCAACAAACAAACTTGTTGGAAGTGCAACCAGCCAGATAGTCAATAAGGACGACAAGCTGGAAGTAATGCCCGAACCCGCGTCACTTTAGTGCGCGGAGTGGCTCAGCATGATGCTTTATTTAAACAGCAAGAAAACTTAGGAGAATCTTTGTATGTAGCCACCGCTGAAAAATTGGGACTTGATATGGAACAATTCAATCGCGATAAGCGAAGCTTGATGCCTTCGGCATTACGCAATAGTTCCCAAGCCCAAGCCGCAATTGAACAAGATATGCAACTGGCAAACAAATTAGGCATAAATGGAACACCTTTCTTTGTCATGAAAGATAAAACATTTTCTGGAGCAGTTGAGTTATCGGAATTTGAAAAATTGTTGGCTGAAGTTAGTCAATCGTAAGTAAATAGGAATTTAGAGGCAAAAGGGACTCACTGTTGTTCATCATGAAACTATACTGTTAACTTTTGATACCTGAAGTAAGCATTTTCAGTATAATTATTGATTAATAATCGGGAAAATAGAAATGAATAATGTTTTGATTAATACTTATTCGCTGTCAAAGCTTCTGCCTTTTTTGTAAATACAACTTTTCTGTGTAACGAAGTGTAAAGCATCATTGTCCAATCTCTGACAAAATTTAAAATCCCAAATACCTACAAATACCGGGATAAACTCAACTTAAACCCCGGCAACAAACTTTCACCAGACAACTCCGTGGGAAGACTTCTTACTTCCACATCAACCCCCTGACGATAAACTTCAACCTGCTGCTCTTGGGGATTAATCAACCACCCCAATTTAACTCCAGCATCCATATATTCGAGCATTTTCTCACGCAGCATTTCCAAATCATCCGTCGCTGACCTTAACTCGATGATAAAATCCGGTGCAATGGGGGGAAATTTACGTCTTTGTTCCGGTGTCAGTGATTCCCAACGTTCCTTTTTAATCCAAGCAGCATCAGGAGAACGATTTGCACCATTGGGTAATTTAAATACAGTAGAAGAACTAAAAGTATAACCGAGAGCAGTTTGTCGATTCCAAATTCCCAAATCGATAATTAAATCAGCTTCCCGATTGCCGCGATCGCCTCCCACTGGTGGCATAATAATTAAATCTCCCGTTTTCGTGCGTTCAAACTGATGTTACTAAATATTAAGTTTGCTGGACAATATAGGACGTTAAGTAGAAATAATTGATTAGTAAATCGTTTATGTAATGTCCAATAAATATGTTTCAGATATAAATCCAAAATCCCGGCATCGAGATGAGATCAGTAGAAGATTTACGCGAAGTAGGAAACAGGTTATTAAATGAAGGCGACTATGAATCGGCATTCGAGTGCTTTGATGAACTATTAGAACTTCAACCCGAATCCATGGAAGCAACCATTGGTGCTGCAACTGCTCTTAATGGTTTAGAAGAATATTCCGATTCGGTGGAGATGATTGAAGAAGCGATCGCAATTGAACCGGATAATTATCAATTATTATCAATCAAAGCACAAGCTTTACATGGATTGAAGCAATATGAGCAAGCCCTTTCTTGTTATCAAAGAGCGCTGGAGTTAAATCCACCACCAGAAGTTTTATGTGTAATTTGGAATTATAAATCGATTTTATTTTATGATTATGGTCGATATCAAGAATCTATTGAAGCAATTAATAAAGCATTAGAATTAAATTTAGACTCATCTAAAGTTGGGGATGCCATTTATTTACAAGCTCGTTGTTATGCTTCCTTGCAACAAGATGGGTATTCTTTGGCATCTTTCAAAATAGCTTTGGAATTAAAACCAAGTTTGAAAGTTTGGATTAGAAAAGCTCCTGATTGGAATCGTTTTTATTCAGATACCAGATTTCAAGCCATTGTCGGAACACAAGTTACTCAAGATTCCGTTGAGCAGTTTTTTAATCAACTTCGGCAAAGCCCTTTGGGGGAATATGCTTTTATTCATAATTTCCCAGATAAGCATGAAGATGTAATTGATCAGTTTTGGGCTGGAGATTTAGATCAATTCCCCGATAACGTTCAAGAAGCTTTTAATTTTTATAAAACGATTGTCGAAGATGGAGACTTTGGTTCTGTTCGTGTTTATAAATATTCTTCAGGGATTGTTCCAATATATGTAGTTGGTGTTCACACAGATGGCGACGATGGCTATATTGAAATATACAGTCAAACAGGTGAACCGATCGCTTGCGGAAGGTATGATTGGGATGTAATAAATTGGTGCGATCGCGAAACTACTCGCGAACCTTTATATGAGATGATACGAAATTCATAAAATACAGCATTTTGTAAGTAGATCGGGTACCGCAAAAATTTTATAAAACTCTTGTGGTACGGAGAGCAGCGCGGTCTTGGGGGTCTCCCCCATGAGCGACTGCGGAGCATCCCTGCCCGTGATAATGTACCTCATGACTCGGAAATTTGCTGTATCTAGAGACTACGCTGCGGAGTAGTCTCCATAGATATTAATCCTAAAAAGCTTCTTCGGTTACTAATAACTTAGATTCTTCTGGTTGTTCAGTTTGATTTTCATCCTTTTTCAAGCTACTAGTTTCTTGTATTTGCTTGAGATGAATATTATTTACTTGGGTAATAAAGTTTTCGATTGATTTCTTCGCCTTTCTTTCTTGTTCGTTTTCGTTGATTGAGTCATAGCACCGGTATAATGGACTAATTCCCAAGACAAACTTTTCTTGTTCAGCTTCTAATAA
Organism: Richelia sp. UBA3308; assembly: GCA_002361335.1. Taxonomy (GTDB): domain Bacteria; phylum Cyanobacteriota; class Cyanobacteriia; order Cyanobacteriales; family Nostocaceae; genus Rivularia. Next base: position 11,143 of record DESS01000152.1, read on the forward strand.
TTCAACGGTTGTATTAGCAGAAATCCAATTTTCCTGAAAAGGGAAGGAAGTGACAATACTAGCAACTATAGAAGCAACTGCAGGAAAAATTACAGGCAGCCATTTTAGCCAACTGTCACTTGCTTGTATTTTGTCAACCAAGACTAAAATTGGTGTCACCCCAGACAAAACAATTGTTCCGATTTGCAAACCATAGTAGAGATTTCTCGATGTTGCTCGAGTTTTCTTGTAATCGTTAATCAATTCTTGAGCATACCCTAAAGCCTTTTCTCTTGCTGGTACTATTGGATTTATCTTTTTCTGATTATTCATCAAATAAAGTTCGGCTTTTTGGTGCATTATATTTTGATAAGCAGTTTGACGAGCATTTTGAGATATTTGTAAATCGATCAGGAACAGAAACAAAAATAATCCTAGAGAAATAGCAGTAGCGATAGTAATTTTAGGATTGTCTGGGAGAGTAAGAGTTATAATACCGCAACCCACAAAAGTAGCTAAACTTAAATACTCAATTACTTTCAGGGGTAAGGATTTTTTTTGATTCGATGAAGAGGATGATATTGGTTGGATATCATCAATTTTAATTTGGTTATTTTCCTCTAAATTATTCATGATTCACTCCTAAATTAAACTAATTTATCTGGTATTATGTTTGATTACCTATTCCAGGTTTAACTAATTTTAAAGTTGATGTCAAGGGCTTTCACGGGGTGAAAACTATACCTAAAAGTAGATAATGATTATTAATGGTTATCTTAAATACGGGTAAATACAATTTGGATTTTTAACAATAAAAAATCCGTTTTGGAGAATAAAAATATGAATCCCTATTAATTGAAACGATTACACTCATCTTCAGCTAAATCTTTAGCATCAACTTGATTGTTGTCAGCAACAAACTCAATATCCCCATCTTTATTAACAATCCATCCAGTAGCTTCTACAATTTTTTTATGATTATTAACCGATAAGTTTATGGCGCTACCCTGTGACGGTGCCTTAACATTATTGGGTATATCTCGCAAATCTTGTAAAACAACTTCCCCAAGCAATACTTGTCCGGGATTTTGCGGGATTCCACCGCGTCCTGATATGATAAAACTAGCTTCTTCATCAGTGGGACAACCTGCACTAATTTGATCGGCAGCATCGGTTAAATTTTCTGGAAGTTCAATTAAACCGTTTTCTGGATTTACTGCTTGTAAATCTAAGGTGAAATTTCCATCAATACCAAATTCGGAACTCGCTGTAATATCACTTTTATCAGTTTGGCGTAATGCCGAAGGCATAAAGCTTTGCTTATCGCGAAATTGAATTCCGAACAATCCAGGTGTTGCAATCGCAATATTTCCACCATTTCCTTGAAAGGCGTTGGCGTTGATATCGCTGTTTTCTTCGGGTACGGCAACAACTAAACCACCATTGATCGTAATATTACCACCGTTGCCACCACCACTTGCTTCTGTTCCGGCGCGGGTAGATATGGTACTGTTATTGCGTAACAGTAATAAATCGGCTATTCGTAAATTGATATTGCCACCTTCACCGCCCTGCTTCCAATGTTAAATCATTCGCTTTATCCGCAGTAATATCATCATCAACAGTAATATCGTTATTCGCTTGTAAAATCACATTATTCACAGCTAAGGCTTGACTAATTCCCTCACCGCTGAAATTACTACCTTCTGCAATTAAAATATTTTTCGGGTCAATTAATAAAATTCCAACTTCCCCATTTGCACCACGAGTATCAACATTTCCCGTAAATTGAACGTCTTCTCCCGAAATTTCAACTTTACCATTAGGAGCAATCAACGAACCTGTGTGATAAACCTTTCCACCCAAAAGCGTTAAATTTTCTCCTTCGCCAACTTTTAAAACACCTTGATTGTCAATTTTACTTTGGGGGTTAATTTTTCCATATTGTAAACCAGGAGTCAGATTTATCTTTAATAAAGGTGTTTCATCTGGATTTAGAGCGCTAAACTCATAATTATCAATAAAAAGACTTTCAGCACTTGTTGCAGTAAACGAACCTGAAATATCTAAAAAGGCATTTTTACCGAAAAGAATTCCATTGGGGTTAATTAAAAATAAATTGGCAGCACCATCAACACCCAAAGTTCCTAAAATTCGCGAAATATTACTTCCTGTAACCCTTGTCAGAATATTACTAATCCCATCGGGATTTGCGAAATAAACTCGTTGTCCATTGTTGACATTGAATTCCTTGAAACTGTGAAAAATATTGCCTTCGCGAATTGCTCCCCCTTCAATTAAATCTCTTACCTTAGAACTATTGACTGTAGAACTTTCATTTCCCAAACTTTTGTCGGGAATTAATTGAGCTTTTGTAGATAAACAAGGAAAATTTAAAAAAACGATAATCAAAAAAAGTAATTTATTGATTTTTGTCATAATAAACCTTAACAGCAAACAGATTTCAGACAATAGCTAACAGTTCCCAGCGATGGATTAACTGTTAACAGGTGTTATGGTAGGGGATTTAAAGCCAATTTTATCAAGGAAGTAAGAAAGATTATTTTTTATTTACATTTTTCTCGATATTAACTTGTATCTTCAACTCAATCAATATCATTTTTATATTCAAAAATCAATCCCTAAACTTCTTTGATAATAACTAAATTAATAAACTTAAAAGTAATAAAAGTAGGAAAAGTAGGAAAAGTTTGTAATTAAATTACAATAACTATACTTATGTTTTTTTATAAATGTTTGATTTTTAAGTTTGATTTATTCAAATTTGAGGGATTTCCAAAATTCTTGTAAATTACCACTTAATTGAAGGTTCCACGGTTCAGTTTTTCTGGCTTGTTCAATTTCTGAGACCATTTCATACCAATACCCCCTTTGTGCATACCACTTTGCTGCTTCGATGGCACTTTTACCAATTAACTCCCGATCTATTTGAGAAATTCTTTCAACTCTCTGTACCCAACCGATGAAAGTCGGATCATCTGGTTGTACTGTATTACCACAAATAACTACCAAAGACCATTTATAATTTTTACCCACTTCTAATGATGGTTTATCTTTTGGTAAAGTAAAGCTAACAATACCACTTTGTGTAATGGGTAAAAAAGCTCTTTGATAATATTTTCCAGATGTGTCTTGAAAACTTAGCATTACCTGCTTGGCTTTGGTTTTTGGTAAATGAATGTATACAGAAGGAAGCTTTTGAAAAGTTAAGCCATAATTCCTATGTGGCATTACAGGTTTAATAGTTTCTTCCTTAACAGAACATTTACTTCCGTCACGAGAACCAGAACCCTTGGTATCTTTAGGTTCCGGTTCACCCGGTGGTTCAAATGAGTCTTGAAAAACTATTTCTTTTGATAAGGAATCACGATTATTTTCCAGTTTTGATTGAGCTTGAGTAGAAGTAATAGATATTAAAAATAAAAATAAGAATAGGTTTAAAGATTTGAGTGAAGAACACATAATTTTAGGTTAACTAATGTACGTGTTAAATTTAAGCAACCGTTCATAGAGAAGCCAAAAATAGAAGTCATATCATGTCCGGTTAAACAGTTATCATATTTGATCTGAGTAATGAGTAATGAGTAATAATTCACAAGTAATAACTAAGAAGTAAGAAGTAAGAAGTAGTACCTCTCCCTAAAGGGTAGAGGATTCAAATAATGATAATTTGATTTTTATTCGTCTTTAAAAGACGAGGCTTTATACCAAAATAGCGGGCAATATTTATTACTTTTTACTTATTACTTTTTACTTCGCGACTTTTGCCCGAAGGGCTGAGGTAAGAAGACGTGATTTTCACGATAGATTGTTGCATTCTTTATTGCAATAAAATTATTACTTTTATTTATGAAGATTCTGTGAAACTGCTTAAAAAATTAAAACGAAAGAAGAAGGAAGAAGGATTTGAGCTTATTGCCAATTTCCAACTAAAACAAAACCAGACCAATAATAAGGATGTTGATATTGAGGATTTTTCAACAAAGATAATTGTGCTTGAGCTAATGCTTGGGCTTTGGTGGTTCCATTTTGACTTAAAACACGGTAAAACTCGCTAATCAAGTCGGCAGTTGATTTATCCTGTACTGACCAAAGGGTTGCTAAAGTACTTCTAGCACCAGAACGAACTGCAATTCCAGCTAATCCTAAAGCTGCACGATTGTCTCCTTTGGCTGTTTGACAAGCACTTAAAACTAAAAGTTCAATTGGTTGGCCCTCACCTCTAGTGCGGCGATCCCGCAATTGGGAAGATGGACTTTTCAACCATTTACCCAAATCTTTAACATTAATTCTATTTTTCCAAGTTAACAAGAAAGTATCTTCTGCTTTGGAGCTAAATTGTCCGTGGGTAGCAAGATGAATTACTGAAAAAGGTGCCGATTCTATTTTATTTTGAATTTGGGGACGAGTAAATTCTTCGTTTAATAAAGTTTGGGTTTTCACAAAGTTGGAAATTCGAGCAATTTCTGTTTCCACAGCCGGTAAAGCCGAAAATCCTTGACGGGCTTGTGTTAAACCCCCGATTAAACCTTTGAGTTGTTGGGGGGGAAGGTTTCGCGACTCGAAGAGTTGTAAACCTGGAGTTAAAGCAATATTGTATTTCTCAATGATAAATTTTTCGCCGTCGTGAAGCACTGACATTGGTAAGCTGCGGAGAAAGCCATCGAGAACAAATACTAAAGTTTTTATTTGAAAGCGTTGTAATTCTGTTTCAATAGGACGTAACAACCAATCGTATACTTTTTGAGCCGGTGGCAAGACTTCCTCTGGTAAAAAAGCAGGGTTTAAAGATTGACGCAGTTGATTAAATACCGAAATTTCTTCCTCTGGTGAAATATTAGTTCCATAATGCTGTAAAGGACGATTCGGTAAAGAGATAACAACTTCTAAACGACGATCGACAATAATCGGATATATTACCGCCGCACTTCGATCAATTTTTTCAATGGCTTGGGGTTGATAAGTTAAACAAGCTGCACGTAAATAGTTTTCTAATTGGGCAACTTGTAATCCTTCAATCACTTGACGAGACTTTTCTAGACGTTGTTGTTTAATTTCAGGAGCCAAATTATCGACATTTTGTAAAAGCAGTTGCACTAACTCTCGATATACAGGTTCAACCTCATCCCGAAAAGAAAACTGTATGTCAGGATTCATTTGCACTAAATCTTGACGCAAAAATTCCAAATTATTTACCGCTTGTGAATAAGCCGCGATCGCGTAGCGCATGCCCTTTGGGCTTATCGCAGCTTCTTGATTTCCCTGGGCTTTATAAATTCTTCCTTGTTGCCATAACCAAATAGCTGCAATATCGGAAGCTTGAATACTTTGGGCTAAACTTAAAGCATTTGACGTTAAATTCAAAGCTTCAGAAAACTGCTTTGTTTGTTCGTAAACATATCCCAATTCTCCCACAGCATAAGATTCGGCTCTTTTATCTTCCAACTCCCGCGCTTGTTTCACCGCGATCGCTAAAATCTTCCCCAATTCCCTATGCCCCATGCCCTTCGGCCCCATGCCCTTTCGGCCCAATCCCCCATCTTCCATCAAACTTTGAGCTAAATTCACCCGACTATAAACGGAAAAACGACTCGGAGGCAAGTTTACCAGCATGGTTTTAATTTCGGGAAGTAATTTTAATGCCGAGTATGGTTGTTGAGTTTTCAGGAGCAAACTAAACTGATTAATTAAAGCTGATAATTTGCTGCGAGAATCATTAGCTATGATAGACGCTCGTTCAAAATAATCCAAAGCAGCAGTCAAATCATTACTGATTTTTGCAGAATTTCCCATTACCAGTAAAGCTTGAGCAATATCTGCCCTCGAATTTAATTTTTGAGCAATATTCAAACTTTCAGATAAAACTTTTTCAGATTCAGATAAATCTCCCACCGCTTGTAAAATAGTACCCAAACTCCGCAAACCCCTAGCTTTGAGTAAAGAATCGGGAAACTCTTGCAAATCTTGACTAACTTGTTCTAACTTACTCCTACCACGACGATAAAATCCCAAATTTTGCAAAGCTTGGGCTTGATTAATTTGACTCAGAACAATTCCGGTAACATCATCAAGTTGACGGTAGATTTCCTCGGCTTGCTTCCAACTATCCAATGCAGTTTGAGCATTACCTGTTTTCAGTTGCAAACTACCATTCGTATTCAGCACTTTTGCCCTAAGCAACGAATCATTAATTATTTCCAGCAAATTTAAAGCTTGAGAAATCGACTTTTTCGCCCCTTGCCAATTTCCTAAGTCTTGATAAACAATGCTCAAATAGTTATAACTTAAAACTTGATTGCGTTTTTCTCCCCTTCTCTCAAATTCAAGTGCAGCTTCTTCCCATATCCGTGCTGCTTGAGTTAACTTTCCTTCTGAGTAAAATTGTTTTCCTCGTTGCAGAAGAATATTTGATTGTTTTGATTTATCTTCACCATTTACATTTATACGCCTAAGTAAAGAAGAGTCCACAGAAATCGGATTTTTTGCTACGACTGGTGTAACCGTCGTGGTTAAAAAAAATGTCAGTACTATTAAAACCAGAGAGCGGTAAATTTTCACGAGCTATAACATAAAACAAAAACCAGAATAAATATATTACCCTCAGCTCGATCAATATTGTGAATACCGTCTAAATTAATTTACCTTCCATCCTAGAATTAGATATTCACTATGGGCAGCTTTCCGTTAAATTTTCCAATTATTTGTGTAAAAATTTTTAAACATATCATATTTTCATGTGTCGAATCAAATAGATATCTATCTAAAGCTAAGTTATGTAAATCAAAGTGGAATTCAATTATTGAACTTTGAAAGATTATGTTGATCAATTAGCAGCGTACTACAAAAAAACAACGATTTTTCAAGCTTTGAAGTCGCAAAATTAAAATTGCAAATTACTTTCGCCAGCATACTCATAGATATTACAACTTGTAACTACTATTGTGCCGTACCCTTATTGATAATAGCATCAATAAGCCGGAAAAATATAACAGAATATTTCAGTAAGTTAAGTTATGTGGATAAGAATATTTAATTAAGATTTAAAATAAAAATTAGTTTCGATTATGTGAGAAAGTTTATTTAATCAAGAATCCCAAAAGCGATCAATTTCAATAGTTGTAATTTCCAATTGAAATTCTTAAACATTCAATAGGATTAAAAGATTTTGATCTTATGTAATCTACTGTACATTGGTTTAGCTTGACACATTGCTAACATAAAGGACGCTTCCACGGTAATTAATCAAACTTCATCTGTAGCGACTTCTGAATGGGAGTATCGCAATTTTTTGATTGCTTTCTTATTGATGTGATTGATTGTAAATGATGGAAAAACAGCGATGGATTTAAACGGTGATGAACGTAGAAAATTACGAGAAGCTATTATAAGCGCTTATCCAAGCAAAACTAAATTAAAAATGATGGTTAGTGATAAATTAGAAGAAAACCTAAACGCGATCGCTGGAGGAGAAAATCTTGAGGAAGTAGTGTTTGAATTAATAGAATGGGCTGAAGCACAAGGTAAATTAAAACAGTTAATTGATGCTGCGTGTCAAGGTAAAGCTGGTAATCTCGATTTACAAGCTGTAAGAAAAAAAATCCATAAACAAGAATTGCAAGAAATCCTTAATAAATTAAGAGAAGAAGAATTTCAATATATAAAAAAAGCATATCAATATTGTACTCCTCCTGATTGGGAAGTTTCCCGTATAAGAAGTGATAATCTGACAGAAATTATCGAACAGATATCACAGATGCCTAACGGGGATTCTAGCTATACAAAGTTAGAAAAATTTGTAACTTACTTGATAGCAGATTCCAAATTAGACAAATTAATTATTTCAGAGTTAAAAGAATGGGCTAAAATAAATATCAAAGATTTTTCCGAGTTACTAGAACAGGTAAAAAAAGATTTAAAACAAAAATATAAAAATGAAAAATATAAAAATAAAAAATCCTATTTACTAATTGTAATTAATCCCCGTAGTTCATCCCATCCTTATACTGTATCAGCTTGGATTATTCCTGAGATTAAATCTTATAATTCTTTAAGTGGAAATGGTTGCGAGCAATTACATTTGCCCGGTGATGATAACAAAGTTACTGAAATCGATAAAATTCCAGATATTGTACAAGAGTTTTTAAAAGAAAGTGCTATTTTCCATCCGAGGAACTTAACTATAGAAATATTTCTTCCATTTAAAATACTACACCATGCTATTGATAATTGGCAGTTAAAAGATGATTATGGTTTTCTAATTACTTTAGGAAAACATTATATAGTTGTGATTCGTTCTTATGACAGATTATTTCTTAAATACCGTGAAAAAAGAATTCACTGGGAAGAAAAATGGGAATATTTACAAGATTTAAAAACTACCGCTATTAGCAATTATTTTTATCCTGTTAATGATGATAATATAAATGATACTTTTGACCAGTTACTAGACACAATTATAATCGGGATTAAAGCTTCTAAAGCACCAAAAAAAGTCGGTCCAGGAAGCTTTTTTGCTGCTATTCTATCAAGCGCGATTCCAATAGCACTGTGGTTAAGAAAAGATTTAGAATCTAAAGATTGTTTATCTGAAATCGATACAATTTTAAATTGTAAGATAGATGATTTGCCGGAAGTTGTCAGAAAAAAGCGTTCTGAAGCTAAAAATCCAGATACCGATATTGGATATCATCTTTCTCTATTATGGGAAGATCCTTATCGCTTACCTCCTACTTATCAATTGAAGTTAGATTAAAGTCATAAATTATGAATAATTGGAAAATTTTTAAAGGTAATAATACTCCTCATAAAGGTATTCAAAGTTTACCAGAACCACCTTCATGGCGACAATTTAGTCATAATTCTCAAAAGCAACAACGTCGTGGTGCAAATTTTCAAGCTAATCCAAAACATGTTGAGTTAGTTAATGCTGCTCTTTATCTCCGACGACCATTATTAGTAACTGGTAGACCAGGTACGGGAAAAACTTCATTGCCTTTTGCTGTAGCTTATGAGTTGCAATTAGGTGAAGTTTTATATTGGCCAATTACAACTCGTTCTACTTTAAAAGATGGTCTTTATTATTATGATGCAATTGGTCGTTTGCAGGATTTTCAGCAACAAGAAAAGGATGAGCAAGTCGGTAGGGTTAGTCAAGATAATTTAAAGGAAATTGGCAATTATATTCAACTCGGACCGTTGGGAACGGCGCTTTTACCTTCTGATGAGCCACGAGTACTACTAATTGATGAAATTGATAAAAGCGATATTGATTTACCCAACGATTTATTACATGTTTTTGAAGAAGGAAGGTTTGAAATTCCAGAATTAGTCAGAATTGAGGATAAGTTACCAAGTGTTGAGGTCAGAACTGCTTTTAAGGACGAAAAAGAAACTAAAACTTACAATGATTCTAAGGTTTTGATTAATAAGGGGCGTATACAATGTAAATCTTTCCCTTTTGTGATTTTGACAAGTAATGGAGAAAGAGATTTTCCACCTGCTTTTTTACGTCGCTGTCTACGATTAGATATGGGACAACCCGATCAAGATGAATTGGAAAGGATTGTTGCATCTCATTTTAATGATAAAAAAATTACACAGCAAGCTAAGGTTTTAATTGAAATGTTTATGAATAAGCGCAAGGAAGGAGATTTAGCAACTGACCAATTATTGAATGCTATTTATTTAGTTACTCGGAAATATGCTCCTGAAAATCAAGAAAAAGAACATTTAATTGAAGAATTATTAAAATATCTTACTAGCTAATGTGGGTTCTCGAAAGTATTCTACTATTATTCCCCAAAAGACGGAAAATAATACCGCAAATTTTAAGTATAATTCTGCCACAAATCTCATTTTATCGTCAATTATTTAATTTCTAAGTATGAAAAAAATCTTGATTTTAGCAGCTAATCCCACGGATACATTAAAGCTATCTTTAACAGAGGAGGTAGAGGAAATCCAAAACGCTCACAAAAAAGCCGAATATCGACAAGAAATTGAAATCATTCCTAAATTGGCACGAGTTAAGGATTTACAGGATGAGTTGTTAGATCACAAACCAAATATCGTTCATTTTTGTGGACATGGTGCGGGTGATGATGGCTTGATACTGGAGGATGTAAATGGGGTAAGGCAATTTGTAAGTAGTCAAGCTTTAGCAGGATTATTCAAGTTGTTTAAGGATTATGTTGAATGTGTTGTACTCAATGCTTGTTACACCACAGTGCAAGCAGAAGCAATTCATCAATATATTAATTGTGTGGTTGGCATGGATAAGACTATTGGAGATAGGGCTGCGATTAATTTCGCTGTTGGTTTTTATAGGGCTTTAATGAATGGTGAAAGCTATCAAAAATCTTTTGAATTTGGTCGTAATGCAATTGATTTACAAAATATTCCTGAATATCAAACGCCACAAATTAAGATTAGAGATTTTTCTGCAAGTTTAATTTCTGAGGAAATAGATACTCAACTCGATTCTATAAAAGAGCTATCTGGTGAAGAGCGGCTATTAAGAGCGCTTATCCAAGCAGAAATGATTTGAAGATAATGGTTCGTGAACAATTAAATGAAAACTTAAATGAAATTGCTGAACAAGGAAATCTTAACGATGTTGTTGTTAATTTAATTGAATGGGCTGAAGCACAAGGTAAGTTAAAACAATAAGTTTACCGGTTGTTTATCTCATCCAGAAAACTTTGCTGAAGGAATCATTACAGGTTCATGTCGCTGAAGTCTTTATGAGTGGGCTTTTAAAACCGATTACATCTGAGAATACAATCAGCAAAGGTGAAACCGTTCAATATGATTTTATTGAAGGAGTTAGAGAATTATTAGTAGATTCTGTTCCCACGCCAGATGTTGATGAAGTCTTAGAAAAGGTTTCTCACTATATTGCTGAAAAAGCCGGTGTATCGATAGAAGATTTTACAGCATTGTTATCTATTAATAATAATTGGGATGAAGAGACGCAAGAAAAGATTTTACCTTTTGCTCGCATTACTGAAACCGTTTTACGGCGTTTGGGTGGTGAATATGCTGCTTTAGCAGATACGTTAAAACCAACACCAAATGGAAAAGAACCTCAAGACTTCCCTCCAATAACAAATTTTGAATTTAAAATACGAACTATATCTTTCCAAGAAGATGAAACATCTATTGAAATACCTCCTGAAATTAATCTACAACCCTTTACATTTGAATCCGCCACCATTGAACTGAAAAAATCCGATACTGTTGGAAGGGATGCAGAAGTTATAATCCATCGTCATCCCCAGCAATCTCAGTATTTTATTGAAGATTTGGGCAATGGAATTGAACTTGAGATGGTGCTGATTCCTGGTGGTACTTTTATAATGGGCGCACCGGAAAAGGAAAAAGGCAGTAGTGATGATGAACGCCCTCAACACCAAATTACAGTTCCAACTTTCTTCATGGGTAGATACCAAGTGACTCAAGCACAGTGGCGAGCAGTGGCTAATTTTGAAAAAGTTAACCGAGATTTAAAACCAGAACCATCAAATTTTAAAGGAGACGACTTACCTGTAGAGCGAGTGTCCTGGTACGATGCGGTTGAATTTTGCGATCGCCTTTCTAAACATACAGGTAGAAACTACCGTTTACCAAGCGAAGCAGAGTGGGAATATGTTTGTCGCGCAGGTACCACTACACCTTTTCATTTTGGCGAGACAATCACTGGTGAATTAGCAAGTTACGATGCTAGTAGAACCTTTGCTGAAGAACCCAAAGGAGAATACCGAAAACAAACCACCCCAGTAGGACAATTCCCGTCTAATGGCTTTGGCTTGCACGATATGCACGGGAATGTTTATGAATGGTGTCTTGATAATTATCACAACAACTATGAAGGAGCACCCACAGATGGTAGTGCTTGGGTAGATGCTGATAATAATAATCGTTCTCTCCGACTGCTGCGCGGTGGTTCGTGGTACGTCATTCCTGAGAACTGCCGTTCTGCTAACCGTTACAACAGCAATCCTGCCTTCGATAACTACTATATCGGGCTGCGGGTGGTGTGCGGTGTTGCGCTGAGGAATAATAGGTAGCACCCAAGGCAATATGAGAATGCTGCAAAATGTCAGCAAGCTAAAATATCACAAGCAGACAACAATGTCAGAAATAGTCATTAACGAAGCACAAGCAACAGCGCAACACTATATCGAAGACTTGGGAAATGGAATTGAATTGGAAATGGTTTTAATTCCACAAGGAACCTTTACAATGGGCGCTCCAGAAGATGAAGAAGGCAGCGATGATAATGAACGTCCCCAACACCAAGTTACTGTTCCAACTTTCTTTATGGGTAGATACCAAATTACCCAAGCACAGTGGCGAGCAGTAGCTAATTTTCCTCAAGTTGAAAGAGAATTACTCCCTTCTCGGTGAAAGATTTCCGTTTAGGATTGAGGGAGGGAGGAAGAGAAGGAGGGAGTGAGGGAAAAATTTTTATAGGTAATCTTAGAGCGGGATCGGAGTAAAACCAGAGCCATCGAATTTTAAAGGAGACGACTTACCTGTAGAGCAAATTTCTTGGTACGATGCAGTTGAATTTTGCGTTCGGCTTAGCCGCTTCTCTCGCGTTTCTCAAAATACAGGTAGAAAATATCGTTTACCCAGCGAAGCTGAATGGGAATATGCTTGTCGCGCTGGTACTACTACACCATTTCATTTTGGTGAGACAATCACCACTGACTTAGCTAATTATAACGGTACCAAAGAGGTCAAATGGTCAGGTTCCTATGGTAGAGGCCCCAATGGAATTAACCGCGAGCAAACAACCTCCGTAGGCAGCTTTGATACAGCTAACGCCTTTGGGCTATCTGATATGCACGGGAATGTCTGGGAATGGTGTGTTGATGATTGGCACTCAAATTATCAAGGAGCGCCCACTGATGGTAGTGCATGGTTAACATCTGATAATAATAATCCTTACCGAGTGTTGCGCGGTGGTTCGTGGCTCTACAATCCTATACTTTGCCGCTCTGCTAATCGTCTTTTTAATTCTCCCGATCTCAGTGATCTTACTTTTGGGTTCAGGGTTGTGTGTGAAGTAAGAATTTAGAATGGCCGAATTTAGAATTTAGAAGTAATATAGCGGTTTTCACTTGGAAAGCCTTGTTCCTACTCACCCCATCACTATTCACTTGTCCGGCATTACTATTTTCAATACCTAAAAGCACGCGGGAAAATGGTATTTCTTCGGCAACTCAGCAGCCTTTGGAAGCGTTGGTTGCTCAAAGCATCATCAGCAACTTACCACCCACACCCGATAATGCACCAGTAGAAATTCAGGAAGAACTTTTACGAATGCAAACCTGGGATGACAACGAATTATTTGCGATCGCTAAAAGTCAAGTCACCTCGGAGCAGCAAAAACGTCACTACCTGATAATCTTTCTCCCAATTTCAACTGATACAGTAATCCTGCTCTCACAACACTAGATTTACCACTACCAGAAGCACCTAATACTGCAAGAAAATTACCACTACGGACTTTTTCTAATAATTCATCAGTTAAGGCAGTACGACCATAAAAGAATTCAGCATCTTCTTTTATATAATTAAAATATCGTAAACCTTTGTAAGGACAGATACCTAGTTTAGATGTCCGAGAAACTTGAATTGATTGTTGTATTTTCCTTCTAGTAAGATTAATAGGTTGTCCAGAACTCCAAAATACTGGGCGTTGTGGTAATAAGTTTCTTTCTTGATTAAGTAAATGTACTAAAGTATAGTTAGTTACCCATTTATCTGACTGGGGAGGTTCCAATCCTTTAAGTAAGGTAGTGGTGAAAACACTGTGTTGTTGATCAATTTCTTCAAAGCTAACTTCAAAATCATGACATGCAGTCAGAAAACATCTGGCTTTTTTATTATTTGTGTCCCTTGGATCTGCTTCGCTAAAATTTAGTAACTCACCACTGTAACAACAGTCTAAAATAATAATCTGTTCATTGACTTGACTTTCTTGCAATATTCGCCTTAGCCATTGTAGAGATAGCCCATAAAATCCCATATCAGAATTGACATCACTGGTTGCTAAAAAACCTTCTTGTACTCCTCCCTTACTTTTACGCAAACCATGACCAGAAAAATATAGCAGTGCTGTATCAGGTGGTTGTTCCGCTGGAGTGAAAAGTTGTGCGATCGCGAAGCGCATGCCGAAGGCTTATCGCGTCTTCAAATTCAGTCAAAGTGACTTCGGTTTTGTCATCAACCTTCACTGTGTCATTTTCTTCATCTTCCACAACAGGCAGTCGCGTGACTTTAAAATCGCCGTATTTCTCTAACAACTCTGCTACAGCTTCAGCATCTTGTGCGGGAGACTTGAGATTATTAAGATTTTTATAGCTATAAGTATTAATTCCAACTACTAAAGCATTTCGGTTCATTGTAGAAAATAAACTGAGAATCTATTAAATTACAATCTAATTTCTACAAGATTTTGGGAGATTTTTCAGTAGCATAACATTGGTTTTATGTAAATAATCTGATATCTTGCACCATTTTCGTTAAGCCCAGATTTCACGGAAATGAATTTCAAGGCTAATATGTAAAGTACGTTAAAACGTACTAGAATACTTACCTAGTCGTCTTTAGACGACTTTAGCTATGAGGCTGGGAATTCATTCCCAGACGGTTGTTAAGAATAGTGCAAGATATATATAATAAAACTTCATAATGGATTTCAATCAACCCAATTTACAACCCGTATCCCAGGAATTTGGTCACTAATGCAGCTTTGCTCTTAATTCCGTGAGTGAAGCATCATCAGCAAAAGCCCCAGCTTGTTGAACTAAGGTAGAACGACTGCTTTGAGATGTTAAATTATCTACAGAATTAGTAAAACTATTAAGAATATCATTCGGTAAAGGAGCATCAAAATCGGGTGAAATTACGACTTTACCTTTATCTAAACCTGGAATTCTTGGTTATGATTTATCAGCAATTGGAACTACTCGTGCAATCGGATTACCATCTTTGGATATAACTACTTCTTCTCCAGATAATACATACTGGAGTAGTTTTGCAAAATCTGTTTGGTTATCAGGAATTTCTAGGTTATACATATACAGTTATTTTAGAATTGATTTTAATATATTGTAGCTAAAATTATAATATCAAAAATTAACTACATGGTATATAGCGCTTTTCGGTTGAGCAGAATACATTCTTGTGGTACGGGCATCCCTGCCCGTCCGAATTATACAAATTTTCCCTGTATTGCATCCAACTGAAATTTGCTATAAATACCAAGGGATTTTATATAACAACCAATACAAAATAATTGGCGTTGCTGATTTGATGTATTAAATTGATTTTTTGACAAATCGAAAACCTTATCCCAGAAGCAATATATCACCTCTGAGATATTTAGAATTCCGCCACGAGGTAGGCAACGCCAAATAATTTATAAAAAAATAAAAATTACTTCTTACTTCTTACTCCTTACTCATTACTCGTTCCTGATGAACAGAAATTTTCAACTGACAAATTAACCTAAAAACAATCAACAAGAGTAGAAAACCATGACTATTTCCAAAAAAGTAGCAGATATTCTTTGGGCAGCAGCAGAAAGATACTTAGCTTCTCTACCAGAGTCAGAACGAAATCAAATTTTGAGTCGTGGCTTAAACAATTGCGATTGCGAAGTAATTCCTGTGGAGTCTGGCTCTTCTACCGAACAAACTACTTCTTCGACTAATTCATGAAATATTGCTGTTAGTTCTTCCCTAGTAACTATCTCCCAAAACCCTTCACTCATTGCAATGCTACGCAAAATTTCATTTCTGCTGGCATCTGCCACTACATTTAACTCTGAATTTTTAATTAAACTTTCTAATTTCTGTTCTTTGATTTTTATAGTGCTGTCAAAATCAGAGTCATTCAATTGCTTCAATTTCAGGATTTGCTGTTGCAATTCTAGTATCTCTGGTGGCACTTCTTCAGTATTCTCCACTGGCATATGATTAACTATACTTTCCGCTTTATTTTTTAAAGCGCCAATTGCAGCATCAATAGCACCTTGCAACCGAAAATAAGTCCGCACATCACATTTTTTTGATTGACGCGGTTTTGGATAAGCACCCGGACATTTTAAATGCTCGTAAATTTTACCATTTACTTTTGTCGAACGTTTTTCCATCGTCGAACCGCATTTCTCACATTTACATAATCCTACTAAGGGATTTGTCACATATCTACGTCTACCACATGGATGGATAGACAAAATTTGGATTATCTGTCGATGTTGTGTAATTGAGATAATTCCTTGATGATTTGACTCTAATATTACCTTTTTTTCAGAGTCAAATGGATAATAGCAAATCATTCCACATAATTGAGGATTTTCTAACCATCGACGGAATGAAGACACATCTCTAGGAAAATCTTCATATTTATACTTTCCCACCCGCTCTAAGCCATAAATTTCTGTTAATCTTCTAATGGTTTTCGATAATTCTCCTGACTCAAGGAACATTTCCACGCATTCACGAGCTACATCAGCATGAGTTTTATCTGTATTACTATATTGCTTAGTATTAGGGATAACACTATCTCCATTTTTAATAAAACCAAATACAGCTTGATAAATCTTGCGTTTTTGTTGAAAATACCGATGTCCTTGGATAGCATTGTATCGATTTTTATCTCTAACCTGGGCAGACATGGCAGCTAATATTCTGCTGGTAAATAAACCCTCAGGAGTTTCTAAATCCAAACTTCCACCATCGAGGAATATTAATTCAACCCCAAATTTCTGTAATTCTTGACGTGCTACTTCCCAACCCAATGCCGAACGGGTAAATCGATCGAAACACGGCACAATTATTTTATCAACCTTTTGCTTCCGCACTAATTCTAATACTTGATTATATCCTTGGCGCTTGTCGCTAGCACCCGATTCAATATCCCAATGAATTTGCTCTTCACTCAAACCATATTGTTTCAATCGTTCAATATAGCGTTCCAATCCATGACCTTCTGTATGTTGCCTTTGAGTGGAAACTCGACAATAACCCAATGCTCTTGATAAATCGTTCATAAACTGCTTTTGAAAACGATTTATTTTAGCATATCAAATTTTGTTGCAATTGGCGAAACCGCCACATACAACGTCACCTAATACGTCGTAAGATACGAAATCTAAGTTTTCATTTATTACCGAAAATAATAATACAATACTTTTGTTTAACATGAACTTTTACAGTCATGTAAAAGCTTGTAGTGAACAGCCAAAAAAGTAATGTAAAACTAAGGTAAACATGAAAGAAATAGATACAGGGTACTTTGATGATTATCAGCCACTACCAAGCACAGACGGTTCATATTTCGGAATCAAAAAGCATGACGCACATAGAGAAAAATATATGCAAGAAGAATTTGAAAAACAGTTTACTCAATTAAAAGAACGATTAAAGGCAGCTAGGTGTAAAGCTAGGGTGACAAAAAATAATAATAGTTTAGCTTTGCAGGCAACACTCCCCCTTAAGCCTGGTGATAAAGATAAAAAAGGTACTGGTACAAAACAGTATTTAATTTCATTAGGAATACCGGCAAATTTAGATGGATTAAAAACTGCTGAGGAAGAGGCTTATGAACTAGGTAAGCTGATAGCAAGGAAAACTTTTGTATGGAATGAGAAGTATTTGGGAATTAAGAGTAAGCAAAAATTAGAGGTGAAAACTTTTGGTGAGTTGTTGGAAAAATTTGAAACTGAGTACTTTAAAAATCATAAGCGTACAATCAAAAGCGAACACAGTTTTAACAATTATTTTAGAGAATTAAAAAGACGCATTCCTTCAGAACAGCTAGCAACATCTGATAATCTTTTACTAATACTTGATAGTACAGAACCAGAAAGCTATCCCAGACGAAATTTAGCTATATCTATATCCATATTCGCAAAATATTTTGACATATATATAGACGTAGCCGAGTACTTGAAACGACCAAAAGCACAAAAAAGGAATATCCCCAGTGATAGCCAAATAGAATCAGCATATTTAGGATATGAACAATATGCAAATAGTAGGCAGAAGCGAGGAATTAAAAATAGAAAATTTGAGAATAACTGGAAAATATATAGGTGGATATATGGGATGTTAGCTACATTTGGATTAAGGCCCCGTGAATTGTTTTTACGTCCTAATATCGAATGGTGGTTAAATAGTGAAAATATTAATAATACATGGAAAGTAGATGAATTAGCTAAAACTGGAGAAAGAGAAGTTTTACCATTACACGAAAGATGGATTGAATTATTTGATTTAAAAAATCAGGAAATATGTTTATCTGTTACAGAATATTTTACAGATTCAATCTCTTACAAAAGGCTTAATTCCAACAAATTAGCTAATTGCAACTGGTTTAAAAAAGCTAACTGTGGCTTTACTCCCTACGATTTACGTCACGCTTGGGCAATTAGAGCGCACTTAATGGGTATACCAATCAAAGCTGCATCGGATAATTTAGGTCATAGCGTGCAGATGCATACTAAAACTTATCAAAAATGGTTCTCCCTCGATAATCGTAAGAGTGCCATTGATACAGCGATCGCGAAGCAAGATACAATCAAAGTGCTTGAAACTAAAGTCAAGGAATTAGAGCTAGAGAATGAAAAATTAAGGATAACAATCAAACGCTTAGAGTTAGAAAAACAAGCAATAAAGTAATTTTACTTCAAGGAGTTGTGTATTTAAAATACAGCAGGTTTTATTTTAATTCAGTACATTTGAATGGGCAGGGATGCCCGTATCACAGGATTTTTAAAATATGGTATTTTACTTCATACAACTGAAAAAATCTGTATATAATTATATAATTACTTTATTTATAATTATATTTTTTTTGCTTAAAAGTATTTAAATTCAACCAAGTACAATTGCACTTAGGGGGAGCAAAAAAACCTCGATAAAAATAAGATAAAAATAAGTGTAGTTTATGTAAGTTTTTTTTTATAAAATGCTTTAATAAACTACTTTTTTTAAGAAACTAATAGTAATTATTTAATTTAAAAATAATGTAGAGTGTAAGTTAATTTCCGTGAGTTCATTACCATTGAGAAAATAAACTGTTTCTATTATTAATTCTAAGTCTTGGTAAGCACCGTTTTCTTCCAAGAAGTTGATAGAGGTGATAATACCACGACCAGCACAACCTACGCCAGGTTCGGGACCACCGGATTCTACACAGCGCACACCACGATATCCGGTGAGCATAACTTCTTCGAGTTCTAAGTCTTCTACTGCACCGCGCTCGGCTGCCGAGGGCTAAAAAGCTCTTATAATGTCTATATGAAGAAAATTACAGCAATCTTGTTATATATATCGACTAACCATTGACTAATATTTTCACCGTAAAAGCGCATAAAAATAGAATAAATAAATCAATTTATAAAGAATATTGACTAATAGTTGACTAATTATCTATTTATGGAAATTGATTTAGACAATACTCTCTCAACAACTGTTTTTCTCAAGTTAAATACAATAACAATGAGTCAAAAAAATAAATGCTCAAAAGTAACATTTTATCATGTCCGGTTAAACAGTTATCATATCTGTGGGGGCCTGGGTAAGAAGTAAGAAGTAATAAGTAAGAAGTAAGAAGTAAGAAGTAATGAGTAAAAGGGTTATGTAGTAAGTAATTAGCCGGACTTGATATTATGGGTAATTATAAGGACATCATATTACGCTGAATTTTTGATTAGTTACAAGATTTAATTCTAAATTCTAAATTCTAAATTCTAAATTCTAAATTCTAAATTCTAAATTCCTTTAAAGCGCGTAATTACATGGTGTGATGATACGCACTTTAAATTTTCCCTAGGAATGTAAAAATTGAACAGTATTTATTAGTCAACTTAATTATGACTAATTGTAATTTAAGACTATATTTATTGAGCGATTAGTTTGTATTTTGTCAATTCTAGTTTAAGTTCGGCTACTTCATTTCTAAGTTTGGTATTTTCATCTTTGATTTTTTCTAGTTCACTCATTCCCTCAAATGTTTGCTCAAAAGCTTTACGTCTATTTTCCAAGCCGAACCACTGTTGATAAACTTTAGTGTGCATCTCAACAGAATGACCTAAATTATCTGCTGCTGCTTTTATTGGCATTCCTTGAAGATGAGCCCGAATAGCGCAAGCGTGACGTAAATCGTATGGCTGAAATGGAATTTTACTCCTTTTGAAATTATTAGATATTAAATCAGTTTTCATTTTTAATTCATAACTTGTGGTGCATTGAGAAAACTCTTCTTTCAAATAATCAATAGCTTCTACATTTTTCAAATCAAATAAATTTACCCAATTAGGTACAAAAGGAAATACTTCACGATAACCAGTTTTATTGTCATGATTAACTTTAAAGGTATTATGAATATTTTCAGGAGACAACAACCAGTCGAAATCAGGCTTATTTGCTATTTCTCTAGGACGTAAACCATATACAGCTAGCAGTCCATAAGCAAGTTTATATATTTTCCATTTATCCCTTATAGACTTCGGTATATTCTTTGAAAATTCATATTTTTTTTGAAAGTTATCAATATAGAAGATAATATCTTCATCATTAGGGATATCTCTTTTTTTTCTTTCATGTTTTAATCGTAAATCTGAGAAGTCACAATCAAGCTGAAGAAAACTATTTATTAAACTTGCTATTCTTATTCCTTCCTCACGAGCCATAGGTTTTTCAATTTTTTTTATACTCTCCCTTAAAGTTGTTTTAGTAATTATCAAGTCAGATAAAAAATGTGTTTTATATTTTGATTTGTAATTAAAAAAAGTGCCCTCACTTTTTCTAGTTCTCTTCCTAGTTTCAAAATATCTTTTCTCGAACTGTTCGTAAAATTCCTTAAAGGTAATACCTTTTTCTTTTGTGGCTCTAACACCTAAGTATTTATCATTCCAAATAAATGTTTGACGTGCAATAAGTTTACCTAGCTCATAAGCTTCTTCTTCAGCAGTCTTTAAACCATCAAAATTAGCTGGGATTCCTAAACTTATTTTGTACTGTTTCTTTTTTCTTCCAGTCTTTTCAGTGTCACCAGGTTTTATTGGAAGGGTAGCCCGTAACTGTAATCCTCCTTTTGATGATTCTACGCTGACTTTAGTTTTGCTTGATTTTAGACGCTGATTAACTTCTTTTAATTCTTGCTCTAATTTCATATGGAAATGTTCTTTATTGGCATCTGCTACTTTCTTACGCCCTCTATAACTCCCATCAGAAGTTGCTGGCGGATTAAAATCGGCAAATACTTTACCCTGTATATCATTCATTGGTTGACTAAAATTTGACTAAAAATAAACGTTCAGGATGAACTTTTAATTTCTATGGAATTGTTACAGGGGAACATTTTATGAGAAATTAACTATTTAAGTCAAATGCCCTCGGCTGCCAAGTGAAGTACGGTTGTTTGTGCTTTAGAGTGAAGCATCAAACGAGTGGTGCTGTATAGTTGAAGTAGACACTAAACATAATAGCAATGAAAGTAGGCTACGTCAGGGTTTCAACACGCGAACAAAGCGATACAGATGCTTTAGAGCAGCAAACTCAGAGAATCAAAAAAGCTGGTGCAGTGAGAATATTTTCCGATGTTGAAAGCGGAAGAAGTGATAAGCGATCGCAGTTTAATCAAATGTTGGAATTGTGCAAAGCTGGGGAAATCACTGAAATAGTCATAACACGTATTGACCGTTTATCCCGCTCGGTTATATCAATCCACAAAACAGTCTCCCTCTTTGAAGATTTAGGAGTTAAATTAACTATTCTTGATGCCCCTATTGATGATCCAAACTCACCTTTCGGTTGGTTCTCTATTTCTCAAATGGGGCAATTGGCAGAATTTGAAAGTCGGCTTTTGAGTTCTCGTATTCAACACGGCTTCGATTACTTTCGCGAACAAAAGAAAGCAGCGCCCACCCCACCTTTCGGTTATGCCAGAGTGGATGAAAAATATGCATTAGACGAAAGCATAAACGAAAAATCGCGCTTACCCGTATGGGAAGTTGCTACTAAAATAGTTGAATATTTTCTTCAGCCGAACGCAACCACCAGAGGTACAATAAATTATGCGTTAGCGTTTTTCGGAAAAAATTGGACATCAGCAGGCTTTAGATACTGGATTCAAAATCCTACTCTACGCGGACACACAGCGTATAATACTCGTAAAAACCAGAACAATCCAGAAAAATGGATAATACATGAAAATACGCACAAAGCTTTGATATCGGAAGAAACTTTTGAACAAATAAAACAAAGATTTCAAGACAATAGACGAAGGTATTCTTACGGACATCAGCTTAGAGCCAAGCCATTACCACTCCAAGGTCAAATGTTTTGCGGATGTTGTGGATACCGATTATTTATCAAGAAATCCGGAAAGTATTTAACCCACCGAGTTCGATGCAAGAAACGCGAT
This sequence comes from Richelia sp. UBA3308, assembly GCA_002361335.1. GTDB lineage: Bacteria > Cyanobacteriota > Cyanobacteriia > Cyanobacteriales > Nostocaceae > Rivularia. Next base: position 33,592 of record DESS01000152.1, read on the forward strand.
ACTCTGGGTGATAAATTTTGCAAAAATAAGATAGCAATCCGCTTGCAAGATGTCATGGAAGCAGTAGATGCAAAATTAGTAGCACGCGCAGAAGAAATTGCTAATTATGCAAAGAAGGCGTTGTCTCAAGAAAAGAAAACACCTCCGGAAGTTTTGAAATTAGAGCAGCAACTAAAGTCCCTCCAATCTTTACCAAAATCAGAAATTATAGATGCCGCAATTAAGCAAACAAAACAAGAAATGCTACGGATAGAAAATGAACAAGAAGTATCGGGTAATCTTGGTAGAAAGCGTTTAGAGTTAGTACAAAATGTTTTGAAAGACGCTGATTATTGGAAAACGATTACTGAAGAAGAAAAGATTATTATCTATCAGAAGCTAGTAGATAGCATAACAATTCTAAACGGTGAAATTTTAGAAATTAACTTGCTTTTTTGACATTAATATTTTTTAATTCAAATTCAAAATCTTCCTCTGATAAAGCCATCAAGTACTTCTTTTGTTCTAGAGGAAGATGTTTTATTTTGTCGTAGCGTTCGCAAGTTCTGAGTATTATTTCTGCGACGGTTTCTCTACTCATAAAAACAATATTTATGTAGCGTTACCTGAAATAATTCTACAGAATTAGAGATTCAAAATCTGTTTAAATTAAACATATCGGTAGAATTCCCCACCGTCATAAGTACTTAGGCAAAAGCATCGGGAAGGAGGTGAGGTTCATTTTCCTGCTTATTACTTAACCGCAAGCAAAAAAAAGAAGCCCCAGAATATTACCAGGGCTTCTTAATTACGGATTAGTATTTTGCAGCACTAGACAAATTGTCTGAATTTCTTCAACCTTTAGACAGTGGTTAAATCAAATTTAACAATCATATCGTTATAGTCAAAATCACCACCACCAGCTAGGTCTTCGTAACCGAAGGTATTGTCACCAAGCAAGCGAATGTGGTCAACTCCATCGCTGTTTGCTCCCAAGAATGAGAAGTAAACTTCTGCGTTGTTGTTGATTGCTTCATCTACAGTTCCATCTACAACCATGAAGGAAGCTAAAATACTTCCACCGTCAAAGGTTCCATCAAAGGTAGATGTTTGCTGATTATCAGTTTGAAGCAAGTCTAAACCTGTGACACGGTTTGTCAAAGCAGCTTCTTCATATCCAGCATCACCAGGGTTGAAGTCTGCTATACCATCACCATCAATATCAATTCCACCGTTGGTATCAACAACTTGGTAGAAACCAATCAAGTTATCGAAAGCTGCTTCTCGGTGTACTTCAACGCTAACTGAAACTTGACCTGTTTGATTACTCAAATCAATGAGTTCGCTTTGTGGGTTTCCTTGTAATTCAGTAGCGGTAGCAGGAGCATCCTGAGTAAGTTGTGCGTTTAAGTTCAAGTTAGTGAAATCAGTACCACCTGCTTCATCTGACCAGTTTAATTTAAAACCTTCTGTACCTAAGTCAGATACTTGTAGGTTGGAGGAATCGGAGAAGAATATAGGTAAGTTTGTGGTTCCGCTTGCTTCTAACTCAGCAAGTGCTGTATCAGTTGTACCGTTAGATACCAAATAGAAGCCCAAACGTGCGTCGGAGTCAACTTCAAGTACCCGCTCAATATCTCCTAAGTCAAATCCACTAGGACGGTCGGAAATTGCTGATAAGATAACTTGTGACCTTTGTAGCGCTGCTTGGAGATAACCGTCGGAACCGGGAGCATTACCATCAACGCTACCGTTTTCATCATCTACAACAAATACACCAACCTCGTTGACTTTTTCGGTGTTATTGTTCGCTAATGTAAATTTGACATTGGTGGAGTCTCCTCCGTTCAAAGTAAAGAAACCATTTTGGCTTTGAACTGTATCAAAAACAGCAGGAGAAACATCATTAAGGTTGACGGTAATATCAGCAGTATTAGTTAAGCTACCTGGATCTGTTGCTAGTACCTCTAAATTGAAAGTAGGTATAACTTCAAAGTCAAGGTCATCTTTGTCATTAACGGTAATTGTTCCCGTGGAGGAGTCAATTGCAAAAGCTAGGTTACTATCTCCATCGGAGTCGATATTACCGTTGGTGATCGCAAAAGTTAGAGCTTCATTTTCGGGGTCAGTTGCGGTAATAATACCTACTTCTGTTCCGGAAGTGCTGTTCTCATCTACAGTGAAGGTGGCATCTTTAGCAGTAGGTGTTTCATTAACATTGGTAACTCCAATTGTCAAGCTCTTGGTGAAACTTTGATTTGGATTGCCATCGTCAGTGGCAGTAATTTCCAAGTTGATGGAATTTTCAGTTTCAAAGTCTAAGCTTTCACCATCTTTTAGCTTCAACTGAGAATTAACAACTTCAAAACGGTTGTCGTTTACAGTGTAGGTAAAGTTGCTGCTATCTACATCAGTTACTGTGAGATTACCAATTACAGCAGCAGTGTCATTTTCTGCAACAGAAGAATTTGATAATGTAATTTC
>DESS01000070.1 GCA_002361335.1 Richelia sp. UBA3308
AGAATGAAGAATTAATAACCAACAACTAACAACTAACAACTAACAACCAACAACCAACAACTAACAACTAACAACCAACAACTAACAACCAACAACTAACAACTAACAACTAACAACCAACAACTAATAACTAACAACTAACAACTAACAACTAACAACTAACAATGTCTGAAACTGGTAGAATTAGGGTTGCAAAAGATAAGGCGGAGCTAGTACAAAGTTTAACATCTTGGAATGCTGCAACTGGGCCTTTTCAAACTTTTGCTGACGTAGTGGTTTTTGCGGCTACTTTAGGTAAAAAACACAATCGGCGCGTACCTTTGGGAGAAATTTCTAAAAGAGAGCCTTCACCGATAAAAGTCGAAACCTTTGCTTCAATGGGATATGACTGGGTAATTAAGTTAATCGGAATTACTGAAACTAAGGATATACAAATACTCTCGGTAACTCAGGAAGAATCACAAACTCAACGGAATCATATTTTTGAAGAATATGCCAATGGTGGTTTGGAAATATTGCAAACTGAATTGCGGGGTGCAGTGGATTATTCGGAACGACTTTTGTTGATATTAAGTTCCGAAAGATTTAAGGAAGATAAAAAAGATGAGGAATTTAATTTAAGTAAATTTCTTTCTTGACAATGAATTATAGGTATTATAAATAGCTTTTTATATAATTCAAACAAATTAAAAACCCAGTTTTTATAAAAAATTGGGTTTTTAAGTGATGATAAAAAATAATATCAATAACTTAATAAAAATCCTGATATGCTTAATTTCTCTATAAAAAATAATTAAAGTAATGTATTAAATAAGTCTACTTGGTTTAGCGATGTGTTTTTTTACTAAAGCATTTCAGATATTACTACTTAAGTAACTTTTTTTTATCTTATGGCAATAAATAAAAAAAAGTTTTGGTATATCCAGTGAAGCTAAACAAATAGATGCTAAAACCTTTGAATTTAAAACACGAGAAGCATTACCACCCCAAACCGAATTAGAAATTAAAATTACCTTCCCTAAAGGAATTCTGAATGTATCTGATGTTTATTCGGAAAGTTCAGACTCATCTGATATAGATGTAAAAGATGATTGGTATTTTAATCCTTTTCTAATTGTAATCCTAGCACTATTTATTTATAACTTTTTCTTCGGAAATAGTGATAGTGGTAGAGGTGATGGTGGTGGATTTGGTGGAGGTGATTTTGGCGGAGGTGGAGGTGGTGGAGGTGGTGGTTAAAACGACTCCATCAAGTTGCCATAACACGAGTGTAAGCAATATTTTATAGATTTTATAGCCCACAAAGGTGACTTTTTTTTGTGTAGCCCCCTGCATAAAACATGGACAACATTGCCCAGCCTTAGACAAAATGTCTATAGAAAACCCACAATTTTGGTTTGTGTCGGTGCGGCCACCACGAAAAAATTCGTTTTTAACGACAATGAAAGCCGCACCGACACAAAGGCGCTTGCTTGTTGTCTATAGTTACGTGAACCCACCTTTCCAGGGTGAGGGCGACTCCCGCAAAAATGAAAATCATAAATGCCTCCTCACAAAACACTGGGCAACCCCACCTGTTTCGGCTCTACAAATTTACCTTTAAAATCCACAGTATTATCTTCAAAAGTTCTGGCTTTAGCTAAATCATTTCGCAATTGGGCGCGCTCTATTTGATCTTTTATACCACCTAACATATAAACAAGTAACCGCGTTGCTAATTCTTTCCCCGCAACTAATACTCGCTTGCGATTCGCATCATATAAAACCCCATACCAAGGAGATTTGGGAAATTCCATACCACTAAAACCGCCTTTACTATCAAATTTTCGGAGCTTTTCAAAAATATCTTCTATAGAAAAACCTTTTTCAAAAATTAAAATACCCAAAGCTTTTGCTAATGCCATTTGTCCGACGGGACGAAATAATATATTACCTTCCCCCCCATCTTTTTCAAAACTAAACCTTCGGAACATTGGTGTATCTTCGTATTCCAAGACTTTATAACTTGGTAAATTTGCTAAATTATCGAATAATTGATTAAAATCTTCCATAGCCTCCTCTAATTCTTCATCTTCGGGGCGCATGGGAATTAAACCTTTATCCAAAGGTTTCCAATGAGAATATTTATATTCTAAATAACGCTCCGACATCTCTTTTAAAGCTTGCAAAGTTGTCAAAACTGTTGATTTTGCTGCCACCGTCGCACTATTCCAATTTACGCGAGCTTTCCTACCTTTTCGCTGTGCTAAAAGTGCATGACTAACAGCTATCTTTCTGGCAACAATAGAAAAACCATCATCTTCATTTAATTGTGCTAATTGTCCTTTACTCAAGGGTACAGCCATCAAGTTAACATGTACAAAAATTGATCTCACCCTGCGTCTTGCTTCTTCGCGAGTTTCTCCTGGTGCAACCGCACAAATAAATTCGATACCGATTTTTTCTTGGGGTAATTGTTGTAAATATTCTGATTCAACTCGGTATTTATCAATTAAATCATCAATACTAATAAAACTATTAGCACTAGCTTTCTCCTTCTTATAACGCGGTAATTTTCCAGTTTTAAGAATCTCCATCAAACCCTGTACCGCCATTAATCTATGCTGGCCATCTAATGCATAAATAGTTACATTTTCTTCAGAAATATCTAGCAAACCGAAATTACCATCATCATCTAAAGTGGTAAATTCAGTAGTAGATTTTTTAGCTCTTCCTTTATTATCCCATTCAGATGCTTGGGGATTATCAACCCAAGGCTGGCTAATTACAGCTAATACAGGAGGAAATTTATGATTTTTTCTTGCCGCTAAATACTGTACTAAAGGTGCTTGTCGCGACCAATCTAAAGGGCGTTGTTGGATATCATCTATACTATCAGCATCAATTTCGATATTATCAGTATCGGGATTGTACTTAGTTTGCAATAATGGTAAAAAAGATGCAAAGCGAACCTGACTAGCAAACCATTCCAAAGTCACAGATCCCACATAAGCTTGAGTACCACCCATTTCTGTTTTTTGGACTAGTAACTGTTGATTTTCGCTAATATACTTCCTTAGCAAAGAAGAAAATTTCTTTTTATCTTGACCCGAAATTACCTCCGGTGAGGTAGATGCATTATTTTTCATTACAATTCTTAAACATATAAAATACTGGCATCCAAATACTATATATAAAAACGATAAAAAAACAAAATATTAATAAAAAAGTTTTTAAAAACCGATAAGTGGTACAAAAATATGTAATACTAGATTTTGCCCTTGTATCAGAATCTGGTTTGATTGATGAAATCATTCATTTAGAGAGAGGGAATAAGAAACAGAATGCTTAATACAATATATTTCAGATTTACGAGGTACATTTGGACGGGCAGGGATGCCCGTAGCACAAGAGTTTTAAAACGAAGGTTTGAGCGGAAGAGCGTCTCTGGCTCCGCCCCAACCCAATTCTTCCACCGTAGGTTGCCGCTTGTTTTAAACCCATATTTAGAAGTTAAAAAATAGTACTGTACTCAAAATAAAAGCAAAGTGGTGTAAACATCTAGGAATTAATTATCGCAGCTAATCCAAAATCTAAAATCCAAAATCTAAAATAGAATGACCAAAAAATAAACAGGATACAAGCCATGGATAATCCGTGGAAAGAAAAAAAAATTTCCACAATTAAAGCCCCTCGAAATTCATCGCCGGGTACTTGATAACTGATAACTGATAATTGAAATGACTCTTGCCCAACAATCAGAAAAAAAAAGCGCCAGCCAACCGATTACGGTAATTGAAAAAATTCCAGAAATTATAAAAGAAATCCAACAATTATATTTACTAGACGAAATACCTTGGATTATAGGCGTATCCTGGGGAAAAGACTCCAGCACAGTATTGCAACTAGTTTGGAATGCGATCGCAATTTTAGAGCCGAATCAACGAACTAAAAAAATTCATGTAATTACTACAGATACTCTAGTAGAAAATCCCATAGTGACAGCATGGGTTCGTAATTCAATGGAGTTGCTCGCATCTGCTGCCAAAGAAACAGGAATGCCCATCGAACCTCATTTATTATTGCCAGTAATTCAAGACACATTCTGGGTAAATTTAATTGGTAGAGGTTATCCAGCTCCGCGCAATCAATTTCGTTGGTGTACGCCCCGTTTGAAAATCAATCCAGCCAATCAATTTATTCGGGAGATGGTTAGAGCCAACGGCGAAACAATTCTTGTTTTAGGTACCCGCAAAGCCGAAAGCTCAAAACGATCTGCCACAATGCAAAAGCATCAAGCAGGTAGAATACGCGATCGTTTAAGCCCAAATGCAAGTTTACCCAATTCATTAATTTACACCCCCATCGAAGATTGGAGTAACAACGATGTTTGGATTTATCTGAATCAATGTGAAAATCCTTGGGGAGGTAATAACAAAGATTTATTTAACATGTACCGTGGTGCCACAGCAGATAATGAATGTCCTTTAGTAGTCGATACCTCTACCCCTAGTTGCGGCGATTCCCGCTTTGGTTGCTGGGTTTGCACCATGGTAAATAAAGATAAATCTATGGAAGCAATGATTCAAAATGACGAAGAAAAAGAATGGATGCAACCCCTTTTAGATATTCGTAACGAATTAGATATTCAAGATGACCATGATAAACGAGATTTTCGCCGAATTTGGGGAAACGTACAACTTTTTGAGCGTAACATAGATGGTGACACTTCTGTTCAACCAGTACCAGGCCCTTATACAAAATATTGGCGGGAACATTGGTTAAAAAGAGTATTAGAAGCACAAAGGCAAGTTCGTCAAACAGCGCCAGAAAATATGCGCGATATTAGTTTAATTACCCCAGATGAACTTAGTCAAATAAGACGTATTTGGTTGGAAGAAAAACACGAATTTGATGATAGTTTACCTCGAATTTATCAAGAAGTGACAAAAGAAGAATTTATCGATCCACGTCCAGGTGCGGGTTATAGTTTATTAGGTAGTGATGAATGGGCAGTATTAGAAGAAATCTGTGAAAACGACGCGATGCATTTAGAATTAATGGCGAAACTCTTAGATACGGAACGTCAGTATCGCAAAAAATCTCGTCGTGTGGGAATATATGAAGCATTAGAAAAATGTTTTGAAACAAGTTCGCGAACTCAAGAAGATGCGATAAAAAATGCTCATTTTAAACGGGATTTGAAAAATGCTGCTGGTGAAGGTGATATTGATAAAGTAAAGCAGTTGACTTTAGGCGATGTTACTACAGAAAAAGTAACAGAAAAGTCTAAAAATTGGTCAGATAGGAAATTTAAAAAACAATCAAAAACTAATAACTAATAACTCATAACTAACGAGTAACGAGTAACGAGTAACGAGTAACGAGTAATAACCAACAACTAACAACCAACAACTAACAACTAACAACTAACAACTAAATATGAAATTCCTAGAAATTGTTTTAGAAAACTTTGGACCTTATTGTGGTCGTCAGGTAATAAATCTTGAGCCAAAAAACGACGATCATCCTCGTCCAATTATTCTTTTAGGTGGAATGAATGGTGGTGGAAAAACAACCTTAATGGATGGGATTCGTCTTGCACTTTACGGACATCGTGCTCAATGTTCTACTCGCGGTAATTTAAGTTATAATGATTTCCTTAATCAATGCATAAACACTCATAAATCACCCATAGATAAAACTCGTATTGAATTAGCTTTTGAACACATTGAAAACGATAAACCCGTCAAATATCGTATAGTTAGAACTTGGGAGAAAAATCCCAAAGATGGAAAAGATCATTTAGGTATTTTAGATATTCGCGAAAACGATGAATGGCTGGATGAGGGATTAGTAAGTATTTGGGATGAGTATATCGAAAATCTGTTACCTTTAGGAATTTCTAATTTATTTTTATTTGATGGCGAACAGGTAAAAGAACTTGCAGAACAAGAAGAGCCTCCTACCATTGTAATTGACGCGATTCGCGCCCTTTTAGGATTAGAATTAGCCGAAAGATTAACAGTAGATTTAGAGATATTAGTCAATCGCAAACGTAAAGAACTAGCGGATACAACAGAACTTGCTAACTTAGAAGAAATAGAAAAAAAATTGAAGCATTTACAAGAAGAATATGAGGAAACCAAAAATATAGAGACGCAAGAATTAGAATTTCTACAAGAAGCAGAAAAAAAACAACAGCAAGCATTTGATAAATTTTTAAGTGAAGGTGGAAAAATTGCCTCACAGAGCAGTCAACTAGAACAGCAAAAAATCGCAAAGACTAGAGAAGCAGAAAACACTCGTCACCGAATGTCTGAATTAGCAGCCGGTATTTTACCATTGAAATTAATTGAACCTCTACTAAATCAAGCTCAACAAACAGCGGAAGTAGAATTAAAAATTCAACAGCAGCAAATAGCGCGAGATGTATTGCTAGAAAGAGACAAACGCTTATTAAAGTTGATTAAGAAACTAGATATTGCTCAAGATCAGTTTGCTCAAATAAAAACTTTTTTTAAGAAAGACCTAGAAACAATCAATACATCTTTAAAAGAAACACCTTGGTTGCTGGCAGATGCCGAAAATTTAAGTCAAATAGGTAATGTTCTATACTACTTAAAAAATTCTAGTCATACCGCTAAACAGCAATTAGAACAGCTAAAAAATCAAGAAGAAGAAATTATTAGATTAGAAAGACAAATACAAGCAGCAGCATCACCAGAAGATTATCAAAAATTAGTAGAAATAGTTAAAGAAACACGAGATAAAGTAGCAGCTTGTAAAAGTAATTATCAAACAGTAAATCGCCATTTAATAGAACTACAAGCAGAAATTCATAAATTAAAAAAAGACTTAACCGAATATAGTGTAAAAACCATTGAACGTAATAGTAAAGAAAATATCATAAATGCATCAACAAGAGTACAAAAAACCCTCAAACTGTTTCGTGAAAAACTTACCCTAAGAAAACTGAATAAATTAGAAAACGAAGTCACAGAATGCTTCCGCTATCTGCTCCACAAATCTGACTTAGTACACCGTATAGTCATCGACACCAACACCTTTAGCCTTTCCTTATACGATGGTTACTCCAAACCCGTTGACAAACACCGCCTATCAGCAGGAGAAAAACAACTCCTAGCGATCGCCTTTCTCTGGGGATTAGCAAGAGTATCGGGACATCATTTACCTGTAGCGATCGACACCCCTTTAGGACGCTTAGATTCATCCCATCGTAGTAACCTAATAGAAAGATATTTTCCTTGTGCATCCCATCAAGTAATATTACTTTCCACCGACACAGAAATAGCAGAAAAAGAAGTCAAAACCCTCAGAAAAAACCAAGCTATCGCTCGTGAATACGTCCTCAAATACTCTCAAAATACCCGTCAAACTACGGTAAAATCGGGATACTTTTGGTAGGGCATGGGGAGATGGGGATAAACTATTAACTCCCAACAACTAACAACTAACCACCAACAACTAACAATTTTTATGGAATCACCAATCGAACGCATCCGCTTATCCCAAACAGCCAAAGATCAACTCCTAAAACTCAGACGCTTTACAAAAATTGACCAATGGAATATCCTTTGTCGCTGGGCGTTTTGTCGTTCCCTTGCCGAAAAAACTATTCCTTCTCCCGTACCAATACCCCAAGATAGTAACCTCGAATTGTCATGGCGAGTATTTGGCGGTGAAATGTCCGATATCTTGCTTTTAGCACTGAAACAACGCTGTCATAACGATGGTTTGGGAACCGATAAGGAAATCCTCGTAACTCAGTTTCGCTTACATCTCCATCGCGGTATCGCCTATTTAGCAGGGGATCCAAATATTAAGAAAATTGAAGACTTGATTGAATTAGCTGTTAATAATTGAAAAAATATAAATTAAAAATATAAATTAAAAAATAAATAAAAAATAAAAAATAAAATTGCAAATTAATTTATTCAGTACATAGGGCAGCTTAGTTTTTAGAAAAAAAGGCTGAAAATTTTGCTTTACAATAATTATCTTGCTCAACAACGAAATTATTCAATAAAATATTTTTTGTAGCATACTAAGTATGGATGAGCCGTTAAATTTTATATCAATAAATTACTCCCGTTCCGCTCGGGGGCGATTTCAACCCGCAATTTCTCCCTCCCTCCCTCACTCCGTCACTCCGAAACTCAATCTCCACCGGTAATCTGTAACGAGGCAAGGGGAGTAATTTTTATGATGGATTTAAAAAATTGAAATACTCGCGTTTTATTACAGCATTTTGCAGCGTTGGCGGGAAGTACCGCAAAAATTTTCTAAAACTCTTGTGGTACGGGTATCCCTGCCCGTGAGAATTTACCGATGCCTTTTAGAAAATATGCTGTATTTATGAGATAATTATTTGTTGAGCACAAGGTGTTACCTAGGCTAGGAAATTGCAGCGAATTGTACTATGCACCAAGCTTTAGAAATTGAACGCCACAGAGCAGCAATTTACCGTACAGACTTATCCCGTCCGATAAAATTGGCCGTCGAGTTTGAAATTATCAACACAAGTACGACATTTTTTGACTACGGATGCGGACATGCTACTGATGTGGAAAAATTGAAAAATATGGGCATTGCAAGCGCTGGTTGGGATCCTTATTACAAACCAGACGCGCCTTTAAATTCTGCTGATGTTGTTAATCTTGGTTACATTCTCAACGTTATCGAAGATACACAAGAGCGTCTCGAAAGTCTTAAAAATGCCTGGAAACTCACCAATAAAGTATTAATTGTCGCTGCCCAAGTATTAGTAAATTCATTTAGTGCTAAAAAACAGATAGGCTATGGCGATGGTATAGTAACTCGTCGCAATACCTTTCAGAAATATTACCAACAAGAAGAACTGAAAAAATATATTGATAGCACTTTGGAAGTTGATGCCATACCCGTATGTTTGGGTATTTACTTCGTATTCCGCGATGAAGAAGAAAAAGAAAACTTTCGTGCCGAATGGTATCATTCCGGAGTCATTGCCCCAAGAATTCGTCTTGCGACTAAGAAATATGAAGACTGCAAACAAGAATTAGAACCACTAATTAAATTCTATACAAAACGCGGCAGATTACCAGTTCAAGGAGAATTAGAGCCAGAAACCGAAGAAAAGATACTTGAAGAATTTGTTAGCATTCGCCGTGCCTTCAAAGTAATATTGCAAGCAACAGACGAAGCCGAATGGGATGCGATCGCTTACCGTCGTTCTCTGGATATTCAAGTTTATCTTGCCTTGGTGCAGTTTGAGGAAAAACGTCCCAGATTTTCAAAACTACCAGCAAAAATCCGCCACGACATCAAAGCATTTTTTGGTACATATCGAGATGCTTGTGAAGTGGCTGATGAAAAGTTATTCAGTTTAGGAGAACCTAAAATTATCAAAGCAGCCTGTAAAAAAAGTAAAATTGGTAAATTGACTCCAAGTGCCCTTTACGTCCATATTAAAGCACTGTGGGAATTAGAACCATTACTACGAATTTACGAAGGCTGCGCCAGTCGTGTATTTGGGCGTTTAGAAGAAACAACCCTCGTCAAACTTCACATCAACCAACCACAAATATCTTACCTGTATTACCCCGATTTCGACACTGATGCCCATCCAGCATTAAAATCAAGCTTAGTAATCGACTTACAAACATTCAAAATTACTCGCGGCGATTACTCTAACAGCAAAAACCCGCCGATTTTGCACCGAAAAGAAACATTTGTAAGTCCTAAATACCGATTATACAAAAAATTTGTCCGCCTCACCCAAAGAGAAGAAAAATTAGGACTATTTGAAAATCCCAGCGAAATTGGTACCCGTAACGGTTGGCAAAAAAGTCTTGACGAACATGGCATTGAAATCAAAGGACATACAATTAGTTGTTAGTTGTTAGTTGTTAGTCTTTACTCGTTACTCGTTACTCGTTAGTTGTTAGTCTTTACTCGTTACTCGTTAATCGTTACTTGTTAGTTGTTAGTCTTTACTCGTTACTTGTTACTCGTTACTCGTTAGTCGTTACTCGTTAGCAAATTCCCAAAATTTCGGCGTATTGGCACAACGGTAATATACAACTGTGTCAAGATGTCGTTCATGTTTTAATTGAGTAGAAATTTTCCTCCGCCAGGGTGTAAGCATTAACTAATTTTCTTCATGTTGTTTGTATGACTTTACAAACTAAGCGATGCTTTGGTAACAAATAGTCTCATATATTTTTAGTACAAACCGCGTTTATTAAAATCGAGGTTGTATTAAATGATTATTATAGGGGTACTTGCGACCATTATCAGCACGCTGGCAAAAAATATATGTTAAGTATAATCAGTATCAATTGTTTAGTTTGAGCTTTGATACTTGATAAGTAACAAGTAGAATAGTTAACTTTCTTATAGTAAAAATTCCCTATGACAGAATAATTGCCAGAGAGGAGTTTACGATAAAACCTATACTACCTTGGTACCTTAAGGCGGCCTTGCTGCTTTTTACAAAACAATATATTTACATTGCCAGTGTTTGCCCCTTGGAACCAACAATTCCTATTTATGAAACCAAGACTAGAAAAAAGGAAGTAGATTTATGGGGCAAGAATTCGTCGTTATTATATCAATAGTCATTCTGATGATCACCGGGGTTATACTTGGCTATGTTCTTTCTCAATTAATTTTGGGGTATTTAACCCTAAATTTGGTAACTTTCCTGGGAACCCTCAGCTTGATCGTAATTTTTGGTACCCTATATTTTGTTTTATTTTGGGAATTTAAAAAGCGTCAGTCACGCACCTTGAGAACACAACCACAATACCCATCAACAGAACCATTAGCCGATGCCAATTTGCAAAGTCAACTCTTCACTTTAGTTGGTGATACAACAACAGCAAAACGCTTAGTAGAACAACTAAAGCAAAATCATCCCCGAATGTCTGAAAATTGGTATTGGCAAAGAGCGATCGCCGATTTAGAACGTGAAAGAGGCCGCTAAGGTAAGCTGTTGTGTATTAAGAATGCACAACAGCAAGTCAAAAGGTAATAAATGATATTGTTTGATGCCTCATATCATGTCGGGTAAAACAGTTATCATATCTGTGGGGGTTGAGTAATGAGTAATGAGTAATGAGTATTCATGAGTAATAGGTAATAACCGCCATCTTTTCAATCGGGTTATATAGTAAGTAATTAGCCGGACTTGATATTACGGGTAATTTGGCGCACATCATATCACTATGGAATAGAATAATAAACTTTTTAGATGGGTAACAGCTTACCTACCCACAAGTCGGGAGTTTTGTGCTTAACTTACACGTAGAGAGTACGGAAGCTTGGTAGCCCCTCGGCTTTAGCCAGGGGTGGAAAAGCGACTCGTGCGGATTTATCCGCACTAAAGAATGGTAAAATATCAATACTTGTAGGAACAACCATCATCGCGTTGAAGCAATCCTAGTAAGGCGAAATCCCTGCAACGTAGACCCGACTATTGATTAGCACGACTAGACGAGCAAGTAATGGCAGGATGTTGAGCGTACCGAACTGGCTGAGTGATGGACTCGGAAAGCAACAAAATTGATAGAAGTAAGCGCAATTGCAACATCTTTTTGATAGTTGTTTTGAGTGTCTAGGGGGATATTTGACTATCCCTTTTAAGCGAGTCTTAGAGAATCTGCCTCTCTTTAGAGGGCAGAGTGTCAAAGGTTAACGATTCGTTGTATTTTATAATAATCGGTTAACATTTTGTCCGTAGCTTCAATCCCTTGCATTATATGCATTGGGACTGTCAACTTCTTTGATCCTTCGATAAATCGAGGGACTTCTTACAAAACAAAGTTAAAATAAATTAGTGAAAATTAATTAAATTACTTGAAATTCCCCTGAGGCAAAAATCTACATATGCTAATAATACGTCAATACATCGCCCCCTTAATAGCGGTACTAATATTCAGCCTTGCCTTAGTGGCGGTTAGTGCTCGTATATTTTTACCCTCAGATATGGCAGCTCCCGCGCCCATAGAAGATGGAGACATAGGAAGATGGGACAATGGAGCAACGAAAGAATTTGTATCCTTGATAACATTCCCTTGTTAGGAGATAACAGCGAAACAAAAATAGAAGTAAGCGAAAACGCTTAAAGTGACAGAAAAACTACTACCGGATTATACAGTTCGTACTGGCTCCACCAAGGATTCTGCGCTGCTATTAAAATTCATGCAGCGCACTTACCAAGATATGTTCGGAGGACAAGATTTTTCTCATTTATCCCAAACAGTCGAGCAATATCTTTCTAAAAAAACCCCTTTATGGTGGGTAGAATATTCAGCAGAAAAAAATGAACTTGTAAAAAATATTTCACAAACCCATCCCATCGCTTGTTTGTGGATGGGAAATGCCATCGATCAAATTACGGGATTGCGTCATGCACACATCTTTCTTCTGTACGTAATGCCTGAACATCGGCGCAAAGGAATCGGTACAGCCTTAATGCAGTACGCCGAAAATTGGGCTAGAAAAAGAGGTGATATGCAAATTGCACTCCAAGTTTTTCAAAGAAACACCCCCGCAATTAGTCTTTATAATCAACTGGGCTATCAAACCCAATCTTTGTGGATGATTAAACCTTTAGATTGAATTAGTATATAGTCACAGTAACTCGTTGGTGCCTCTTGACTTTTGACTTTTGATATGATGTCTGGCTAATTACTTACTATATAACCCTATTAAAAAAAGATGGCGGTTATTATCTACTACTCATTACTCATTACTCATTAGACATCTCCGAAATATAAATAAAATCTGGTAAAATAATATTCAATCAGCTTTTATCAGGGTCAATAAAATGAATTCAATGTCAGGGTATATCGATAAACATCCCGGAGAAGTACAGCGGTTAGTTGGTTTAAATTACGACCAATTAAAACAGCTAATAAGGCAAGCAATTACTCTACGTACACAATCCGAATCAGAAGCAGAATTGAAAAAGACAAGAATTATAAAAAAAGGAGGTGGTCGTAAAACAAAGTTATCTTTTGAAGAACAAATATTACTAACTCTAATATATTTGCGACAATTGACAACATTTCAATTATTGGGTATTCAGTTCGGAGTAAGTGAAACAACAGCAAATGATACATTTAATTACTGGTTTCCAATTTTAGGAAAACTGTTACCACCAAGTTTACTTGAACAGGTAAAAAAAACTCCAATGATTACGAAATTGTTCAAGAGCTTTTAACAGAGTATGAGTTAATAGTTGATAGCTGTGTTCACAGCCTATAGAAAGACCTGGAGAATACAAAGAGCAGAAAAAATATTATTCAGGTAAAAAGAAAAACCATACTCGAAAAAATCAATTAATAGTTTTACCAAACGGTAAAGATATTGTTGATGTTGTAGCAGGTAATCCAGGACCAAAAAGCGACGTAAAATTGTTTCGTGAATCCCGAGAAGGATTTGACCCAAATCAAAAATTTAATGGGGATAAAGCATAGGAGGGAGAAGAGTTAACAAAAACCCCTCATAAAAAACCTAAAAAACAAGAATTAACTCTCTTATCAAAAAGCAATAAATAAAGAGTTAGCTTCGGAACGAATCTTTGTTGAACACTTAATTCGTTTGGTCAAAATATTCCGAGTAGCTCAAGAGAGATTTAGATTGAACTCAAATAAATACGAACAAATAATTATGACTATTTGTGGACTTGTTAGATTGCGAATAGGTACATTTATTTTATGACTATAAAAAACTAAATATTTTAATAATAAATTTTTCAATACATATGCTAGCTTTCTGCTAGTTATTAATAGTAAGTGTCTCAAATACCTAATTTAACGTATACATTAGCTACCTTTGCAGTTTGGCGATCGCAGTTAAGAAGCTAGTGATAGTAGGACTTTGATTGTTTCCGGAGATGTCTATTACTCGTTACTCGTTACTCGTTACTCGTTACTCGTTACTCATTGACCCCCACAAATATGATAACTGTTTAACCGGACATGATTTGACTTCTCCTATCTTCCCAAAGGTGATAGGTAATGGTAATTTTAAATTTATGTATGATGCAGAAAACCATTACCTACTTGATGTCGAAGCGGAACTAGAAAGCCCTCTGGACAAAATGGAGCCGTTGAGTGATTCCTCAGAAGCGGCAACACCCGATCCCGAGGCTATGTTAGCCCTGCTCGAAAATCCCCAGCCCCAGCAAAGAATGCTGGCGGCACGTGCTTTTTGTGATATTGAAGATGCTCGTGCAACTCCTCATTTAATTCGATTATTAACAGATACTTGTCCTTTAGTGCGAGTGAGTGCAGCATATGGTATAGGACGCAATCCCAGCAGCACGGCTGTTGAACCTTTGATTGATCAATACAATCGAGATTGGAATGGCTACGTGCGAAAAGGTGTAGTTTGGGCTTTAGGTAACTGCCGAGATATACGTTGTTTATCAACTTTAGCAGATGCTTTAAGGACTGATATCTCCGCAGTCCGTTTATGGGCTGCTAGTTCTTTGGCTCAAATGGCTGAAGTCAGTTATGAAGCTGTTGTCGGTGCTATTCCACCTTTAATTGAATGCTTAGTGAAGGATTCAATGCCAGCAGTGCGGAGTAATTGTGCTTGGGCTATTGGACAATTATGCCGGGAATTACCTTCTAATGTTATTTACGCTACTGCTATTGATGCTTTGATTCAAGCTTTTGCTGAAGATGATGATTTAGGAGTGCGTGAAGATACTAAGGCTGCTTTGCTGGGTGTGGGAGATCCCCGTGGACTTCAATTAATCGAAACTCTCGAACAAGAAGGTTGGTTTTAATTTTTAGAATTGGGAATAGGGCATGGGGCATGGGGCATGGGGCATACTATTGTGCCATTAAGCATTAATTTGTTGATCGTCATATGTGGCTCGATTGTTATTCGTTTCGGCATCGGGATATGCCGTTTTGCTCACGCTCCGCCTATCGCACCAATAATGCACCCATATTTATTTTATGACTGATTTGCCGGACATCATATAATTCCGGCGTTGATGAAATAAATCATTGATTAACATTGAAAACACGGTGTAGTAGCCTATTTAACAGTTATTTTTATAACATATTAATTCTCTGCTTGTGGTCTTTTATATATTCGCAAGCCGATGCTTTATTACCGCTCCTTTTTTCTTTCTGGAGAGGATTTTATTACTTTTATCACCCCTAATTAATTGGCGTTACGCCCTTCGGGCGTTTAGCGTAGCTTGCGGATAACTAGCAACTTCGGTTACTAGTATACTAAAAATAATTGGCAATTTGAAAATGCAAACAGTTAATCAAAATTCAACTAAAAAAGCTTGGGCAAAAGCTCTAGAACAACCTGCAAAGGAATTTCCCCTAACACCACTATCAGTAATTGAGGGTGAAATTCCGGCAAGTTTAAATGGTACTCTTTATCGCAATGGTCCGGCAAGATTGCAACGTGGCAGTATTTCTGTGGGACACTGGTTTGATGGAGATGGTGCCATTCTTGGAGTACATTTTAATTCAAATCTCCCCCATTTAGAAGGGGGGATAAAGAGGGGTAATGCATCAGCCCTATATCGTTACGTGCAAACTGAGGGATTTAAACAAGAAACCAGGGCAGGTAAATTGCTTTTCGGTAATTATGGGATGATTGCACCCGGAGCAATTTGGAATCAGTGGTTGAAACCAATTAAAAATGCTGCTAATACTTCAGTGTTGGCGCTACCCGATAAACTTTTGGCGTTGTGGGAAGGTGACAATCCCCATGCACTGGATTTACAAAATCTCGATACTTTAGGAAAAGATGATTTGGGAGGATTGGATTCTGGGTTAGCCTATTCCGCACATCCGAAAGTTGATGCTCATACAGGGGAGATTTTTAACTTTGGTATTTCAGTTGGGTTAAAAGCAAGTCTTAATATATATAAAAGCGATGCTACGGGAAGAATTTTACAAAAAGCAGCACATCAACTCGATGGCGTACCTTTAGTACATGATTTTGTCTTAGCGGGGGGATATTTAATCTTTTTTATTTCCCCAGTGCGGTTAAATTTATTGATGCCAGCAATTGGATTGAGTTGCTTTAGCGATGCACTACAATGGCAACCAAGTAAAGGAACTCAAATTTTAGTTATTGACCGTAAAACTTTAAATATTGTAAGTCGTGGTGAGACAGAACCTTGGTTTCAATGGCATTTTGCTAATGGTTATGTAGATAATAATGGCGCTGCAATTGTGGATATCGCCAGTTATAAAGATTTTCAAACCAATCAATATCTTAAAGAAGTTGCTAGCGGTGAAACTCATACTGCTGCAAAAAGTAGCTTTACGCGAGTCAATTTAAATCCCCAAACTGGTAAAGTTAATCAAATCGAAACATTATTTGATCGACAATGCGAATTTCTCATCGTACCGCCGCAAAATGTCGGCGAATTTTCTCGATATACTTATCTTTCTACATTTAAGGAAGGTACGGATATTAGTAAAGATATATTTAATATTATCGCTCGCTTTGACCATCAAGATAATTCTTTAATAGAAGCAAACTTTGGCGAAAACCTTTATCCTTCCGAACCAATTTACGCACAAGGTTGGATTTTAACCGTTGTTTACAATGGTAATTCTGATCGTAGCGAAGTATGGATATTTGATGGCGATCGCTTAAATGAAGAACCCGTTTGTAAATTAAGTTTACCTAGTGTGATTCCTCACAGTTTCCACGGTACTTGGAAAGACGCGTAAATTCAAAAATCTAGAGACAAACCAAAAGTAATCCCTTCGTTATACTATTTCTTTATAAAGATGCGCCGAATTTAGCCACCATTTCGGTTGGCTTTGTACTAGTAGCGATACGCCTTCCAGGCTGAGAGTGATTCAGGGCAGCCTCATACAGAATAGGTATTACAATGTTACACACTATTCTTTCAATAACGAAGGGGAGTTACCACAACCGTAAATTGTAAAAGATAGTACAAAAAATTTTATTGTAGGTATTTATTATTCCTATCTAACTAGATTTAAAATTTATGGTATTTTCGATTAGTTGATAATAATTGATAGAATCCTAAGATGCCAACAGAAAATATCAATTCAATTTAATTTAATTCAATTTAATTTAATTCAATTTAATTTAATTCAATTTAATTCAATTTTAAATATTTACTTAATAATACTTATATGAAAGATAATTATTTATAATGTATAATTCAATGTCAATCTTAAGGAGGATGATTTTTGTTTGTTAATTTTAAGATGCTAGCTTACTGAATAGTTAAAGAATTACTGATGAATAAAGGTGTAAGGCAATACAATTGTAGTGTCAGGGATGTCGAAAAACTACGAGCTTGTTGAAGGATGGAAAGATTTTATTAGGATTATAAAGAAGTGTCAACGACCCCCGAATTCAAGTCGGGGGCTTCCAGCCAGAAGCCCTAGTTGACCAGACTAAGGGTTAATTCCCTACGTTAGCGGTAAGTGCGGAGCCATCAATAGCTCCGCCTCCGGTTAAAGAATCTATCAAGAGATGCGGTGCGATTCGTTGTTTAGTGAATCACGGTAATTTAGTCCGTACATAACTAAGCCAGTGAAACTTAGGCAAAAACTAAGCACTGAACTCTCAAGATGATGTAGGTGAAAGTCCTACCCGCAAGATTCATGCGTGACTCCAGAGGCGGCCCACACCGAACAAGCTCGATTCTTGTGGAGTGAAGCTGGGAACAGGACATAACCAGACGGCTGTTATGGGCTGACACTGATGTTAATAGGGAGTTCCTACGGTGAAACCGAGCCTAGAAAAGTAACCTACTTGGAAGCAGGGCATAACACTCAACCCCTGACTTTACCGAAGTTATACCCGCTGCACTCTCGCATTGGTAGCAGTAAGAATCCTGGGTATTCGGTGGTTAAAATGGCTACACCTAACGGAACTAAAAGAGATAATCATAAGATGTCTCATCATCTGAGGGAACGAATAAAAACGAGTCAAAGGTCACGGGAAGGTCGAACCCCGTGTAGGCAAGACGAGATGCGGAATCCCTTTGATTCGGGTAGGATGCGGCGTAATTGCTGCAAGGTATTCAGAAAACACGAGCGCGGAGTTAGAGCATGATTAGGCACAGTAAATTTACTAGTGAATCTTGGAAGAATCTAAATTGGAAGAAATTCCGTAAAGACTTATTTCGCCTACAATGTCGAGTGTTCAAAGCAGTTCGAGCAGGAGACAGGCGTAAAGCTTTGTCACTTCAAAAACTCATTCTGAAATCCAAAGCGGCTAGATTTTTGGCTATACGTCAAGTAACTCAGTTGAATGCAGGCAAGAAAACAGCAGGTATTGACGGCAAGAAATCCCTTAACTTTAAGGAAAGATTTGAGCTTGAAACACTGCTAAAAAGTACCAGTAATAACTGGTTTCACCAAAAGTTACGTAGTATCCCCATTCCTAAAAAGGATGGAACTACCAGAATGCTTAAAATTCCAACTATGGCAGATAGAGCTTGGCAATGCCTTGTTAAGTATGCTTTAGAACCTGCACACGAAGCAACTTTCCATGCAAGAAGTTACGGTTTTAGACCCGGACGCTCGGCACAAGATGCCCAGAAAATCCTATTCTCTAACTTAAACTCCGATGCAAAAGGAATAAATAAGCGAGTTATAGAACTCGATATTGAAAAATGCTTTCTCCCGAAGGGAGACGCTTCGCGAACGATAGGATAAGCCACACCACAATAATGGATAACCTTACTGCCCCAAAAGGCATCAAAATGGGATTATTTCGATGCTTAAAAGCAGGAATTAATCCAGAATTCCCAGAGCAAGGTACACCCCAAGGGGGAGTGGTAAGTCCGCTACTAGCAAACATCGCATTAAACGGTATTGAAAGTATTCACAGATACCACGCCGGACGTGGTTACAAGATTACAGAAAATACTCCAAGGGAAAAGATTATTGAGCCAACAATCCGTTATGCGGATGACACGGTAATAATTCTAAGACCCGAAGACGATGCAACCGAGATACTAGATAAAATCAAACAATTTCTAGCTGACAGAGGAATGAAGGTAAGTGAGAAAAAGACAAAGATAACCGCTGCGACAGATGGATTTGACTTTCTAGGATGGCATTTTAAAGTGCAAAGAAACGGAAAATTTAGAAGCACTCCCTCAGTAGAGAACTTCAAAAAATTCCGTTATAAAGTCAAGAAAATCGTCAATAACTCGAATTATGGTTCAAAGGTAAAAGCCGAAAAACTTGCACCAATAATCAGAGGTTGGAGAAACTACCATAAGTTCTGCAAGATGAGTGGCTCGCGATTCTCACTATGCCACATAAAAGCCAGAACATTTAAGGTATTTAATAAGGAAACAAAGCAAAATCGCTATCTAAGTAAACAATTAGTAGATAAAGCATTTCCCTCTGTTCCCTACTCCGAAAACAAACACGTCGTGGTCAAAGGGAACAAATCCCCTTATGACAAAGATATAACCTACTGGAGCAAACGCAACAGTAAATTATATGACGGATATACCTCTAAAGCCCTTCAAAGGCAAAACCATTCATGTACAAAATGTGGCTTGAAGTTTACAAGTGAAGAACGAGTTCACTTACATCACATTGATGGTAATCATAACAACTGGAAAACTAAAAATCTAGTGGCAATACACGAATCTTGTCATGATTACATTCACATGAGCAAAAGCCGTAAAGTCTAGAACATCTAGGAGCCGAGTACACGGAAACGGGTATGCTCGGATTTGAAGGAGAGATGTCCCGGATAATACCGGGCATCGACTCTAACTAAATACTGTAGAACCATTCACTTTAAAGATGGATATTCCTACTCGTTTTGATCTGAATACGGCAATTAAAATTGCCCGTGGCGGTTTTCTTCCGCGACATAAATGTACGCGGTTTCCAACCTACCAGGAGTCTTTAGATGAATTCGTCAGAAGAGCAAAATAATAACATTTCGTTGGAAGCAGGGCAAAAGGTATCAAGTGGAGATATCGAGAAACCTGTAGGGTTTGGCAATTCTCTGATTACTGAAAGTAATAGCTTAGATAAGGTTAGAGATATTTTAGTTGGCTCAAAAATGCGAGATTTAGATAAAAGATTTTCTCGTTTAGAAGAGCGTTTAATTAAAGAATGTGCGGATTTAAGAGAAGAGACGAGAAAGCGACTTAATAGTTTAGAAAATTATATCAAAGAAGAAGCAGATTCTTTAAGCGAGCGAGCAAGAAATGAGCAAATAAGGCGCGATGAAGCGGTGAAGGCTATTAGTGAAGAGCAGAGGAAATTTGCTGAATCTTTAGAGACAAAGATGGCTGAAATGGATGAGGAAGCAAATAAAATTCAGCGGGAGTTACGTCAACAACTTTTCAGTCAATCTCAAAGTTTACAAGATGATATTCGACAAAAATATGAAGAAATTTTAGGTTTATTACAGCGAGATACTTACGAACTTAAGAGTGAAAAAACCGATCGCTCTCAATTGGCCGCTTTATTTTCGGAATTAGCATTGCGGTTAAATTCTCAATAATATTTTTGTAAAAGTCATTCATTTATTCATTTATATAATCAATGAATGACTTGATTATTTAAGTTTAATTAAAAATAATTATAAATATATAAATATATAAATAAGATAATTTTACCCATGAGTAATTCTAAGGGGAATCGATTAGCAGAAGAATCTTTAAATAATAATTATATTAAAGAGAATAATCAAGGTTCTACAGAGGATTCTGTGCCACCAGTTTCAGGTGAATTAACTCAATTGCGGAGTTTGCTTTTAGGAATTGAGGAACAGAAACTTCATCGGTTTTACGATAAATTAGATAATCCTCAAGTTGATGCTCAAGATATCAGTAGGATGCTGCCGGAGGCGGTTCGGATGCGAACAATGCAAGATGAACAGTTGTCTGAAGCTATGGTACCCACTGTTGAGCAAGCGATTCAGTCTTCTGTTAACAAAGATATTAACGTACTTTCCCAGGCAATTTACCCGATTATTGCTCCCGCTACCCGAAAAGCGATCGCCACTGCTTTGGATGAGATGATACAGTCATTTAATAAAGCTTTGGAACACAGCGTTTCAGTGCAAAGCTTGAAGTGGAGAATTGAAGCACGACAAACGGGAAAATCTTTTGCCGAAGTTGTACTTTTGCGGACGATGATTTACCGTGTGGAGCAGGTATTGCTGATTCACAAACATACGGGATTGATGCTGCAACATATTGTAGCACCAAAAGTTGCTGCTCAAGATCCGTCTTTGGTTTCGGCGATGTTGAGTGCAATTCAAGATTTTGTCAGAGATTCCTTTAATGTACCCAAGCATGAGGGATTGCATAGTTTGCAGTTTGGCGAACTTACTATTTGGATTGAAGAAGCACCAACATGCGTTTTGGCGGGTATAATTCGAGGAAATGCTCCAGAAGAATTAAGATTTGTATTTCAGAATGCCATAGAAAAGATACATTTAAATTTAGGTAAAGAAATTAGTGATTTTTCTGGAGATACAAAGCCTTTTGCAGCCACTAAGCCCTATTTAAAAGCTTGTTTAGAATCTCATTATAGAAAACCTACCAAAACAAAATATATTTATGCAGGTGTTTCTGTCGGTATACTAGCGATGGTTCTAACTGTTTGGGGTTTTTTTGCGGCTAGAGAAAATAAAAGCACCAATAGCTATATCAAAAGTTTGTCAGAACAACCTGGAATTGTAGTAACTAAAATAGATCGAAAAAATGGTAAATATTTTATTGAAGGAATACGAGATCCGTTAGCAATCGAACCAAATAAGTTGATGAAACAAGCTAATATCAACGAAAAAGCAGTTGTTCATCAGTGGAAGCCTTTTATATCGTTAGAGCGAGAAATTATTGCTAAAAGAGCTGCAAAGTTTCTAGAAAAACCTAAAACAGTTACCTTTAATGTTGATAAAAATGGCATTTTAAATGCTACAGGTTCCGCACCCCGCCAATGGATTTTATCTACAAGAGAACGAAAACCATCTTTATCTCTTGTTGGGATTACTGGATATGATGATAAAAAATTAAAGGATTTAGATTTTGAACAACTTAATGCTTATAAAAAAGAAGTTGAAGAAGTATTAATTCTTTTTCAAAATGATACAACCCTATTTGTACCTGGTGAAGAAGAAAAATTATCACGATTAGTGCCAAAAATACAAAACCTAATTGATGCTAGTAAATCTTTAGAAAAGAATGTGTTAATCGAAATTGCCGGGCATACAGATACCAGTGGAATTGAAGATGCCAATATGAAACTTTCTCTAGCCCGTGCTAACCGGATTTTTAACTATCTCATATTTCAGGGTATTGATAAAAATAACTTGAGTACCAAAGCATTTGGCTCTAAAAATATTTTACGTGCGGAATTAACTGAAGAAGATAAAAAATTTAATCGTAGAGTCTCGTTCAAAGTTATGATAAACGACGTTGCTCAATAAAAAAGTGAACTAATGCTTCAGAAAAAAATCTGTATGGTAGGTGCATTTGCTACTGGTAAAACAAGTTTGGTCGCTAAATTCGTTTACAGCATATTTTCGGAAAAATATCAAACCACTGTGGGGGTAAAAATTGATAAAAAAAATCTAGAAGTACAAGAACAAGAATTAAATCTAATTCTGTGGGATCTGTATGGAGAAGATGAATTTCAAAAATTAAGAACTTCTTATTTAAGAGGTTCATCTGGTTATTTATTAATCGTAGATGGAACGCGAAAAAGTACTTTGCAAACTGCTTTTGATTTACAAAAAAAAGTAGAACAATCTGTGGGTAAAGTACCTTTTATTTTGGTATTGAATAAATGGGATTTAGAAGATGAATGGGAGTTAGACTCTGAAAATATCGAAGCGATCGAACAAAAAGGATGGACTACGATTAAAACTAGTGCAAAAACTGGATTGAATGTTGAAGAAATTTTTTATACACTTGCCTCAAAAATATTAGATGGATGAATGTATGAATATTCCGTTCCCCGTAAGTACTTACTTAATTGATTTTATGAAGGAAAATCTTTCTTTGGCATATCTTTTTGTAGATAAAGATGGATGTTTATCTAGTTGGGGTGGTAAGTTAAATGTATATGGAATTGGTAATTTACAACAAGGTGAAGATGCTAGTCAACAAATAATTTTCCTTGAAGGGCTTTTACCACTTGATGATATGCCATTTTTTCTACCCTGTGTCAAAACTAATAATGGAATGTGTGCCGATATACATTTATTACCTGATAAGGAAGGAGATTGGGTATTATTATTGGATGCAACTTGGGATGAAATACAGATATTTAAAGTTCAACAGGAAATCAACTCTGCTCGTCTAATGGAGCAAAAATCATAGTAATATTAAATTAGTTATAAATATCTAATTATGAGTGAATCTGAAACAGCAGAAATTTTTGCCGTTTTAGATATTTTAGTTTTAGAACGGCTGGATGTAGGTAAATTTAAAATTACCGCAAATCAACCACAATGGGTAAGGCGATTTTGTCGTCAAAAATTAAACCCAGAAATGGAGATATTAATTCCTTATGAAGAGTTTTCTTTTTTAGAAAACTTTTTGATTGATGCGGAAGAATATTGGTCAAATAGCCATGAAAAACCTTTAAAATCAGGAATATGGACTGATTTAGATATATCTGGTGAGGAATTTCATTTTGAAGCTTCTGCTCTGTTTGCAAATCAAAAAAAAATATTACTGATTGAACTTTTGACGGATGCTTATGTAGAAAAACACAGCCTGATTCAACAAGCTAGAGAAAATAAGCTCAATCATCAAAATATTATCAAAGAAAATCAAAAAAAGGAAGTTTTAATTCACTGTATTGTACATGATATAGCCGGACAATTAAGCGGTATGAACTGTTGTTTAGCTTTGTTAGAATTAGAAAATTTAACAGAGAAAGGTAAAGAACGTTTGGAAATCGGTATAAAGCAAACTATTAAACAAGAAATGCTGATTCGAGAAATTTTGAAAGCATTTTCTGCAGAAGTTGAATCATTGGAAAGCTTTACAAATGATATTGAGACAGCACCAGATGCTTTGGTATCTGCCCGTGATGTTATCGAATTACTATCGCCAACTTTTACCATGAATAAGATGCGCTTACAACTGTGTGAAGATATCGACACTTCCGCTGATTGGCAAGTTGTTGGCGACAAATCCCGTTTGGAGCGAATTTTAGCAAACTTAATAGAAAATGCTTTTCGTCACAGTCCTCAACAGTCTACCGTTACTGTAAACTTACAACAGCAAAGAGAATATATTTTTCTCAGTGTAGAAGATGAAGGAAGTGGTGTACCAGAAGAAATCGCTGATACTTTATTTCAAAAGTTTACTCAAGGGAATAAAAAATCCGGTAAATCTGGACTCGGACTTTATTTTTGTAAAATTACCGTCGAACGTTGGGGAGGAAAAATCGGTTTTACTCCTCGTGAAGGTGGCGGTTCAATATTTTGGTTTCGGTTGTTAAAAGCTGATTCATTGAGAAATTTAGAATTTAGAATTTAGAATTTAGAATTAATAATTGCTTGTCGATTTACAAACATTTATAAAATACTAAAATAAGTTTGCTCTGAATTCATTGGTAGAACTTTGAGCTTGCGGTTGCGAATGGTACCTCTGTAAGCTCCAAACAATCAAAAGTACCTCGACGATTTTCCACACACAAATCAACATCCCGAAAAATGCGTCCCTTTTGAACCCCAGCACTAGTTTCTACCCTTACTTCTCCACCTTCAACTAAACCTAATTGTGCAATAACAACAGAAGGTAAACACAACAAAGTAGCCCCCGTATCTACTAAAACATCAGTCAAAGTAGCTGCACTTCTTGTTTCGGAATAAAACCTCCCTCAGCTAAAACTTGATCGATTCTATTCGTAACAGTGAGAGTAACAATTACTTGATCCATTTGTTTACCTTGAAGATTTGGTATTATTAGTTTACCCATAATTATCCACCATTGCTGGGAATATCAATTAATCGGTGTTGCTGAATCACAATAT
>DESS01000151.1:0-24579 GCA_002361335.1 Richelia sp. UBA3308
ATCATTGTTGTCACCCCGTGAGGTAAAGTAGAGTTATAGCCTGTGGGCGCTGCCCTGGCAACCTCCCCCCAGAATTGATGTCAAGTAAAATATTAAAAAAAAATAACGAAGTTTAAGTAAAAATATTATCTGCTATATCTCCTTAATATTGCTTCTTTTTGCATAACATAATATATTGACTCACAACTAAACTTACTTGTAAAAAATCTGTCAAAAGTAAAAAATTGGTTAAATCATGAATCAATTAAAAGTATATTTTTTAACGTTTTTATTGTCAGGATTTTCATTTATAAATGAAAGTCTTGCTGCTAATATTGCTCCACCAATTAAGACACAAGTAAATGAAGTAGCGGGTTGGTTTAGTGGAAACTTCGATAATTCGACACAGTTAGCGAATAACCCTGCGGTACCCTTGATTGAACTTTTGACTTGTGGCGTAGAATTAGTTGGTGAGAACCAAGTAGCAAATACACAGAACATTTATCTACAACAACAAAGTAATGCTTTTGAGCGAAATAGCTTTTATTCTTTTAGCGATAATGGTAATGTAGTCAACCTTAGCGTTCGTAGCGTAATTAATCCAGATGTTTTAAGCGGGATATGTAATCGTCCTCAATCCCAACGTATTATTAATTTTAACAACCTCGTACCTGTAAGTTGCGACTTAGAAATTATTTATCAACCCAATCTTTATACCGGAAATAATGCTCCCGATGGCTGTCCAACAAGTTCTGGTGGTAAAGTTGTTTCTAGGGTAACTATTAGAGAAAATAGCATTAATGCTTTAGACCAAATCTTTGATTCTCAAGGTAATTTATTAGTCAATACTCCAATTGAATATCGTCGAATTGCTTCTATCCCTGAACCAACATTTATTTTAGGACTTCTAGCTATCGGGTTATGGACTGGTAAAAAAGCATTTAAACAAAAAGCCTAGTACTGCTGGGCAGCTGTCAAAAGTCTTGTTTTATCACGGTTTTAAGTTTAGGCGATCGCGGCAGCAAAGCTGTTCACCTTTATGTGTTCCCGTTCACCGGAGCGGTGTTCGCGAAGGGTAGGGTAGGGCTTATTCCACACTTGAATTTATCTGCTAATTATTTATTTCGGTTTTCCTAAAATTGTGTTCTTAATCACAAACACTATTTATATAACATCGAGTTTTTCTCTATAAAAATACTGTTTTTTGTTTATTAAAGTTATTTTAAATACTATTTAAACGTCAGTATTCAAAATATCGGGCTTTTTTGTTTCAGGTGCTACTTGGTGATTTTATTTTTTTAAAGCTATTTACTCCCGTAGGCGAGGTAAAGTAAGCGAGTTATGCAATGCCAAAGCAATCTTGGTTAAGTTTGATGATTTCCAGGAATACTTCCATTGGAGTGAGTTAGAAATAGTAACCGAAGCGGAAAGTTTCGCTCACTATACTACAGTTGAGGAACTTACTGATGAGGAGTATTTAGACGAACCAGAAGAATCTGATATCGAATTAGAAGCAACGCTACTAGATAAAGCAATTGATACTTTAATTCATGGCAATTGGGAAAGCATAAGAGATTTATTTAACCAACACCCGGAAATTAAAGAAGAAGCGTGGAATGTTTTATCTTCCGAACAAAAGAGAAGGGTAGTAGATATTACTCTAGAAACAGTGAAAGTGTTGTATCAAGCCAAGAAAGAAGGTGTGATTGAGGAGTATAGATTTTTTGGGCGGAGGGAAGCTTCGCGAACCATAGAAGAGTGCCTGTTACTCCCGTTGTGTAATAAGTCAAAAGCCAATTCACCGAAGATGAAAAACCTCCAATGAATTGACCTTTATATTATTTCAATGCCCCATGCCCCATGCCCAATAAGCTATTTAGTAAAAATCCGATAATACAACCAAGTACTCAATTCCTTAATGGGAAAAAAGATATAAGTCAAAGGATTAACAGTAACGATAATATTCCTAAAATCCCGACGCGCTAAAAACACAATCCCTTTAGCAACCTGTTTCGCTGACATCACCCCATAAGGATTCAATTGACTTTTAAAAGGCCCCAATATCAATTTACGAACAGTACAAGGAGAATCCAACCGCTTCAACGTAATAATATTCCCCAAAGTTCTTTTACTCAACTCATACAACGGACTCAATGCCGGTGAAACTTCTGCTTCCGATGTATTTATCCAAATTTCCTTCGTCGCTTTCGCATCTGCTCCAGTAACAGTTGAGAAAAATATATCCATTAATCTCACCGCCGAAAATGCATTCACTTCAAAAGATTTATCAATATCCTCCGGCCCGCGGCTACCATAAACATTAATGCCATGATTAATAATTAAAATATCCACCTTTTGTAAGCGCGATCGCAATTCCTCTTCTTTCCCCAATTGCCAACCTACTACCTGTACTTTAGGTTGTTCTGGGATTTTCTTGGGATTAGTAGTTAATGCAATCACTTTAGCGTTATTTTTAATCAATTCGGCACTTATTGCTTGTCCTAAACTTCCACTAGCTCCCGTTAAGGCCACAGTTTTACCCTTTACAGAAAGTGCGGTTCCCAAAACCTTATCCACCAAAGGAAATACACCACTATAATAAGCATTTACGTCATCAAAATGATGCCGCCAATGGTAACTACGATTTACCCACCACACGCTAGGAATCGTTTCCAATGCTCCCGGTTTATGAGTATAGTCAGTTTCAACTTTTCCTAAAAAATACCTCAAGGATGCTCCATAAAGAAACGTCGCAGCATAAAGTACTCCCAACCATAAACCTATGGGACGAAAAATAATGGCGATCGCACTCAGTACGATTAAAAGTAAAATCGACTCAACAATATCGTGATAAAGCTGGGACTCCTTATAAGCTTCCAAAGAAATTATCGACAAATCCCGCTTATATACCATATGGTGTTTATTATGCCATTTGGATAACCATTTCACATGATGACAAGCAGCGTGATAGCTATCTCGAATCACCTCCGCAATCAAAATTGAGAGAAATCCCCAAGCAGCCAACTCTAAACCACCATAGGTCGCCACAACCCAATTAATTTCTAATCCTGCTCCCATCACAGTTTTTATCTCAAGTAATGTTTGTATTATGTATTTTTGTTAAATACACAATACATTGTATTTATCACTTACAAACGAGCAAGATAAAAATATATCGAAACACTTTAATATTTATTGTCCCTAGGGAATTTCCAAGGAAATCTAGGTAAATAGTCTATTGAAGCCCTCAAATAATTATTTTTTATGTTTTAAAGAGATACTAAAAGAATTAATTTGTCAATATCAGTATCCAATTAGGCTAAATTTAGTATTTTAAATCACACTAGAATTTATATTTCTTAATACTTTTAAGATCGTCTTGTTTTTCTAAATTTATTTTGTAGTACGTAAAAAATACAATATGCAAAGGTAATTGCTACTTTATTGAGGGTTAATTGATCAAAAAGCTGGAAATTGAATAAACTGCTTCCCTAAGCATACAATATGGCTATTTTACCAGAAAGGCTTGTAATCTCGTGACTTTATTGAGAATTCTGTCAATAAAAATTATTGTGTAAAGTTGAGTAACGAGATTGTGAAGGAATATGAATATAAAAGTTTTATAATTGGTGGATTATTGTTAATTTGAAATTATACAAGGATAATTTTCAATCTTATTAATAAACCTTAATAAATTAAAAGCAGACTCGAAAGCCTGCTCTACACGAACGATAAATCTATGATTAAAAATTGTAACTAAAAACCTGAATCGTGCGATTCTCTGGTAAATTACCGGGACTAATACTAATGGTGTCACTATTATTACGGCGTACCTTGGTTCCGCTCATTAGGGTGAGAAAATCATCTAAAGGAGCAATATCAAATTCGCCTTTACAAGTTTCCTTATCAGCTGCTTGTGTACGGTAATGAGTAGGAATGATTAATCTGGGGTTTAGTTTATCTATAACCTGCTTGGCTTCTTGGGCATTGTAAGCCTTGGCACTACCTCCTACAGGTATTAATAACACATCAAGACGATCGGGAAGAGGGGGACTCATGAGAATTCTTTGTTCCTTAATATCTCCAGCTGCACCTCCTAAATGCAAGATATTAACTCCTGCTTGCTTCCACCGCCAAGCCGTATTTACACCAAAACGTTTTCCGCCAATGCGATCGTGATCTATTGGCATCCCCTGAAATTGTATATCGTTAAACTCATAAACCCCAGGCTGATAAATTAATTTGGGTTGCCCAGGTAAATCTTCCACCGCACCTTCATCCAACAATTGACTGCTAATTAATACTAAATCGGCAGCAACCTTGGGTGGACGATAGCCAGCCGTACAGCCTATACTACGAAAAGGGTTTGACAAAATTTTGGTACCAGCACCAATAAACAAAAAGCTAGTATGACCCAACCACTGAATTGATAGCGAACCACCAGATTGGGCATTAACCCGCAATCCAGAACCTAAGTTAGCAAACAACGCACCTGCTAACCCCGCTCCAGCGTAGCCAATCAATTGTCGTCGTTTCATTTACTCTCTCAAAGGTAATTTTTCTAGAAAGTTTTGCAATAATTGCTTTCCTGAATCAGTCAGGATACTCTCTGGATGAAATTGGACACCTTCTATGTGAGGAAAGTTCCTGTGTCGCACTCCCATTATTGTCCCATCTTCAACCCAGGCAGTGATTTCCAACACATTTGGAATGGTATCTCGCTCTATTACTAAACTATGATACCTGGTTGCCGTCATCGGATTATCCAATCCCCGAAAAACTCCTACTCCGGTATGAAAAACTTGAGAGGTTTTGCCGTGCATCAACTCTGGAGCAGAAACTATTTTACCACCAAATACTCTCGCTATACTTTGATGTCCCAAACACACGCCCAAAATTGGGTATTTTGATCCCAATTCTTCAATTAATTTTAAACAAATTCCTGCATCTTCTGGTCGTCCTGGACCAGGGGAAATAATAATACCATCAGGCTGTAATGCCCGAACTTCATCTATAGAAATCTTATTATTACGAAACACCTTAATTTGGCCCGCAACAGGAAATAAAACAGCTAATTCTCCCAAATACTGCACCAAATTATAGGTAAAGCTATCGTAATTATCTATGACTATCAGCACAGCGATCTAACTCCTTTTTATCTGGAGATGCCTCGCTTGTCCTTTAATGTTTATAAAAATAAATTGTAAAACTTACAATGATGATAAAATCAACTCGAACAAAGGAGGCAATATAAGCATAGCAGCTACCAACACCGCCACCAAAGCTGAAACCAGTACGGCACCCGCAGCAGTGTCTTTAGCTATTTTTGCTAATTCATGGTACCTTTGCTCAACTGTTAAATCAACAACAGATTCAACAGCAGTATTTAGCAACTCCAAAGCTAGAACTAAACCGCTAGTAACTGCAATTATTGCTACTTCTACAGGCTTCAAATGCAAAAAAACGCTTAAACCAATAGCTAAAGCACAGACAGATACGTGGATGCGAAAATTACGTTGAGTTTGAAAAGCATAGGTAATTCCAGCCCAGGCATATTTAAAACTAACGAACAAATTCGAGGCAACTGTCCAAGATAATTGTCGTTGTTTAGACACTTGTTTAGAGACAACTGTTTCTAAACTATTTGGTTGGGGTGGAGAGGAAATTTGCTGAGACATAGACATAAAAAAATAAATATTGCAATCGTAAAGATCAAATTTTCGCGGATTTAATCGGGTTCAATCAATCAAAATGGCTATTTTCTACAGAGGTATTATAAAATTACTATTCAAGTATGACATTAAAGAAGTCAATGGGCGTATCTATTTTATGTCAATATCAATACTTAGCGTCTTCAGTAATATCACTTGCTTTTTCAGCATTCGTCGCAAACTCTCTTCATCCGGATGATCCCATCCGATAAGATGTAAAAAACCATGAGATGCTAACCAAGCTAATTCAGTTTTTAAAGCATGTCCTTGCTGTGTTGCTTGTACAGAAGCAGTATCAAGAGAAACAATGATATCCCCAAGATATAAGGGTTCGGAGTCATCTGGGATCGTAAGTTGTGGCGAATCTACTTCCAAAGCTGCAAAAGCCAAAACATCTGTAGGCTTATCTTGATGACGGTACATAGAATTTAGAGTTTGAATTTCCCTATCATCCGTCAAGCGCAGCCCAATTTCATAAAAATCGGCTGGGGGAATATCGTTTTGCATTATATCTAACCATTGACAAAACCATTTTTGCCAAGTGTCAGCACAAATGCCGATATTACCATCCCCATTTTCTACAGCCAATTCCTGAGAAGATTTATCATAATAGTCTTCTATATAAACTTCAATTCGCCGTTTATCCACGAGGGTCTCTCCTCACTAACGAGTTAGATAAGCAAGACCAATCAAAACAGCCAATAATCCAAAAGTAGTAAGTGCAAAATGTTTTAGTGAGGTACCACCCTTTTGCACCATATTACGCATTGCCAGTTTTGTATAGCTGGGTTTTTCTTCTTTAGTAAAAGAGTCGTTCATAATTCATTGATAAAACACTCTTGTACTAATGTAACAAATTGTTGAGAATCCGAGTGCCTACTTGGCATTTTTCCGAGAATTTAGGCAAATTAAAGCTTAAATGAGAAAAATTAATATCTCATGACTTTTATGTCGGGCCGAAGGGCATGGGGCATGGGGCATGGGGCATGGAAAAAAATTCACGACTTAGATAATTGGTGGTGACAATTATTTTTTCATGGGGACTTCCTTGTCCCATGTTTAAATTAAGCATTATCCACTACTTGATTTTCCTGTCGTAGATAGGCTTGAATGAAGGAATCTAAGTCGCCATTCATTACGTCGGCGATCGCGGTTGTTTCGATGTTGCTACGTAAGTCCTTTACCATTTGATAAGGATGAAATACGTAGTTACGTATTTGATTTCCCCAAGAGGCTTCTACCATATCACCGCGAATTTCGGCGATTTCTTTGGCGTGTTGTTCTTGAGCAACTACTAACAGCTTTGCTTTCAATCGGGCAAGGGCTTTCTCTTTGTTTTGTAATTGCGATCGCTCTTCTGTACATCGCACGGCAATATTTGTAGGAATATGCACAATTCGTACTGCAGTTTCGACTTTGTTGACGTTTTGTCCGCCTTTACCGCCTGCCCTGGATGTGGTAATTTCTAAATCTTTATCGGGAATATCTAATTCTACGTTGTCATCTATCTGGGGCATGACTTCTACCCCAGCAAAACTGGTTTGTCGTTTACCGTTGGCGTTGAAAGGAGAAATCCTGACTAAACGATGGGTGCCCATTTCGGAACGTAAATACCCGTAGGCGTAACGCCCGGTAATTTCAAGTGTTGCGGATTTTATACCGGCTTCATCTCCGTCAGATTTATCGGAAAGGTTAACTTTATAACCATGACTTTCTGCCCACCGGGTATACATTCGCAACATCATTTCTGCCCAGTCTTGAGCATCAGTACCGCCAGCACCGGCTGTAATTGTCAATAAAGCGCCTTTAGTATCGTAGGGACCAGAAAGTAATTGTTGTAACTCCCATTGATCGAGTTCGCGACTGAGGTTTGTAACGTTGGATACGGCTTCATTCAGCAGTGACTCATCGGTTTCGGATTCTAAAAGTTCGACAACTGCCCTAGTATCTTCTAAACTAGAATGCCAATTATGATACTGTTGGAGATGTTCTTTGAGTTCGTTAAGTTCTTGCAGGGTATCTTGAGCTTTATTTTGGTCATCCCAAAATTCCGGCTGTGCTGCGATTTGTTCTAAGTCTTGAATTTTAGCTTTGAGTGCGGGTAAGTCAAAGATAGTCCTGAGTTTTACCCAGGCGATTAGATAACGTTTCGATTTCGCGTTTCAGTTCTAGAACTTCCATATTTGTTTGCGATTTTTTGCTTTGATGCTTCTAGAATCTATGTATTATAATCTATAACCGTGGGTATTTCCCCTATATAAATATAACTATAAAAATCCAAAATTTTGTCGCGAGTGGTTGGTTTTAAGTGTCCATCAAAAATCCAGTCAGATCAAATCTGTTGGCATGGGAATTATATATTAAACGCAGAGGGGCGCGGAGGGAGGGCGCGGAGTTTCGCAGAGTTTTTTTGATTTATTTGCCACATTCCCGACTAAGAATACGTTGTCCATTCTCTAGATGATAAACTCCTGTTGGTTCGACTATGCGATCGCGAAGCGCATGGCCGAAGGGCTTATCGCCTATTTTCCAGCGACGGGGTTTTGTTGAAGAATGATTTGGTACGGGTTGCACTTTAACGGTAGAATATTTTGAAGGAATTGCATCCCCTGGACGATCTTGTAAACCTGATTTACCTGTAATGAAGAATGTACCATTTGTTTGGTTACTTCTGACAACACAGCTATTAGCAACTAAGGCTTCGCTATCAATTAGATTTTGTGGTAATTCTACGAGGCCCTCTTGAATTGTGCTATCATCAGGTGCATTAATTATTGTCACGCCTTGAGGACCTTCTTGAGAACTGGCTGTTATATCGCTTGTTGTTTCATCTTCTTGTTGGCGAGCTTCGATACCAAAGACACCTTGGGAATTTATCTCAACTCTACCAGCAGCATCACTGAAAGCATTAGCGGTAATGTCACTATTTTCCTCGGGTACAGCAATGATAAAACCATTAGGAGTATTAATAGAAATATTTCCACCATCGCCGGGAGCATCATCAGTACCGGCAGAAGTCGAAATCCTACTTCCACGACGTAGGAACAATGATTCATTGAGATTTAAGATAATATTGCCCCCGTCAGCCACAGCTCTGGTTTCACCAATGAGTTTGCCTTGATTATCTAATTCAATTCTATTGGCATTGATTTCTAAGTTACCTGCTGTACCAGTACCTTCGCTGTTCACCGATAAGCGACTATTAACAATATCCTCACCAAGAATGCCAGTAGCAAAACCTGAAACTTCTACAGAATCGGCATCGTTAACTATTAAATTACCACCTGGACCTGTATTAAAAGTGCGAGCTTGAACTAATCCCCCATCACGGATAACTAAGTTGTCAACATTCAAGGTTAAATTTCCTTGTTGTTGTTGTTCTCCAGTACTTCTGTTATCTACTGAAATTTTACCGCCATTTTCTACCCTTAGTAGTCCTGTAGTGATATCTAATTGTCCGGGATTACCAGTGGCTCCTTCACCTTCAGCGGTAGCAAAAATGCCACTGCTACCACCCAATAATGTTGCGGTGGGTGAACTTCCGGTGACTGTAATAGAATCCTTCGCATCAACGTTTACATTTCCTCCATTGCCTTCTTTACGCCCTGCACTAGATATTTGCGCTCCTGCTTCCAAATTGAGTTGTCTAGTTTTAATGTTTATATTTCCAGCACTACCTGTATTTTCTTCGATTGCATTCTGTGCCACTTGAGCAAAAATTCCACTGGCATTCTCAAAATTTGGTGTTCTTCCAACTAGTTGTATAGTATCTGAGGCTTTGACTAAAATATTACCTGCATTACCTGCACCAACTGTTGAGGCATCAATAACGGCTCCACCTTTGATACTTAGTTGACTAGTTTCAACTCTTATATCGCCGCCATTACCCGTACCTTCAAAAACCTGAGCAAAAAAACCACTAGGTAAACCATTATCTGAAGATACTCCTACCAATTCTATTGAATCTGAAGCTTTGACTATTATATCTCCTGCTTTTGCTTCACCAAAAGCAAAAGTTCCAATTTGTGCGGCTTCATTTAATTTCAAAGATTCAGAGGCATTTATTTCTAAATTTTTCCCTGGGGTTGAGCCTTCTGTGAAAGCGAAAATGGCTGATTCCGTGAGATTTATATTTTTCCCCTGTACTTGGATAGCACCCCCACCTTCACCACTTGCATCAATACTAGCCCTTTCTTCAAGTATAATGTCTCCAAAGTTTTGTACATCTGTATATCCGAGTGCATAACCAGTTTCTATTTGATTGAGACTGACTAAGCTATTAGCCGCAACACTACCCAACTCAATTCTTCCTTCTCTGGCTGTTAAACTACCACCTTCTAGAAACTCAAGATTACCCCCTACCAATGCGAGAGTTTCACCGTTTGGAACTTTGAGTCCAATAGGCAAACCAGCACTATTTGGTTCACCATTGGGATTTACTTGAGAGCGATTGACAATTTCTCCCGGATTTGAACCAAATTGTAGCCCTAGAGGAACACTGACAGTTAATAAAGAAGAGTTTTGTGCATCAGTGGCGCTAAATTCCGTTTGATCGGCAAATTTAATGCTATCTGCCGTACTACCAATAAATGAGCCACCGATATCTAAACTGGCATCTCCTCCGAAGATGATGCCACGGGGATTAATAATAAAAAGATTCGCACTACCTTTATCTGTAGTTCCATTAATACGTGTTTGAATAGTTCCGTCAATATTAGAAGCGGCTCCCCTAACCCGTGTAATAATATTCTCAATGCCTGAATCATGCTCAAAACGGGCAGTATCACCAGATTCAATGGAAAATTCTTGAAAGCTGTGGAACAGGTTCCCACCGCGCTGGGTACCTTCTTGAATTCGTGTAGTGTTTTCTTCTGCTGGTGTAACCACAGAATTGTTTGGCAGAGTGTCATCTGGAGTAATTTCGGCCCCAACTGGAATTGAAGCCAGCAGTGAGAATAATACAATACTCCGGTTAACAAAGCTACATCGGAAAGTAGAAGCTTTCATAAATTCTCGATGAAATCTAGCTAATAGCAGAATATATCGATATCGGGCTAGGTGTTCATTAAACTTTGTTAAGTGTAATGGCTCCGCCTTTAATCAATCAAGAAGGCAGAGCCTCAAATGTTGCATTCCTTGCCAGAGACAAGGAACGAGACAACCAAGCTAAATCAAGCTTTTTAATTTTTGATGTTCGCTCTTAGTTTTTTTACACGTTGATTTCGCTTAAGTATTAATAATCCACCAAAAGCACCTGCAATTAATAAACTATTTCCTGTAGTAGGTTCTGGTATTGTTACAGAAAATGGCACGCTAGCCGGGAATTCTTCACCTACACCAAATCTATCTACTGTGCGCCCGTTTCTAACATTAACATCATTAGGAACATTAGGAATATTATCGTCTAAACCATCCCTGGAGTCACGAATTAATACTCCCGGTACTGTTTCTTCTCCGGCATATCTTAGAACCTGTTCCAGAGAATCAACTAAATTTTGTTCCCAACCATTCTCCTCCGATGCAAATTCATTATCATAAAACAATATTAATTGTCCCTCTTCGTTCGGGTTTAAATCATTACTGAGATCCACTACATAACTAGCAATAGGTTCCTCCCCATTTGGAATCCTATCAAATACGTCATCTCTGGTAATTCCAAACTTGTCCAATTCCTTACTCTTCAAAAAATCGTTTACCTCATTTTCTGTCTCAAGTAGTTCTGGTTTTATACTCCCTATAGCAGATGTGAAAAGTGTCTCACCAGTACTTGGATCTGTTAAGGAAAAGCTCTCAACAGCGTCGTCAAAAGGTTTATCTGTCACTATATCAAATGAACCTTGCAGCTGCTGTCCGTCTTGCTTAAATTCTGAATCTCCGGAATGAATTCCTATCAAAGCCTCCGCAGACTCTCCAAACAACCCCACCGTACTAACCAAAACCGCAGTTGCTACTGCTAATTTTTTCAAATTAAAACTCATAGAATTCCCCATTTATTTACTTGCAAATTTATTTTTTGACCTAAATTGTTTACAATCAAATTCCCGAAATGCAAGGTGAAATAATCATTATTTTTACCTAGTAGTTGATTATATAAAAAAACCAGTGATTTCACTTGTCATTTACACTATCTTGATTGGGGGTTTAAACTATCTTTATCTTTATCAGAATTTAAATCTTTGACCTTTGTATCTTCTGGAACATAGGTTTCATATTTCATACAATGTCTAAGTAAATATAATTAATAACAAGGTAGAGAACCCTAAAAATGTGTTTATCCCAAATTAATGATTTTATAAGATAAATTTGGACGGGCAGGGATGCCCGTATCACAATAATTTTAAAATATATTACTGTACTCAAACTTATGTAAACTTCTGTATAAATAAACAATAAAATTAAAAAGGTTGATATCGCAGTGAAAAGTAAAGACCATTTTCTTGTAACGAATCACCTTCATCTTCAACTGTGATTAAGGGAATACCGTAATCTAATTGTAAAAATAAATCCCGTCGTGCTTGCCAGCTTAAACCTAATCCTAAAGCTGCAATAGTTTGTGGATACAGATTTTCTTCTTGGTTGTTCCAAACAGTACCAATATCAAAAAATGGTCTAATTTGTAATGAGTTATCTAATGTTAAAGGAAAACGCAATTCTACTGAACCAATAATGCCATTATCCGCCACAAGTTGGTTTTGGCGATATCCTCGCACGGTATCTACTCCACCCAGACTAATTTTTTCTATAGGTAGTAAACCATCTGGTGTGAATTGAGCATTGATTTTAGCCAACATTAAATTTCTGGGTGAGATTTGTTTTACCCATTGGAATTGTCCCAACCAAGTAAAAAAACGTCCATCAACACCACTGTCGTTAACGGTAGCATCAAATGCGTCAATACCAACACTAAATTGCGATCGCGCAGCAATTACTTGTGTTGCGTTTCGTTGCAGCCATTCTTGGGAAAAGCGAATTACTGTTACTCTAGATTCACCATCTTCTGGTCCTTCTGAAAAGGAAAAAGGTTCATCATCAAGTAAAAATGTTTGAGAGCGACGTACATCTAAGGCTAAACCAAGAGCAAATTCTGTATCGGGTTTTCTAATTAAAGGTTGTCGTACTCCTAATGAAAAGGTTTCTGAGTCGCTGCGAATACCTAATTCATCAAATCTGTCTTGGACTATCTGACTATTATTATTACTGTAGCGGATATTAACTGTACCATCTAAAGCATTTACTGGTATTGTATAAGCAAAATTGTATATATCTAAACCATTTGTCAAACCGTATTCAGCGCTGAATTTGTCGCCAAAACCGAATAAATTATTGTAATTAGCAAATACAATTCCTTGTAGAGAACCAATAGTAGGGGATTGATAATTATTAATTATAATACCCGCATTCAAAGCAGGTGCTTCTTGCAATTGTATTTGTAAAATATTTCTACCGGGAGAAGTACCTGCAAGTAATTCGGCGTTAACTTGTTGTAATAAAGGATCGAGTTGTAATAATCGTAATGCTTCTTCTAAGCGTTTGCGGTTTAAGGGAGGTTTGGTTGCTAATTCAAGGCGACTTCTGACATAATTTTTTTGTAGTCTATTTAGTCCGTTGATTTCAATTCGTTCCAGTTCACCTTCTACTACTTTGATTTTTATAATACCAGTTTCTAAAAATTGATTATTTAAGATAAATGCACCAGATGTAATATAACCATTGTCAATATAAAGTTTGGTGATGTCAGAGCGTAATTGAACTAATTCTTCAAAGGGTATAGAGCAAGCAAAATTTTCACATTTTTCATATTTTTTGATTAATTGATTAATTTCATTTTTGAGAACAGTATTACCTAAAATTTCAATTTTTTTCAGATAAATTCCCTCGTTATTGGGAGTTGTCGGTGTTGCGGGTGTATCTACAGGAGGTAATTGTAAAGAAGGAGTTTTTGAAGGTTCTGGTGTAGAAGGTAGGGGTGTTTTTCTAGGTTTAGGGATAGTTTCTTCAATTCGTTGTGGTGTGTTTGGAGGAATTGTAACTCCATCAGGAGGAGTTGATTGGGCACGAGCTAATTGTTTTAATGGTGTAAAACTAGCAATAATCAAACTGAAAAATAAAAATCTGATTATTCTTATAGTTGTTGAGTGCATATAAACAGCAGTTATCAGGTTTAGGAAATACACTATTAAGTAGGTAGGTATGAAAAATTATCCCCCTCCATAAGCCAGGAGGCAAGAGGGAAGAGTAAAAAGATTTTGATTTTAAAACTCTTGTGGTACGGGCATCCCTGCCGGTGCGAATCTACTTTAGTAATACCATTTCTTTATAAATATGTGGTCAATTGTGCCCCTCCAAAGGGGCTTTGTTTAAGTAGCCCGATTCTTATAGAGTAAGGTAAATTGTGCAGCCTCATACAGAATTGGTATAAGATAAAATCTGCTGAAAAAACTCCGATAAAAATACAATCTAAAATATAAAACAAATGTATCGTTTATTCAAATCCAAAATCTCAAATCACATGACTTTTTTTATTTAATCATATTAATGTTTATAAGTAAGAATTGAAAAAACAATACAGTGGGATTTAAAGTAATAATAAATACTTGCAAATTAAGTAAAATAAGCCGGTGGAGTTGAATTATGTCAAAGCAATACCCATCAATAAAAAACCGATTTTTGCCAGCCTTGTTTCTCATTAGTTTGACACTTACTTTATCAATTAGCGATGTTACTCTTTTAACTCAAAAAATCGAATTCGGTACGGTTGTCAAAGCACAAAATCAGAATCCGAGTCAACTGGTAGAGAAAGGTGTTGAATATTATCAGCAAGGAGAATTTAGAAAAGCAATTGAACAATGGAAAATAGCTTTACAAATATATAGAAAAAACCAACAGCTTGACAAACAAGCAATTGTGTTAGGAAACTTAGCGATCGCAAATCAAAAAGTTGGCGACATAGAGCAGAGTGTGAAGCAATGGGAGGAGGTAGTAAGTTTACATCGGCAATTAAAAAACCACTTAGAAACTGGAAGAGCACTGACTGAATTAGCCCAAGCATACAGCAGTTTAGGACAACCTAAAAAAGCAATCGAATTTTTATGTGGTGTAGAAGAGGAAGAAATAGAAGAGAAGAAAATTGGCGAAAAATCAAGTTGTTTTCGCGAGAGTGCTTTAGAAATTGCTAAAAGTCAAGAAGATGAACAAGGAAAAGTTGCAGCATTAGGAAGTCTTGGGGAAGCTTATCGTCAATTAGCTCAGTATGAATTAGCAATTAAGTATTTGGAGGATGCAAAAGAAATTAGTAATGCGAATAATAATTTTTTAATAGAAAATAGTTTGGGGAATGTCTATTTAAGTCAAGCACAACTTTGGATTCTACGTGCAGAATCGGCTCAAATAAATCGTGAGGATAAGTATGATGAATTTATCAACGAAGCAAAATTGTCTTACCAAAATGCTGAGAAAAGTTTTCTAAATAGTTTGCAAATTGCAACAAATAAAAATGATGAATCGGTTCAGATGAGAGCTATTATGAATTTGATTCAAATTTATTTTCGTAGCAAAAGATTCAATTTATTTGACCAAAATAAATTAAATCAATCTATAGAAGAAGCGTTAGTAATTTTAGACAAATTACCAGATTCACCGCAAAAAGTTTATGCTGCGATCGATTTAGCAAATTTACCTGGCGAGAATATAAATACTTTACCATTAACTCAATGCTCGATAACAGAACAATCAAATCGAAAACTGTCATCAAGAGAAGTTAAGAAACTATTTAATAAAGCTGTAAAGATAGCTAATAAAATACAAAATTTACGTTCTCAATCTTTTGCATTAGGAGCAAAAGGACATTATTATGAATGTCAGGGAAATTACGATCGAGCATTGGATTTCACTCGACAAGCATTAATAATTGCCGATCAAAATTTACAAGCCAAAGATAGTGTATATTTGTGGGAATGGCAAACAGGAAGGCTTTTGCAAAAAAAAGGTAATCAGTTAAAAGCGATAGATGCTTATGAACGAGCATTTCAAACATTAGAAAAAATTCGTGGCGATATTCTCACAGCAAATAGAGACTTACAGTTAGACTTTCGGGATGTAATTCAACCCATATACCGTAAATTAGCCGAATTAAAACTCGAACAAATTGACGAAAAAATCAGTTTTCAACAAAAAGGGAATAAACAGGTTAAAGAAAATAACGATCGATTAACTGAAGCTCGGACAATAATTGATTCATTGAGATTAGCTGAATTGCAAAATTACTTTGGTAATGAATGTATTTTAGCAGCAATTAGACCGCAACAAGTTGATGAATTATTAGGAGATGATACTGCTGTATTTAGTTCAATAATTTTAGAAAATGAAGCTGTAATTTTACTGAATTTACCAAATCAAGAATCATCAACTCAAGAATCATACTTTGAATGGATTAAACAAGAAAATGGTCAAAATATTACTACTCAAGAACTTAACAGATTAATAAAAGAATTTCGCCAAAGCTTGGTAAATGCACCCAAAGAATTTGTTTATGATACCACACAGGCTGCAAAATTATATAAAATGTTAATTGCGCCATTCGAGAAGTATATTAATCCAGAGAAAATAAAAACCTTTGTATTTGTACAAGATGGATTATTTCGTAGCATACCAATGGCAGCCCTGTATAACAGCAATCAAAACAAATATTTAATTGAAAAATATGCCATAGCTACAACACCAAGCTTGCGTCTAACAGCACCGAAAAAACTGAACACAGAAAACAGTCGTGCTTTGATATCAGGTGTTAACCAATCAGCCGATATAGATGGACAAAAATTTTCAGCCTTATCTAATGTAAATAGAGAAATAAAAAGCCTTCAAAAAATCTTTCCCAATACAGAACCACTTTTGAATCAAAACTTTACATTAAGTAATTTGAGACAACGACTCAACAAAAATATTTATCCCGTGATTCATATTGCCACTCATGCCCAGTTTGGGATAATACCAGAAGATACATTTTTAGTTGCAGGAAATAATCAAAAATTAACAATCAATGAATTAGAGAAAGTCTTAAGAGAATTTAGTGGTGGCATTAATTCAATTGAACTATTATCCTTAACAGCCTGTGAAACAGCCCTAGGAGATCAACGTGCTACTCTAGGTTTAGCTGGCATTGCTTTACAAGTGGGAGTCAGAAGTGCCCTGGCTTCATTATGGGCAGTAAGAGACAAATCTACACCAATTTTAGTAGAAGAATTTTATCAAAATTTACGTGCCGGAAAAAGTAAAGCAGAAGCTCTACAACAAGCTCAAATAAAATTACTTCAAGCAAAGGAACTAGATGATGTTAACGATCAATATGATAATCCTGGATATTGGGCACCTTTTATTATGATTGGTAATTGGTTGTAATCATAATTCATTAAAAAAATTTTCTAAATCAAAAATAAGGGTTGGTGAATTACAGCATATTTCATCTTTATGAGGTAAATTGACACGGGCAGGGATGCCCGTACCACAAGAGTTTTGAAATGAAAGTAAAAAAAACTCTGCGCTCCTCCGCGTTTTCCTCTGCGTACCTTTGCGTTTAAATATATTACAAACCGCAATA
Organism: Richelia sp. UBA3308; assembly: GCA_002361335.1. Taxonomy (GTDB): domain Bacteria; phylum Cyanobacteriota; class Cyanobacteriia; order Cyanobacteriales; family Nostocaceae; genus Rivularia. The sequence continues at coordinate 17,284 of DESS01000151.1, forward strand.
GAACTTAATAAAAACTCAGATTAATTTTCTTTAGCAATCTGTTCTAAATAATTTCTTCGTAGTTGAATTTCATTTTGTAAAACATCCGTTCCATCAGATTGCGATCGCTCAGGGATAAAATTATCAGATTGAGCAAGTTTTTGTACAATCTCCGAACCTAGTTGTCCCAGTTTTCCTTGAGGTGCAACCTTAAGAGCCTCTTCTAAAGCTTCATACCATAAATCCTCCTCAGCATAAATATATGCTTTCTGAGAATCATTCGACATCTTATTTAGTTTATCATTAAGAGCAGGCTTTTGAACTACCATTATTTCTGCCCTTTGGATAAAAGGACTATCTGGACAATCAATTGATACCTGCCAAATATATGTTTTACCTACAGTCAATGCTGGTTGGTTTTCAGTTAAGGATAATTGGTTAATTCCCAATTCACTTTGTAATTTAATTGGAGTACCAATTCTTTTCGGTGTAGATGTACTTGCATCTAATTCAAACAAGCGGAATTCAGTTGGTTGAGCCTTGGATACAAACCAGGCAAAAGTTGGACGAACCGAAGTTGTTTCTCCTACAAATGTATTCGGTGCAAGTACTGTTAAAGGAATATTGGTTTTTCCGGGACAACCTCTTGAACCTCCAGCTCTAGAATAATCACTGGGTGGTTTCCGAGGCTTTCTACGTTTGTTAGTTTTAGAAGAGTTTACTTCATGTTGCTTGGTTTGGGGTGGATTATTTGCAGTTGATGCTGTTGGAAAAAACAGTAATAAGAGAAAAAAACCACTTAACAATTTACGATTGATGTTTTTATTTAATATCCAAGATATTTGATGAATTATCATATGATTCTCCCTTAACTACGATTAAATAAAAATGTGAATTCTATGAATCCAATATTGGAAATAAGACTGTATATTTTGCAGGAAATTTTTTCTAACTATTAAACGCCAACTAATTTCACATAAACAACCTTTAGGAGAAATAGATTCCCGTCTAAAAGTACCATGCAATTTGTAAGCTAAATCTTGACATTGCTTTGTACCTTTACTTTCACTAGATGAATTAATACCACAACCATTATCTTTAATGCTTAAAGTGTACCATCCATCCTGTTTTTTTCCAGTTACTTGAATTCGTTTAGCCCCATGAGCGTGTTTTCCAACATTGCATAAAGATTCTTCTAAAAATTGACAGAGTTCCCGTTTCTGTTGGAGATTTAAATATTTATCGTTAATTGGTTCAAATGAGCGAGTTTTTACTTTAATATTAGGTAAATATTTTAAATCATCTCTTTGTAAAGTACTGTTATATACCTCATAAAAAAGTTCATTAACTGGTTTATTTAAATCTAAAATTAAACCACTTCCTAAACGTAAAATTTCTTCACTATTTAAAGCATCTTTTTTGAGAAAATCTCCAATATCTCGAATTTCATGATTAAGGGTTTCAAGTTGTGAAATCAATTTTTCTTGTGATAATTCTTCAGTACGTAGTTGACTTAAAGCATTAGCTAATGTTTGTAAAGGACCGTTATGAATAACAGTAAAAGTATATTCTATAGTAGATTGTCGTTCATTAATTTGAGATTTCAGAGCGCGATCGTGTTGATAAAAAGCAAAAGCACTCAATCCAACACCATTAATTACTAAAATTAATAAAACTGGTGCAACAGGAATCCACCAGCCCCACCACATCAAGAATAAATAACCAACTCCAGTTAAACAAATAATATTAGTAGCAACAGCGAATAAATTCTTCCATACAGACTGTGTTAAACGACCAATAATAATAGGAACAAAACCCCAAATAATTATCCACAAATATTCCCAATTATCCGACCAAGTTTTTAATAAAGGTCGTCCATTCATAACAGCATTAATAATTTGGCTAGTAGCATGAGCATGATATTTTACTCCAGAAATTTGTCCTTTCAGCTTTATACCAGAAATTGCAGAAGTATTGAAAAAGTCTGTGACAGTAATAGCAGTCATCCCAATTATGACTATTTTATTTCGCAGTATATTTGGGTTAATTTTATTATTTTTAATATCGTGAAGTGATAAAACCCGAAAACTTCCTTTGCCATTACGAAAATTCATTAATATTTGCAGCCCACCATCATTTGTGTTTACATATCCCCCAGTATTTGAAGCGAAAATGGGGAGTTCTGTAAAACCAAATCGAATAGCATGAGAATAATTCATATCTTGATTTAAAGTAATATTCTCGGCAAATAAATAAGCTGTTGCTAAACGCAAAGAGAAAGAAAATTTTTCTTCTCCATTGTTAGGATTTTCGAGATTTGGACTCCATAGTAAATAACGTCTATATTTACCATCTTTATCTGGAATAATATCGACAAAACCAACTTGTTTTCTAGATAAATTCGGAGGAGGACCAATTTTATCTGGTTTTAAAATTTTTTCAATCCCAATGATATCTTTATTTTCTTTGAATATTTGACCTAATTCTTTACTTCCAGGCTCTACTGGTACATCTTTAAAGATATCAACACCAATAATTCTGGGTTTATAACTATGTACTTTTTTGATTAATCCTGCTATTTCTCGATCTGGTATTGGAAAGCGTCCTATTTTTTTTATGTCATCTTCATTTATACCAACAATTACAACTTTTTCATCTACAGCTTCATGAGGACGCATCTTTAAAAATGTATCAAGTAACATCCATTCTAAAAATTGTAATGAACCAGTCAATCTAGCAAGAACTACAATTAGAATCAGTGCTATTCCAGGAATTGCTGCAATACGCCAAATAGGTATTTCATCTTTAACTCTCTGCCTAATTTTTTCTAACATAAAATGAGCCTTGTCTCAAAATTGTTTTTCAGAAGGAAGTCCCGATGAAAAAATAATTTTCACCACCAACAAACTAAGTCGTCAATTTATTTTTCCATGCCCAATGCCCCATGCCCAATGCCCTTTCGGCCCATTTAGTCAATCAAACCTTCCTCTCGAGCTCGAATTTCAGTTTGAATTCGCATATTTTTGCCTCCTTGCTTACAATCTTCAGGATAAATATGTAAAGCATCTTGAATCTTTGTCCAATATGCACGCACTGTACGTTCATGTAAATGCATTTTTTCTGCAATTACTTTATCTTGCAATCCTTCATCAAATGCCATACTCAAAACTTCCAGCCATTCCGGCTTTAATTCCAATCCATTTTTGATATCTTTTGTATGAGTAGCTCCTTGTAATCCTAAATTGACACGATTCAATACATCTTGTTCGGAAAGTCCTTTATCAGCAATAACAAAACCTCCTTGATGTTCATCTATTTCATATTTTATTCTTACTAGTGCCTTGGCATAACTACTTTGTACCATTAGGTTCTGATGCGGATATTTACTTAATAAATTCTTGATTAATTTAATACCGGTATCGATGTTAGCCATCATTCCAGTTTTTTCCGGAATCGATAAGTCTAATATAATCAGGTCAAATGGTGAATTTGCTTTTTGAATCTTTTCCATTTCATAGAGAGTATCTTCTGCTGTTTTAGCGATAAAAACCTGTATATCTGGATATTGATTTTGTAACATATTAAGGGTTCCAGATATGATTAAATGATGGTCATCTACTACAAGAATTTTTTCCATAGGTATTGATGGTAATTTTTGCAAAATATAAGCAAAATATAATCTGAATAATTCAGCCTAGGTTGACTAAAATATCTAGTTTGAAAAATAAAAAATGGAAAGGCTTACTTGTTTAATTATTTCATCTTTATGAAGTAAATTTATACGAGCAGCCATGCCCGTACCACAAGAGTTTTAAAATATAGTACTGTACTCAAATTTCTACAAAGTGCTGTAAATCTAACTTTTAGTCGAGTGCAACAAATTAAACTTAGTGTTATTGTACAGGATGTCACTTGAGGGATACATACACAAAAGTGTATTATTTGGCTTATCGCATTTAGGAAGGCTTGCATTCGTCCTAGTAGTCCACCAAGTACCGAGTGCTGGTAATTTTTTACTACTCACTACTCACTACTCACGCCCCTTCACCCCGCAATTTTGGTTTGATCGAGTAGTATGTTTAAGTTCAAATTGTCACAAAAAAAGGCAGACTAAAAGCCTACCTGATAGATTAAATCACTTTTTAGTTAAATTAGAATTAAAGGGGATAGAGCAGCAAAGGGATAGAAATAAAAATTTTTAACACCTAAATGCTAATTCTCAATGTCCCATTCTCAATTTATTAATCTCTATCGCCGCCGTTAATGGCAATCAACAGGCGTAAAATGAACACAAATAAATTGATGTATGTTAAATACATCGATAAGGCTGCCGGTAAATATTCGTCATCATTGTAAGTACGGGGAAGTACGTAGAAATCAACTACCGCAGCACCAGCAAATAGTAATACACCCAAACCAGAAATACCTATTTCTAACCATCCTGGAGTGTAAACGCCAAATAAGGAGAATACTAATTGCAGAAGCATTACTACAATTAAGGCAATCACACCCAAACTGACAGTTTTTGTTAAAGCTATGCCGTCAGAGTCAGAGAGATTTGAACCAATTTGACGAGCGGCGATAAAAGTGACTCCACAACCAAGGGCAGCGATACCAATACCTTCAATCCCTACTCCTTGAGTTCTCAGTGCTACAAAAACTATACCGCTAAGGGTATAGCCAGATAAAAGACTGTAGGCAGCTAATAACGGCAATGCAACTTGCTTATTGCCTTGAGAAGCAACATTTTGAGCCACGAAAAACAAAATTAATTCTACGATAACCGCACCAATAAAGGTAGGGAAAAACAGTTGGGGATTATTGTTGATAACGCTAAGCCCACCATAAGTACCCACAGCAGTAAGTACTAATCCACCACCAACATAAGGAAGGGCATTGGCAATAACGTTAGGCCCTACAAGGGGTTGACTTCCAGCCTCACGAAATGCATTTCGGAAATTGCTCGTATTACTCATATTTTTACAACAGATTTAAAATACAACATTGTTCGTTCTCCTATTTTTACCTAATTTATTAAATTCCTGACGGGTAATAGGTTCTTTTAAGAACAACTTAATAAACTTAAAAGTTACTCCCCTTAAAGTTTTGAGGGAATAATAACTATTTGTTCTCAGAGATACACATTTAAGATGAACCTATCAAATGTGCGTACAAATACGTATGTAAGGGGTCTATCACCTTGTAAGTTCAGTAGAACAACGAATGGTATGAACAAGAATTCCCAAGGAAAATAATTACAGCTTTGATGAAACTTTACTCGGCTCGGTTTTTGACCGGAAAAAGAGTCCCATTAGGAAATTATATGGCAGTAATTCAGTCCTCTCTCCGCTCTGATGGTATGGAATTATTATGTCTATATCACCAGAATCCTTCTATTAAACTTCGCAACAAACTGGTAAAATTGCATAGTGGTTTAGTGCGGAAGATGGCTCATAAATTTAGCCATCAATGTAATGAACCTTATGAAGATTTAGAGCAAATTGGATACTTCGGTTTAATCAGAGCAATTGAACGTTTTGATCCCAGTCAAGGATATGCATTTAGTTCCTTTGCTGTACCCTATATTCGGGGTGAAATGTTGCACTTTTTACGCGATCGCAGTACTTTATTAAAAATTCCCCGTCGTTGGCAAGAGTTGTACAATGAAGGGCAAAAAGTGCGTAAACAATTAGCAGATAGCTTAGGAAGACAGCCTCAAGATTTAGAAATTGCCTGCAAACTGAAAGTATCGGTACAAGAATGGCAAGAAACAAAGTTAGCAGTTCAAAATCGCATGCCTTTGAGCTTAGATGCAACTGTTGTTAACTATATCGATTGTCAAATCACTTTGGGTGAAGCATTACCTTGTCCCCATACAGCCGCTAAGCGACATTTAGAAGAGGAGCGCCAACAACTCCATGGGGCAATGAATATGTTAGAAGAAAAGCCTCGTTTAGCAGTGGAATTGGTGTTTCTCAAAGAATTTTCCCGTAAAGATGCAGCGAAGAAAATTGGTACTAGCCCAATGACTGTAACGCGGTATCTACAAAAGGGAATCGATGACTTAATGGGTTTAATGCAACAACCACAACCTGTAGCTACCGGAACATAATATGAGGAAAATGTTACAAAAATTATCAGTATTTATCAATTTGAACATGGCTGTTAATATAGCCATGAAAATTTATTTGCGTCTGAAAAACTTTTGATTTATTCAACCTACATATTAACTGACAAAATTCGTCAGCTGTTAATTGCGCGCAGGCTTTATATCTTTCCAACATCAGCAAATTTTTTTAACTAAATTGAATAACTAAATTGAATAACTTTAATTGGGCATGGGGCAAAAAGTCAAAAATCAAAAGTATTAAATCCCCTCGCTACAAATGAAATAAACACCCGCTAATTAAAAAGCTAGTGTTTATTGAATGTTCGGAGTTATTTGATTTTAGATTTCACGATTGCAATGGTATAACAAACCGCTACAAGTAAGAAGTAAGAAGTAAGAAGTAAGAAGTAAGAAGTAAGAAGTAAGAAGTAAGAACTATCAACTATCAACTAACAACTAACAACTAACAACTATCAACTAACAACTAACAACTAACAACTAACAACTAGAGTTCCAACATCCCCATCCCCAACTCTCCCGTTTAATTAAGTAATAACAGTAGGTTTATCTCTTCCGGTGTTGGCACGAATCTGAGCAATATCATCAGCAAGGGTAATTAATTCTGCTAATGCTTGTTGCGGATCGAGGTCGTGTTTTGTACTATCCGGCTCGTAGCTTTCTAAGTAAACTCTCAGAGTTGCTCCTTGGGTTCCCGTACCGGAAAGTCGAAATACAATCCTTGAACCGTCGGTAAAACCAATTCTAATTCCCTGCTTCTGACTGACGCTGCCATCTACGGGATCTGTATAACTAAAGTCATCGGCATACTCGACTTCATATTTTCCAAACTGCTTACCCTTCATTGATGATAATGAAGAACGCAGATTTTCCATTAAGGTATTGGCTTTTTCTTTTTCTACTGCTTCATAGTCATGTCGGGAATAATAATTGCGTCCATAGGTTTTCCAATGTTCCCGGACAATTTCTTCCACTGATTGCTTGCGAGATGCTATAATATTTAACCAAAATAAAACAGCCCAAAGTCCATCTTTTTCCCGTACATGGTTTGAACCCGTACCAAAACTTTCTTCACCGCAAAGAGTAGCTTTGCCTGCGTCTAAAAGGTTGCCAAAGAACTTCCAACCTGTAGGAGTTTCATAACAATCAATTCCCATGGAGGCTGCTACTCTATCTACAGCAGCAGAAGT
>DESS01000151.1:24631-25707 GCA_002361335.1 Richelia sp. UBA3308
GGCATCGATCGCGCTACACCAGCTATACCTGAACTATAAGCCGGTACCAATTTCGCATTCGCTGCTAACACCGCTAAACTATCGCTGGGAGTTACAAAGAAATTGCGTCCCAAAATCATATTGCGATCGCCATCTCCATCGGAAGCAGCACCAAAATCCGGAGCGTTATCTCCAAATAAAATATCAACTAATTCATGAGCATAAACTAAATTCGGATCTGGATGTCCACCACCGAAGTCTTCTAAAGGTATACCATTACGCACGGTTCCCTCTGGGGCACCCAAATGTTTTTCAAATAAGGCATGAGCATATGGCCCCGTTACAGCGTGTAAAGAATCCATACACATGCGGAAATCACCGGAAGTTAACAGTTGACGAATACTGTCAAAATCAAACAGCGACTGCATCAACTCGCAATAATCTGCCACTCCATCAATAACTTGAACCGTCATCGAACCCAGTTCAAAACTGCCCTGTTTTCCTAAATTGACATCTTCAGCTTCTAAAATCTTGTAAGCATCAATAGTTTTACTGCGATCGAAGATAGCTTCCGTAACCTTCGATGGTGCTGGACCACCATTGTCAGTGTTATACTTAATACCAAAATCTTCATCAGGACCTGCGGGGTTATGACTAGCAGAAAGAATAATTCCCCCAAAAGCCTTATATTTGCGGATAATACAGGAAACAGCAGGAGTAGAAAGAATACCATTCTCACCTACTAATACTCTTCCAAAACCATTAGCCGCAGCCATTTTCAAAATAATTTGGATAGCTTCACGGTTATAAAAACGACCATCACCACCCAAAACCAAGGTTTGTCCTTGATAGCCTTCGAGACTATCAAAAATCGATTGCACAAAATTTTCTAAATAATTGGGTTCTTGAAAAACCTTAACTTTCTTCCGTAACCCAGAAGTACCGGGTTTTTGATCGGTAAATGGCTGAGTTGAAACAGTACGAATATTCATAAATAGGAATTCATGGCTACCACTAATAAAAGTACCAGTGAAAGGTCTTCATGTTAAAGATCAAAGGATTTTAGATTTAGTTGTTAATGGTTAGTTGTTAGTTGT
>DESS01000398.1 GCA_002361335.1 Richelia sp. UBA3308
ACGGCAACGTGCATTCTTGCATAGTCATAGACATTTTTATTTTTATATTTATAGGTCGGTTATTTCAATTTCATTAGTTAATTGAGTTCTCTAAAAGTTCCCTTTAAAATGTTTAAAATACGATTAATATTGCTAAAATACTCTTCTCTACTTGATAAATAGGTTTACTAAAAGTTTCCTAAATCAATACAAATAAATAAATGCTGTAAACCAATTTACAAACAGAAAAAAAATATATAAAAAAGCAGCATTATAGAGCTGCTTATATGAGATGATGTTCGGCTAATTACTTACTATATAACCCTATTGAAAAAATGACCGTTATTAACTACTACTCATGAATGCTTATTACTCATTACTTAGTCTCCACAGATATAATAACTGTTTAAACGAACGTGATATGATGACGCAGAGGACACAGAGAATGAAATTGAGAGAGGAAATTTAAATAATTCCGATACAAACGGAAAAGATATGACAGCGATTTTTATTTATAGGATTAGACATAAAAGATATTTTTTTTGAATATCTAAATTTAATTACGAAAAACTACGCAAGCGAAAAAACACTCAGTAGGATTAATATATTAAAATAAATTGGACTTACGCAAAAGTAATGTAACAGCGTCCAGGCCGAACGATAGGGAAGTATATGTCCTAAAGTCCCTTCGGGACGACCTTCGGTACGGACACGCTACGAAGACGGCAGGATTGTTTCGATCGTAATGACAAATCTTCGTTGCGTAAATCCTGATAAATTTAAAAAATAAACTATCAATGATTCAAAAAAAAATACTAGTTATTTGTATAATATTATCTATATTTTTTTTGGTATATATCGTAAATAAAGGGTTAGAAAAATTTGAAGTAGATATAGAATATAGTAAAATTTTCCCAGGTAAATCTCAAAAATTAAACACGTCTCAACTACAAAATAATTTAGATAAAGCAGTAAATAATTTAAAAATTCCAGGTGCAGTAGTGTATATTTCAGGTAAAAAAGGAACTTGGGTAGGTGCATCTGGTTTCAGCAATTTAGAATCGCAAACTCCTATGAAACCAAATGACACATTTAGTTTAGCTAGTGCTAGTAAAACTTTTGTAGCAGTTGCGGTATTGCAGTTAGTGGAGCAAGGCAAATTAAATTTAGATAAATCTATCAATAATTATTTACCTCAAGATATTAATCAAAATATTCCTTATACTAATAAAATTACAGTTAGACAATTACTCAATCATACCAGCGGTGTAGTTGAGTATTACGACGATAAATTTCATCAAATAACCTACAATAGAAATCCCTCGCAAATTTGGACAGCAACAGAAGCAATCAGGTTAATTTATGGAAGACAGCCAAAAAATCCACCGGTCAAAGAATTTCAATACTGCGATAGCAACTATCTACTTTTAGAAATAATTATCGAACAAACTACAGGAAAACCATTAGCTGAAGTCATACGGGAACAGATTTTGAATCCTTTAGATTTGCAAAGTACTTTTACAGAATTAAGGGAACCGGAATTTCAAGTAACTACGACTGGTTACAGTAATATAGATAAAGATGAAGATGAAATTATCAGTCATAAAAATTTGAATGAAGGAAACGGTCTTGGAGATGGAGGATTAATTTCCAATGCATCAGATGTTGGGACATTTTTACGTGCATTACTTGCAGAAAAAAAATTACTTTCTCCTCGAATGTTAGAGGAAATGCTCGATTTTGTTCCTGTGAAAAAAGATAACGATTACGGTTTAGGAATTGCAAGTTTTGAAACACCTTTTGGAAAATCAATCGGTCACAGTGGTTGGTCTTACGGTTTTGTTTCCTTAATGTTATACTTTCCAAATAAAGATATGACTGTTGTTGTCTTGGCAAATAAGCACCAGAATGTTACTCAAAAAATAATGAAAAGGGTTTTAAGTAAAACTATGCAGGGAGTGGAAATCTTTTGAATTATTTTCATTATTTTCATAATATTTATGATTATTGTTGTTAGGCTTTAAATTAATCATAATTATTTTAAGAATTAATATCTTTTCCGTTTGTATCGGAATTATTTAAATTTACTCTCTCAATTTAATTCTCTGTGTGCTCTGTGTCTCTGGGTTTTTTTTATCATTCCGGTGTAACCGGAATTGATATTACATGATTAAAAACTTTAAATTATAAACTTTAAATTATACAGTGCAAACTGTGTCTAGCAAGTTTATTTTCTAATTCAGCTATACGTTTTTTGAGTAGGGTATTTTCGTCTTTCAAAGCCTCTATTTCATTAACTTCTTCAAAGGTTTGCTCAAAAGCTTTACGGGTATTTTCCAAACTAAACCATTGCTGATAAACCTTAGTATGCATTTGTATGCTATGACCTAAATTATTAGCAGCAGCCTTAATCGGAACTCCTTGTAAATGCGCTCTAATGGCACAAGCGTGTCTCAAGTCATATGGCGTAAATGGCACTTTAGCATATCGGAAATTATTTGCTATTGTAGCTACCCTGTCTTTTAATTGATTAGATGTTTCCCAGGAATTAGAAAAAACTCTAAGTTTTTCGATACTCTCCTGATTTTTTAAATCAAAAAGTTCAATCCACTCAGGTACAAACGGAAAAACTTCTCTGTATCCCGTTTTATTTGATTCATGAACTTTAAAAGTATTATGCTTATTTTCAGATGACATTAACCAATCTAAATTTGGATTGTTAATTACTTCTCTAGGTCGCAATCCATATATTGCTAATAAAGAATATATTGTCTGATATATTCTCCAATTTTCTCTATAGCTAAGACTCATTTTAGGAATCCTAAGATAATGATTTTTAAATAATGATATAGAACTTGATATCTGTTTATCACTTGGGATATTCCTTTTCTTTGGCTTATAAGATATTTTTAAATCAGAAAAATTAGCTTCAATATTTAGCATTTTGCATAATATATTAGCTAAACTTATTGCAGAAATCCTATTTACAGAAGAGTCTATTATTTTTATTTTTTCTCTCAAACTAGAGATTGTTATAGTCTCTGTACCCCCAAAATAATACCTTAAGTTCCTAAGTTGAGTATTAAAAGTATTTTCGCTTTTTATAGTTCGCTTCCTTGTTTCAAAATATCTTTTTTCAAACTGGTTGTAAAACTCGTTATAAGTAATATTGTTCAGCTTTCTAGCTTGTTGTCCTAAATATTTATCAGTCCACACAAAAGTTTGACGAGCAATTAATTTTCCCAACTCTTGGGCTTCTTCTTCAGCAGTTTTCAATCCGTCAAAACTAGCTGGAATACCGAGACTTATTGTGTACTGCTTTTTATCTCTACCTTGTTTATGAGTATCATTTGGTTTGAGTGGAAGTGTAGCTCTAAGTTGTATACCTCCTTTTTTCGCTTGCAAACTAACTTTAGTCTTACTAGATTTCAATCGTTGATTAACTTTGAGTAATTCTTGTTCAAACTTCATGTCGTAATGCTTTTGAGTCTCTTTTACATGATGCATTACCCCTAGGTGACTTCCATCAGTAGTTGCAGGTGGTTCAAAGTCACTAAAAACCTTATTCTGTATATCTTCCATTAGTTCCCTAAAAGTTAACTAAAAAAAATGTTCTAATTAAACAACTAATTAAGCTAAAAAGTTTGTAGAGAACATTTTACGGAAGAATATGAATCTTAGTCAATAATTATTCTTGCATAATGATGATGAGCTTCTTCACTATAACAAGGATGTTTGGCAATCCGCTCTTTTGTTCTTTCATCGATTTCGATACTATTGCTGCTATTGTCATTGCAGCCACTACCGCAACCACCTTTTTTAGGTTTAACTTGTGTAATTATAGTTTCGCTTTCGGAAGGGGTGAAGATTGCTATTGAAGTAGACGGTGATCTCATTGAATTTCGCTTTCGGTCACTGGACATTTATGCCAAGTGGAGATGCCATTTGGGTTAAGGCTTTGCCAAGCCAGGAATCGAAGTCACGGCAGGGTTACGTTTGACTCGAAAACTCGAACGATTTGGAGCGTGAGTTTATCGAGAGGTTGAATCCTGGTTTCTCGGCTGGTGTGTGTCAACGTTTGAGTAACCCGGGAAACTTCCCTTTTCAGACGCGTTCCTGCCGTAACTTCTATTTACAGGGCATGGTGCTATCTATCTCATCCCTCCACTCACCAACCGTGTCGAAGTTTTATTTGACCCGTTTGGTGTTTGGCGATGTTTAAGTTATATCAGCCGCTTTTTCTGAAGCTTTTAAATGTGGTCGGCTAAGATTTATTAAGTTTATTAATTTTGCACTCAAATCCTAGAAGTTTTGCTATGAAAGGCTTATGAATTTTTAAAATAATTTTTCCGGGTTGGGGTACTAGTGTTATTTCACTGGGGTGCTGGCATTTATGTAACAGGGTACTTGTATTTCTGAACTCTGCCCAAAACAATTATTAGAAAGAGTTTCAGCTATTTTAGAACTTTATTCTACAACCCATTCTCATGTACTCGAAACCGCTTTACTTACTGCCTGAAATACTTTTATCTATATAAGAGAAATCAAAAAATAAAAGCAAAACAACTACAACAGGGGTACTCCAAGGAACCGAGGAATTTAGCAATTTTAATTCTGTAACTAAGATATCACTTTTTTTTGCACAGAAAACGCAAATAAGGTTTTCTTAATTTTTGCTTCACAAAGTAATAGCATGAGGCTGGAAACCCAGTCATATCAGGGCTAAGGACTAATGCCTCCCTGTTAGATAATGAGAATAATTTGCTATAAGTTGGGATTTCTTCTTATATTGCCACAGCCTGGTTCTGATTGCAATGGCTGGGAAGGAAAACAAAATGTCAAACTAAATTTATAACTTAGGATGTCCTCAGAAAAATTATGAAAGCAATGGTTATCCGAGAATACGGTAGCGCTAGTGTTTTGAAATATGAAGAAGTAGAAGCACCAAAAATCATCAAACCTTCGGAGCTATTAGTAAAAGTTCATGCTGCGGGGGTTAATCCAGTTGATTGGAAGATTCGCTGCATGAATGCTCAAAATCATCACGAGCAATAAATTGATTCTGGGGTTTGATTTGGCGGGAGTTGTTTTAGAAATCGGTTCTCAAGTTTCTGATTTTAAAGTGGGAGATGAAATTTATGCCTGCTTATGCACAATTAGCAGTGGTACCGCAAAAAGTTGCTATGGAATAAAATTTATAGAAACGCCAGTTAGTTATACTAGTCAATCTAGTTTTTTAGATGGTGACGATTTGCCTAAATATGGTGAGAAACCCAGTAATTGGAAGCCATCAGGAAAAAGAATAAAACGTGGTTTGTACAGGACAGCTAGCCATTTTTATATCAATGCGGATACAAATGCTTCTGCAAATATAATCCGCAAAGTAAGCAGAACATTAGGGTGTAACCTTAACCGACTGTGTAGGGGCGTTTTGACTCGTCCCACCCGGATAAATCTCTGAGTGAAAGCTACTCCCTTCTCGGTGAAAGATTTCCGTTTAGGATTGAGGGAGGGAGGGAGAGAAGGAGGGAGTGAGGGAAAAATTTTTATAGGTAATCTTAGAGCGGGATCGGAGTAATAAAGATAAAAAGTGCAGTGAAGAGGATTTATCCTTTCACGGAACATCTTTATTAGAATCTCCTCGACTTTAGTCAGGAGAGAAGTCAATCAAAATCAAGTGCAATACGATATTATTCTCGATGCAGTTGGTAAACAAACTTTTGATAACTGTAAAAAAGTTCTCAAACCCAACGGAGTTTATGTTACAACCTTACCCAATCTTTAAAATACAGTGGCGATTGCCCTAACAAGTTTGTTTGGGAATAAAAAAGCTAAATTTATTCTTGCTCAACCCAACACGGCTGATTTGCTTTATCTCAACGAGTTCATTGAAACGGGTAAACTTCGAGTGGTTATTGACTGTATTTATCCCTTAGAATAATTAGCGGCTGCTCATATTTATAGTGAAAGCGAACGAGCTAAAGGTAAGATTGTTATTCGTAAAAACTAATGTCCTTTTAGACAATTTTACTATTACCGTGGCAGTTAAAATATTTAATTTTTCTATTAGAGGGCTTAGTTTATTATTTGATATCAAATTTGCTCAGATTGTTTATAAAAAGGTGGGACATGTTATTTATTGAATCTTTTTTACAGCATTAACATAGGTATTTAAACTATGATTTTCACCAATATTACCTTTTCCTTGGGTAAAGTAAATTGGCATTCCAATATGATGATATTGTAATTCTTTTGCCCCAACTCCTACAGCAAAATCAATTAATAATCCCGGTAGTGGAATTTTCGGAACAATATCTTCACTATTAGCGATTCTATAACATTCTAAATTTTTAAAGTTATCTGCAAATTTTTTATCTCCAACTCTTGGACTTGCAAAGGAATAAAGAATTGGCTTCAATACTATTTCTTCAGTTACATGAATATGTAATGTTGAAATAGTTGCTAAAGCCCCACCCAAACTATGACCTGTGACAAATAAACGAGAATTTTTATGACAATTTTTAATAAGAGTTTCCTCTATTTTATCTCTCATTGAAAGTTGATTATTGTCAGGATTTAAATCATAAATATGATCGATGAAACTTCCCGAGTCCCAACGGGTGTAAGTTGTATAAAATCCATGATGTATTTTACCTACATCAATTTGATCATTTTTCTGTCCAGATTTAGAAAGTAGTGGATTATCGTCTTTATATGAGGACTGCATAAATTTAAAGTTAGCAAACCATTCAGCCTTATTTTCAGTTCCTCGAAAAACAACATAAATATCTTCAGTATCTTCTTGTTGAAGAATAAAGCCAAAAGGCACTCTTTTACGTTTCAAACCAAAAATTTGAGCAAAGCCTAGATTTGCTAGTTTTTTATATTCTTTGCCATTAACTATAATAGAGCTTGTATCGCTTTCCCAGTCATATTTTGGTTCTTTTCTTGCTCGTTGAAACTGCTCTTGGGCTTCTTTAATTAATGCAAGTGAGTCTAAAGCTATTCTTTGTTCAAAATTACCAGTTTTTTCAGTCATTTGAGTAATAATCATTGCCGGAAACCTCTTTTAGTATTTGATATGTAAACGGTGGAAATTTCATCCTCTACAATTATTAATACATGTCAGCTTTTTCAATTTACGCAGTTTCAATGCTTCGACTCTATAAATGCTTTCAAATTTAAACTATTGCGTTCTCCCCTAAAGGCGAGTGGCTACTCATTACTCCCTCCCCGCTAGAAAATTACCGGCGTTAATGGAGCGAGGGAGAAATTTTTACTGCCTATTTACAACTATTGCGATCGCGATTGAGTCAGTTTTAACTTGATATTCACCGGCTACTTAAAACTATTGCGATCACGCTTGAGTCAGTTATAACTTGATATTAACCGGCTAATTATAACTATTGCGATATCGATTGAGTCAGTTTTAACTTGA
>DESS01000397.1:0-21690 GCA_002361335.1 Richelia sp. UBA3308
TAGCCTACTAGGAGATAACTCCCAACTTTTAAGCCCTAATTAACAATTAAAATAGATAATCCCCTGAACCCTATATACTCCAAGGTTCAGGGGAAGTTCAAATGTTGCAGCAAAAAGTGAATTATTATTTAAGTTAACACCTGATCGCTTAAACTCTAGCTAAGAATAGGTTAAATTTAGTTTAAAGCAGCAAAAAATATACGGAATAATCAAAAAAATAGTTCCGCTATTGCCCTCTATAGTGCAATTTTGAAGTATTATGAAATGCTCTTAAGCAAAGCAGTTAAGTTTTACGAATGCTTAATGCGACGCTATTACCCTGAAAAATACTGAGAAACAGTATTATAAGTGATAAGCCTGCGGCATGGATTCGCATACCGAAATTTCTGTATAATTGACTGATAGGAAAAATGAGCCGATCGTCAAATCACATAACTAGATATTACGTGCCCATTCCCATCGCTGTATGTATTTTGATATTACTCTTTAATTATTGGATTTATATTAGGGTCGAGACCCCTCATTTCCTTCTTTTGTAAGAATTTTTTAAGTGGAACGGGGAAAAAGTGTTACTTGAGATAATTGAACCATAATGGTTGATTTGAGTGCCAGATTCACCCTCGATCCCCTAATAAGAATTATTCCAAATAAAGCTTCTTGGGATAAATCGGAATACTTTTTCGAGTTTCTTTTTTACCTATTTGGGAATTATGGGAATTATTATGAGGACGAGGACGAAATTCAACAATGTTACTTTTAATAGTAATGTCATAGTTGCCGAAAAAGTCGTGTCCTAAAAGTCCATTTTCCAATTCCGAACCGGCGATCGCCACGGATACTTTGTTAACTTTGACACCACCAGCTTCCATAGAATCAACATAACCTATAGGGAATTCTACAGATTTGGCGCTTGCAGTATTTGCCTTTGCTTTGCCAACGGTAGAAACACCAAGTAATTTCGCCATTCGCTGGGTAATTACGGTACCGCTAGCACCCGTATCGACAATCATCTCAAATCGCCGTTTGCCATTAAAAGTAACATCAATGATTGGTGTACCCCCAATACGCCGTTTGATGGGAGTGCTGAACACCTGATTGTGACGACTGTCTTTTTCAATAGGTACGGCGGCGTATACTTCTTTTGACTTGATAGGTACTCGTGCCGCTTTTGGAGGCGTTGGTAACGGTAGTGGTGGTGGAAGCGGGGGTAATTTTTGTGGTGCGGCAATGGGAGATTGAAAATTCTGCTGTAATATCTTTTGTACCGCTGGGGGGGCCTGCATTTTTTGACGCGTAATAGAATCTTTGAGTGGCGGTACTTTTACGACTATTTTTTCAGGTTCTGGCGTTGGTAGAGGTTGTCGAAGAGCAATAGATTTTTCTAATGCATAATCAAAATGGCGCTGGTATTCTCTAACTTTTGTTTTGGCGATGGGGTAGTAGCGGCTTTCGGGCTGAACCGATTTCATCAAATTCATGGCATGTTGATAATAATCTGCCACTAATTTCCAATCTTGTGGGGATTGAGCCGATTGACTTATACTAAAACCGCCCGCGGCTTTATCCAATCCCATTTCAAAGGAAGTGGGTTCCACAGTTTCTTTATCGTTTTCAGTTGACTTTGGTTCTTGTGTGGGTGTTACCTCTAACGATAATGATTCTGAATCCACCAAAGTCGGCACACTTGGCGATGGTTGCTGGGTGGGGTTAACTGTTTTTTCTTGGCTACAGGCAGCACCAACTATTGTTAATGCGCTCCATATTGAAATTAAAGCTACGCGGGAAAACAAAGGCTCAAGCATAATAATTTTTGATTAAACCTATGCCCTTAGGGGCAAAAATAAAATTTCCTTTTTTTAATTATTTAACATTCGTCAATCAATGCCGGGATACTGGGATTTACGATGCCGGGATTGTCCCTATAAATAAATTTAGGAACCCCTCGGATGCGGGGATTAATCAACAATAGCGATTTTTGTCGTAGTTGAAACGTTTTTGCTTGTTGCTTAAAACCCCTCGTAACTGAATCCAAAATCTAAAACTGTTAAAATCTAAAATATAAAATTTTTCGCTCAAGCGGGCTGTGTGCCTGATTGTTCGTAGTACGGTTTAGCATTTTTTTGGTTAAAAGTTAATTTTTCACACACTATAGATGCCCTTTAAACTATTTTAGTCATTAGGAGAGTAAACAGCTAAAAAATAGCAACACCTGTTTCAAAGTATTTCTTAACTGTTAATAATAGTCAAGATGGCAAGCAGACCTCAAAAAAATACTAGAGTACCCTTTACAATCAAAACTAAATAGACCCAAACCGATTCCTTGCTCATTCTTAATAATTCCAGAAAATTGCTCTATCTGCCAACGGGTTCAACAATAACCGCATTTCTAAAAATCCGGTTATAAATCAAGCGCTTAGAATAGCAAAAAAACTAGGATTTTTTGTATTCTGATAATGGTTTTA
Source organism: Richelia sp. UBA3308 (assembly GCA_002361335.1). Classification (GTDB taxonomy): domain Bacteria; phylum Cyanobacteriota; class Cyanobacteriia; order Cyanobacteriales; family Nostocaceae; genus Rivularia. The sequence goes on from DESS01000397.1 coordinate 2,463, forward strand.
TCATTTAGTTGCGATCTTCCTTAAAGGGAAGGTGGCGAATGCCAATCACAATTAACCGTCCCATTGGCTTAGGGGTTGCTTTCAACAGTAAAAGTGTAACTAAATTTAAAGCTCAATTGTGTTTTTTTATTGACATTGATAATTTAATTATCAAAATAAAAAAATTTAATTGAATTAACTCGTGGGATAATTACTTTTGCGCCCAATGGCTAATTCCCCTATCCAATCCTTGCTTTATCGTTTTATTGCTTATGCCTCTGTTTGACGCAACACCCGCTCTACTTGTTCTAGCAGATGGAACCAGCTATCGCGGTTGGTCTTTTGGTGCTACAGGTACCGCCATCGGAGAAGTAGTTTTCAATACCGGCATGACGGGATATCAAGAAGTAATGACTGACCCTAGTTATTGCGGTCAAATCATCGTGTTTACCTATCCAGAGCTAGGAAACACTGGTGTAAATCCAGAGGACGCAGAGTCAGAAAAGCCCCATTTACGAGCTTGTGTAGCCCGAAATATTTGCCAACTACCAAGTAACTGGCGATCTACAACAAGTTTACCTGACTACTTAAAACAGCATCAAATACCAGGAATTTATGGTATAGATACTCGCGCTCTTACTCGTAAGATACGTCACTTAGGAGCGATGAATGGCGGTATTTCTACTGAAATACTCGTTCCTGGGGAATTATTAGAACAGGTAAATGCAGCCCCATCCATGAGTGGATTAAATTTAGTAAAAGAGGTAACAACTTCAGAAGTATACGAGTGGTCCGAAGCCACAACTTTAGTATGGGAATTTAATGCGGACTCAGGAAAGAGCGAGGAATTCACCGTTGTAGCCCTAGATTTTGGCGTAAAACGCAATATCTTAAGGCGCTTAGCGAGTCATGGTTGTCGTGTAATTGTTGTTCCGGCGAATACTCCTACCCAAGAAATTCTCAAACATAACCCAGACGGCATTTTTCTTTCCAACGGACCAGGAGATCCCAGCGCCGTAACGGAAGGAATTGAAACCGCTAAAGCACTATTAAAATCGGAGAAACCCATATTTGGTATTTGTATGGGACATCAGATTTTGGGTCAAGCCTTGGGAGCGCAAACCTATAAACTAAAATTTGGTCATCGTGGTTTAAATCAGCCAGCAGGCTTGAAGAAACGAATCGAAATCACTTCCCAAAACCACAGCTTTGCTATAGATCCCGACTCACTACCTCATAGCGATGTCGAAATTAGTCACCTTAATTTAAATGACAATACCGTTGCTGGAGTAAAACATAAGTCCCTACCAGTTTTCTCGGTACAATATCACCCAGAAGCTTCTCCTGGTCCTCACGATGCAGATTATCTATTTGAACATTTTGTTCAAGCAATGAGAACAGCTCGTCAAGCAATTAGTGCCCAGGTAAGGTAAAAATGGAAAAAGTGAGAAAATACAGAATTGTTAAAGTTCCACTATCTTACTACTCCTCTCTTTTGCAGCAGGGGTTGGCGATAGTTAGCTAAAACCTTGGACAAAGTTCTACTATGTTAGTCAAGGTTACTCGTCTTTTCCAGCAAGGCTTACCCATATTATTGGGAAACACCACTGGTCTCATGGGATGAGAAAATATCAACACCAGCGCCAACAGCGCCCCCGCGATCAAGCTTTACAGGTTGGAGTCGATGACAATATCCTGAGCAGGCAAGCCTTTTGGCACTTACCCGCTTCGGGTCACTTGGTGAACGGGTGGTAGGTGAAAATCCTACTGGGAATCCTTATACCGCCCTTGGTATAAGGTCGTTGTCCAACGCCGGGGTAATGTTTTTTCAACGGTTAGAGTAGACAACAGACACAAAAAACATCTATACTTGAGCGTTTGCTTTCACCATGAGGAGGGAATTATTGCTGCTGAGCCACTAAATCTAACCGTTAGCCTGCGAGGTACTCGCGAAGTCAGGGATAACTGTCAGCTATTCCGCCTCACAGGTTTGTTAGACGCGTTTTCCGAGCCGACATTTCGTAAGGTACTTAGTAATAAAATTGACGAAGGTCCCAGACATGTGATTCTGGATCTTTCCCAAATCGACTTCGTAGATAGTTCTGGTTTGGGAGCTTTGGTACAGTTAGCCAAGCAGGCTCAAACCGCCAAAGGTACCTTTCAAATCGTCACTAACGCCCGCGTTACCCAGACAGTCAAGCTCGTGCGGTTGGAAAAGTTTCTCGCCTTGCAAACTTCGGTTGATAAGGCTTTAGAAAACACCAAGTCATCTTGACGGCTTGACAGTCAAAAAATTAGCTATCCGATATTTGAATCTGGATAGCTTAATTTTTCTTAGTCCGAGAATTTAACAGATAGAATAACAAATTATTGCGATTTATTTTACTTTCTTCAAGACATAAAACTGAGGATTTTTTTTAGTATTTACTCTGGTAATATGAAACTGAATATTTTCAATTGGCTATAATTGATGTAAATTATAGTTGTTACCTATAATACAAAAATTTTCCGACCTACTTTTTTACCTGGCGTTTATTAATTTCTTACAGATAATGTTTGATATAGCAGCGATTGACGGTTGGGTTTTCTTGTTCGGATTTTAGGGGCGTTAATAAAAGTAAAACAAATGCTATTAACCCAAAATCACGAGCTAAAATTATTAAGAAACTTTTGTAGCAATCCCGGAAATAAGCGTGAAACAACACGAAAAAAAAGAGCAGGTAGTAACCAAACTCCTCAAAGTCATGACCTCCCGATAATTAGTAATTCTCGAGGAATGATTAAGTTGTGAAATCAAAGGAGGAAAAGCAATTACATGCAGGTTCTGAAACTGTCCCGAAGGATTCTTCTGATTCACATGAATCAAGAGAGCCAAATGCAAAACAATTGTTACCGAAACTTTCTCAATCGCAACTACAGCAACTTTCTCCTACCGCTCTTGCTTATTTAGGCGATGCAGTTTACGAACTGTATATCAGGAGATATTACTTGCTACCACCCCAGCGAGTCGAAAATTATCATCGTTTGGTAGTGGCACAAGTAAGAGCTGAACAGCAGGCAAAAATGTTAAACTTGCTCAGCCCTCATCTGAATAGTCATGAATTAGAACTTGTTCGTAAGGGTCGTAACGCCGCCACAGGTCGTCCCAAACGTGTAGATCCCCAAACATACCGACAGGCTACGAGCTTGGAAACTTTGATTGGTTATTTATATCTGACCAATATCGAACGATTAACCGAACTACTGCAAAAACTTCTTTTAGAATCTTAGCGGGACATCTGGCTCTTGAATATAAAGTATGCTGGGTTCCTGGGTAAAAAAAGGTGAGGGGAAATGCCATACATCGCTGGCTCTATAAAATACTCATATGACGAACAAACCAAGAAAGATTAAGACTAATGGCGAAAATCGCCGAAAACCCTTGAAAATACAAGGTAAGCGTTTTTCTTCTCCATCCAACGGTAAATCAAAGGATAGAAATCATAAGCCTGTAATTGATAAAAATTATCACAAAACTTCTAATTTTGAATATCCATCATCTACAGAAATTCAAGAAAATACCGACCTAATTTACGGTCGTCATCCAGTTCTGAGTACTTTGGAAAACCAAGGTCGGCTCAACCGGATTTGGATTACTTCTCGTTTACGCTACGATCCCCGTTTTCATAATTTACTTTTACAAGCTAAAGGTAATGGTACAGTTATAGACGAGGTGGAACCCAGGCGCTTAGACCAAATTACAAGAAATGCCAATCATCAAGGAGTAGCCGCACAAATTGCTCCTTACGAATATTTTGATTTACACGATCTCATAGAAAAGGCAAAATCTCTAACCGATACACCAGTGATTGTCGTTGCTGATGGTATTACTGACCCCCACAATTTGGGAGCAATCATTCGCACGGCAGAATCAATAGGTGCTCAAGGTTTGGTTATTCCCCAGCGTAGGGCAGTTGGCATTACTTCTACAGTAATGAAAGTCGCAACTGGCGCTTTAGATAATTTTCCTGTGGCTAGAGTAGTTAATCTCAGCCGTGCTTTGGAAGAATTGAAAACCGCCGGTTTCTGGATTTACGGTACCGCCAGCAATGCCAGCGAGCCGATACATACAGTCAATTTTAATGGTCCACCAATTGCTTTAATCATTGGTTCGGAGGATAACGGTCTTAGTATGTTGACACAAAAATGCTGCGATGTTCTAGTTTCAATCCCCTTACAAGGAAAAACTCCCAGCCTTAATGCCTCAGTAGCTGCGGGTATGGCACTGTACGAAATTTATCGCCAGCGCTGGAACAAAACCCTTTATTTAGAAAATTTGCAAAAAACCCCTTCCAAAAACCATATCTAAAAGAGTATAAAGAAGTGTAAAGAAAAAAAAACCGACAGTATAGTTCTTTAACAACTACTATCAACTTTAGTAATCGGAGAAAACCATGAGCAAGATTGGAAATACTTTCAAAGAATTAGTTACTAACGTCTCTGATAACTTCGGCTTAGCTTGGTGGGTAGAGATTGCCACTCAAAATCCCAAGTGTACTTATTACTTTGGACCTTTTCTTAATGGTACGGAAGCTAAAGCTGCTGTTAAAGGCTATGTAGAAGACCTTGAACTCGAAGGAGCACAAGGTATTAGCGTTAATGTTAAGCGTTGTAAACCAAAAGCTTTAACCATTTCTGAAGACTTGGGGGAATGGTTTGACCGCAAAGTAAAGCCTGTCTTTAGCGGTCAAATGTAATTTAAAGCTTTGGGCATTGGGGTATTTCAAGTTTTCCTCAAAGCTTTCTCTATCAGGCACTATTGGCTGAGAAATGTAATATAATATTGGGCTTGATTACTTGTAAATCAAAATATATATATTTCTAGTTGGGCTTTAGCGCTAAACAGGGGAATTTAGGGCTAAAGCGCAACTAGGAACCTGATTACAAGTATTTATCTCAACTTGATATAGGGTATCGACAATAAAATTTTGATTTACTTTTGTCATACTTTATGCATCATTTTTCAGTGGCGATCGCAGTTCGATGATTACTTCCAGGCGCAGTCTGGAAACGTCTCTAGACTGTGCCTGGGAATCTGAACATGCACAACCTCGTCAAATCTGTTCCCAGGTTCCACCTGGGAACAAAAAATCCACAATCAAAAATCAAAAATCAAAAATCAAAAATCAAAAATCAAAAATCTAAAATCTAAAATTGTATGGTTTCGGGATTATCCTTCAGCCAGCAGTCAATATCCCTTAATACTTGATGGGGAATTTCCCAGGGGAATAGATGGGCGGTATTTGCATAGCGGTAGAATTGAGAATTTGGCAGATGTTGAGAAGTTTCCAAGCTGCTTTCCATTGTGATGTGCCTGTCTTGGCTACCCGCGAGTACTAGAGAAGGACATTGAATTTGGTTCAAATCGCCAACTTTGTTGTATCCCGCTTTAATTGCTGAATAAAGGGCGCGAGTTGCTTTATCAGAAGTTTGTAAAAAAGCCGGTATGGCATCACGGGCAATATAGCTATAAGCAGTAGGAGTATGTTGTTGAATTAGGTAGCGAAAAAGAGAACGTTTTCCAAATGTATTGATATTCCACTGCCAATTGGGATTTACAACACTTAAAAGAGCAGCAATACCCGTATAGAGATTATCTTGCCATGTAATAGGTGGATGATTGCCGCGAGGTCTTGCAGCTGTAGCCACTAAAATTAGCCCACTTACCCGTTGTGGCAGTCTTAGCGCCAATTCCATCGCCAAAATGCCGCCAAGAGACCATCCTAATACCAAGCATTTTTCAATTTTAAACCGGTTTAAAAGCGCTTCTAGGTCGGTTAAATGGTCGGTCATGACAAAATTTTTATTAAAGCGGCTTTTGCCGTATCCCCGCAAATCTGGACCAAAAGTTTGAAAGCGCTTTGATAAATGATCGGTAAATACACAAAGACTTGAACCCGAACCGGGATGTCCGTGCAAGCAGAGAATCGGGAAGCCTTTACCTTGAGTATAAACGTTCAGGTGCATCTTGGAGTTAGGATTTAGAAGGAACAGAGGGACGGAGTTATGATGCTCCAAGCGATAATTGGTAACTATTCACTATTCACTATTCACTGTTCGGTGATAATTAATAATTAATTTAAGTTAAATTTTTAAGTAGAATTTTCCTTATATCCCCCAGCATAGGTGATGACGCACATCTGTCTGTAAGTCTTGTGAATCCCGAAAGCAACACCCGATACTTTAAAATCGGGGTTAAACATGTTTATTCGATGGCCGCGATCGGGAACTCCATCATCTATAATTAGCTGCATAACAATATCCCTTGCTGTATGGGAACCGTAGCTGATATTTTCACCAGCAGTAACTTGCCATTTTCCGTAACGACTTAAACGTTTAAAAGGATCGCTACCGTCGCTACCGTTGTGACCTACGATACCTTTGGCACCTTGGTCTTTAACATGATCCCTAGCAGCTAAAGACATTCCCTTTGAAGCAGTCAAAGGAGGTACCGGAGAAACTTTTTTCAGATAGCGAATAGCTTCATCAACTGCGGGAACACCTTCTTGAGTTATTAAATAAACATTTTTGGCAATTTTAACTCGTTTACCTTCAAAGCGTTTTCTATAATCTTCCAGTATAGCAGCATAAGCTTTAGGATTTGTCCTCGCCTGATTCATTTCGGCAATTACTCGTTGTTCTAAAGGCGAGAGATTATCAGAGCGCGTCAAAGATTTAGTTGTTTTTAAAGAAGTTTCCGGCACGGGAGATATTGGTTCAATAATTTCGACAGAAGAACATCCAGCAAGTAGGCTAAAAGGGGCTACCCAATAAACTATCCGACGCATTAACAACCTCATAAAGCCATAAGAGCGAAGTGTAAATCTATATATAGATTCACGATGTTAACATCAGTTTCCCGATTGCGGACAGGATAATTTTATCGGTATATGGTTATTTATTGTTTGATATGTATAATAACTTATTTAAAAAAAACCGGCTTCTTAAAGGAAGCGGGTTTGGATTAAAATTGCTCAAATTATAGAATATAGCGGTTTCAACCACCAGATTTTGGAAAACTCGCGAATTTAAGAATATTTAAATTACTGATTAGCAACTACAAATTCTTGCACCATAGAAAGAAACTCATGTTCTAAATAAGGCTTAGTTAAATAAGCGTTTGCACCTAATGCTTCTGCAAGCTGGCGATGTTTTTCGGCACTACGAGAAGTAAGAACGACTACGGGGATATTAGCGAAATTTGTGCTTTGGCGTATATTGCTTAATAACTCAAAACCATTCATCCGGGGCATTTCTAAATCGGAAATTACTAAGTCAACTTCAGGATGATGCTGTAATTTTTCTAAAGCTTCTACACCATTTTGGGCTTGAATTACCCGATAGCCATATTTTTGTAAAGTTAACGAAATAGTTTGTCGCAAACTAATTGCATCATCTACTACTAAAACTAATTTTGAAGATTTGCTGACTGATGAGTTTCCTTCATTTCCTGAAGTAATTTGAGGATTATTTGTGGATTTAGAACCAGCAAGTAGGGGTTTAGATGTAATAATTTCTCCCGACATTTGCACAGCTTTTTTATTGAAAGAAGATGCTGCCGGTAGCGCCATATAATCAATTGATGCTTGCATTTCACCAACAGATGGTAACAAAGTACCATCAATTACTAGAATTAAATTACCATTAGCTAAACTGCTACAACCATAAACATATTTTGGTGGAGCAATTGCTTGACCTAATGGTCTAACTACCAATTCTTGTTCGCCTATTATTTGGTCGATTTCTAAACCTAAAATTTGCTCGTTGCTGCGTAGTAAAAGTATAGGACTTAAAATTTTATCCGCATTAGGGATGGCAGATTGATGATGTAAAGTATTTTCACTCTTCAATGAGCGATGGTATTGCATTAAATTTGAAAGATTGAGCAGGTTTACCATACGTTCTTCTTTACCTGTATTCCAGTAAAGAACTTTTTTATTTTCAAAATGTTTAATTTGTTCGCGAGATGGAAGCAATATTTTAGCAATACTATCTAATAGCAGTGCGTAAGCAGTACCCCCCGTTTGAACAATCATTAATTTTTCAGTAGTCATAGAAAAAGGAATTTTTAGTACAAATGTTGTTCCTTGCTGGGGTTGTGAGTAAACTGCAATAGAGCCATTGAGTGCTTCCAATTGAGCACGCACAATATCTAAGCCAATACCACGCCCGGAAATATCGCTTACTTTACCAGCAGTGGAAAATCCTGGTGCAAATAAACAATCCAATAATTCTTCTTGCATCAAGCCGGAATCGTGGCTAGCAAATTCTTTATCTTGACGTAAAAGTCCTAATTCGATTGCTTTGGTACGAATTTTCTCCAAATTCAACCCTCCACCATCATCTCGAACTTCGATAGCAGTTTGACTTCCTCGGTTGTAAGCGCAAATTTCGATTAAACCTTGTTCTGATTTATTGCGTGCGCGACGAACTTCGGGAGATTCAATACCATGATCGTAGGCGTTACGGACTAAGTGTAATAATGGATCGTAAAGTTTTTCAGCAATTGCTTTGTCTACTAAAACCCCCCCACCACTCAGCCGCAATTCAACATTTTTACCGTGAACATTGGTGAGGTTTTGCACCATCTGAGGGAAACGATTGAGAATATTACTCAGAGGTGACATTCTTGCTTCGACTAAATTATCAATAATGCCAAGTGCTAATCGCTGTTTTTTGTCGTGAACTTGAGTCGATTGCTGAATAATTAAATCTGCTGATTCTAAAGTTTCCTGTAATTGCACTGCTTGCTCTGTAGCTTCGTGTAAACCTAAATGAAACTCAGTGTATTCATCCATTTCTAAAGAATCAAAGTCTACAGAAGCAACACCAAAGGTATTTCGCGATATTACATTTTGAGACTGTAGACGTAATTCTTGTAATTGTTCTAAAGTTTGTTGATGTTTTTGAAGTTTTTCGGATAATTGTTTAATTGTTTGTTTAAGTTCTTCATCTTGAGAAGTTCGACGCTTCTGATAAATTAGCAATTCTCCTGCTAGGTAATTAAGACGCTGTAAACTTTCTATGTCTACACGTACAAATGAAGGTAGTTTAGAATTTCTAGCGGTGCTAGGCGGTTTTTTATCTATTTGATTCTCTATTTGTTTATCTACTTGATTCTCTATTTGCGTAACAGTATTAGTCCCAAATGGAACGATAATCTTAGAAGAATCTGCTTCTAATTTATCATTTTTATGTGTTGATTCAGATGTATAAATAAAATTATCTAAATTATTATCGGATTGTAATTGTGTTATTGTGCTTTCAATAATATGATTATCTACAGTAGAATCTGTAGATTCTACTTCTTCTCCCCAGATTGCTTCAACCATATTTTCTGCTGAATTTACAGCAATTTCAGGAGTAGATATATCCTTAGTTTCTAATAGTTTTTTTAATTTAGGATTATCAAGCCAATTTTTTTCGCTTCCAGTAACAGGAGAATATTTTTTATATTTTTTTGCAATGTCGGAAACTTTATTTTGTAAATATTCAATAACTGATAAATTACATAGATCATTTTGATAAAAATGAAATTTTGCTACAGCTAAAACTACTGTTGAAATACCTCCAATACGGTAAAAATAAACACTTGGACTATCGGAATCATTTTGCACGAATTCAATAAATTTTTTAAGCCAGTTTTCTATATATTCAACAGGATTTTCGACATTATTCTTGGGAATAAGTAAGTGTAAGTCAAGATTTTCTTCAGGTATATCTAATTCATGATTAAACCAACCTAAAATATACCGAATTAATTTTAAATGAAATTTAACAGATTTTGGTTTTAGAGGTTGACTATCGACATTACCTGTTGTCAAAAACTCGTATAATCTTTCAATTTGACTTCTTAAAGATAAAGATGTAGAAACCGATTTGCTTCCTAATGATTCATTTATTTTACTAGGTAATAAATCTTCTGTTAAATTTGATTGTAATACATTAGTTTCTGTATCTGGCTCATGAGAATTATTTTCTACAGGCTGGGAAAAAGCAAGTAAAGCCCTTGATGGTTCCCCACCACGATTGCGATCGCCAGCTAAAACGGCTTTGCGTGCTTGCTGTAAATCTTGATTAGCTATTTTAGCGATTTCCAAAGCTTCAGAAGAATTTGCCTCTAGTGCGGCGAGGATAGCTTGAGTTATTTCACCAAATCCAGGTAAATTTAATGACTCAGATAATCCCGTAAATACCTCAGCTTGGGTGCGTAAAAAATCAGCAATTTCGGCATTTTCTGGAGGATTTTTGAGTAACTCATCAATACTATTTATACGTTGAGTTACCCCTGTTTCAAAAATTGATAATACGATATCAAAACCCAATTCCTCAGAAGTAGGAATATGAGTCTCGGCACCGAATGCATCACCGAGTTTTTCTTGTAACTGTGCAAACACTGAAGCAGCCCGTTGCATCAGTTCATCATCATCAATTTTAGTTCCCGTGATTTCCGATGTTAAGCATAATTGTAAACACTCAAAAGCTTGTATTAGTAAAGAGTGTAATTGAGAATCAATTTCTACATCAGGATTATATAAAGCCTTAAAAACATCCTCTAAAGAATGAGCTATTTTATTAATTGACTCTAATTCAACGTTAGCAGCTCCGCCCTTAAGGGTATGAGTAGCTCGCATTAAATTATGTACTTTATTAGGATTTCTATCTTCAACTAATCCGAAAAGTTCCTCTTCGATAGTTTGTAATAATTCTGGAGCTTCACTGAGAAAGTAGATATACCCTTGTTCGCGGATAGAAGAGTCAGTAATCATGATTTCAATTTTGGATTTTAGATTTTGGATTTTCGCGCTTCTTATTTTGAATTTGAGGGTTGTTTAATCTAAATATGAATCTATATTTATCAGCATGACTAAACAAATATTTTTTCAACTTAAGGCTAATTCATCATAAGTTTTAGACTATTTAATCCGCAACGCCGGATTTTAAGTTTTAGACTTTAGATGCTAGGATTTAATACGTAAAGTTTTGATTGATGCAACAGTCATCGCTAAAATCTCACTAGTTTCCGACATCAAATTTGTTAATCTGTGCTGTGGTAATAAACCTGATTCAAAAATGAGTTCTATCCAGTAAAGGCTTTTGTCTGCCTCTTCTTCAACTCCAAAATAATATCGGCAGTTAATTTAACCCGACAAGCTGAAAGATAATTAGCACCTACAGAAATTGCCTTATGTATTAACTGTTTGCTAATAATCTGAGCAGTTAGATTTCGTGGAAGTGTATAAGAGTGGTTTTATCAAGCGGATTACTCTGAATGCTAACTTTTTTGTTCTCATGCAAAAATTCCGCCTCATTCATAATCCAAAATCCAAAATCCAAAATCTAAAATCTAAAATCTAAAATCTAAAATCTAAAATCTAAAATTTAAAATCTAAAATTTAATTGACTTTAAACTTACTTACACTTGCTAACAATTCCTGTGCCATTTCAGATAACTGTTGGAACACTGTGGCAATATTATTAGCTTCGGTGGAAGTCTTTTGGGAAATTTGGGCTACATCTTTCATGGATGCTGTGGCTGATACCGATTGCAGCATTTGGGTTTGGGTTGCATTGCTGATTCTCTGGAGTAAGTCGCTGATTTCAGCGGTTGCATCAACAATATCGTTGAGGTTCTGTCTGGTTTCATTTACCAGATTTGTACCTTCTACTACTTGCTGAATACCTGTTTCCATTGCTACTGCAACTTCGCCGGTTTCTTCTTGGATTTCTTGGACTAATTTTTCGATTTCAATGGTTGCTGCTGCTGATTGACGAGACAAAGAACGTACTTCATCTGCTACTACTGCAAAGCCTTTACCGTATTCCCCAGCACGGGTAGCTTCAATTGCTGCGTTTAATGCCAATACGTTGGTTTGAGTCGCAAAGTTGCTAATTAAATTTACCACTTTGGAAATTTTCTGAGAGGATTCACTGAGGCGCTTAATTTTTTTACTAGTTTGGGCAACAGTTTCACGGATTGCTTGAATTGCTTCTACAGTCATATTCATTGCTGCATCGCCGGAATCTACGGTTTTGTTTGCTTTTTGAACAGCAGATTGCACTGATTCGGCGTTTGCTACCACATCTTGAGTGGAATCAACCATTTGTTGAATCTCGGCTAAAGCTCCACTGATTTCTCTTGACTGTTGTTGTGCTAAGCTTGTCAATGCGGTCAGTGAACTGTTACTCGCAACGGAAGTTTTTGCTACTTCTTGTGCTGCTGCTTGTACTTGGAGAACAATTTGCCTTAATGCTTGTAGGGTATTGTTGTAAGCGTCGGCGATAGTACCTAATTCATCTTCAGTAATTGGCGCACGTACCGTCAAATCCCCATTTAAAGCTGGCCTAACTGCTCCTAGGAGTTGCATAGCTCCCTTTTGCAAATATTCTCTAGCTTCCTTCTCTCGTGCTGCTGCTTCTGCAACTCGTGAAGACTGTGCTTGCAATTGTTGGAGAAAGTCAACTTGTTGTAGCGCTATACTTAATTGATCTGCAATTTGTGATAAGAGGTGAACTTCGATCTCTTGCCATTCACGGGTACCTTTATTCTCATAAGCTGCAAGCATTCCCCAGAGTTTTTTCCCTTGATAAATTGGGACAATAGCATAAGCTTTACATTGATATTGCTCTAACACCTGAAGATAACAATCGTTAAATCCCCTAGCGTATATATCGGAAACCACATAGACTTGTTTCTCGGTAACTCCATCGCCCAAAGAATTCTGTAAATAAGGATCGGTAGTACTTTTAGTAATTTCTCTACTTTGGAACAAAGTTCGCATTCGAGTACAGCTGTTTATACTTTCTTCTAAACGTCGAATTTTATATTGTCTGTCTACTAAAGGAAGCCAGCCAGGAGCCATAGATTCGGCGATAAATTCCCCACTATAATCTGGATTGAGGCGATATACTGCGACACGATCGGTATTTAACAGCGCCCGTATCTCTTGAGTCGTGTTTAAAAAGAGACTCTCCATGTCGAGAGATCGCTTCATGTCGAGAGATTGCCTGATTTTATCAATCAATTCGGCTAAAGCACGCTCTAGTTTCGCAGCTTTTGCCATTTTCTCAGATTGCTTTTGATATTTATCTAATGTTTCTACCTGTTGCATCGCCACTGCCAGCAGTACGGCAATCTGTTCCATGGCGCTGATTTCAAATTCCTTCCAGTGGCGGGTTGCAGAATGTTGATAACTGGCTAATAATCCCCAAAGTTTATCACCGTGAAAAATGGGCACGGTAAGATAAGCTTTGGCTTCAAATTGCTCTAATAAATCCATGTAGCAAGGAGGAAAACCAGCTTTTTCCACATCATTTACAACGAAACTAGTTTTTTGTTGATAACGACCTCCTTGATTATCCTGCATATAGGTATCCTTTTCCTTGTATACGGATGCAAGGTTGCGAAGGGAGTCGCAATGACCGTTCTCTTTTAATAAAGCTTGGTCTATTTCTTTTTCTAGAAAAGATTTCCAGTTTTTACCGATAGATTCCGCGACAAAATCACCGCTCCAATCTTCATTAAACCGATAAATAACAGTACGATCTGTTTTTAATAAGTGACGGACTTCGTAAACTGATGTTTTGAGAATAACATCTAAAGGGGAGGAGTCTGAAAATTTTTGTGTAAGTGCTTCTCCAATTTTACGAGTCAAGTTGATTAGACTTTGCTGACGTTGTGCTGTCTTTGCTAATTGTAGTTTTTGCTCTTCGGTTTGCTCTAAGAACTCTGCCTGAGATACAGCTACACCTAAGTTAATCGAAATTTGGCGCAACAATTTAACTTGCTCTTCTTGCCATTCATAGGTACCACTGTTTTGATAAGCACCGAGCAAACCCCACAGTTTTTGTCCTGCGAATACCGGAGCAATCATATAGGCTCTGACTTGAAACTGTTCCAACATCTCTATATGACAGGGCGTGTGATTCATCTTATAGATATCATTCACCACAAAAGTTTCGTGCTGGCGATAACGCCCTCCTTTAGTTTCTTGTAAATGAGTATCTTCCCAGACAGTTTTGATACCGGGACCGACTAGGGGTACCCAACCAGGTGCAACAGATTCAGCAATAAATTCGCCACTCCAATCAGTATTGAAATGGTAAACTGCTATACGATCGCATTGGAATAATTCACGGACTTCTTGAGTAGTAGTACGGAAAAGCTTATCTAAACTGGAAGCTTGTTGAATTTTATCAATAACTTTTGATATAGATTTAAATTCTTGTCCTTTTTGTTCCAGTTTGCTTTGTAATTCAAAACTTTGTAGTTTGTGAGAAATTTCAGTAGTTACTTGAGATAACAAGCTAATTTCTGATTCTTGCCATTGCCGCGCTGTTACACAATTATGTATCCCTAGCAATCCCCAGATTTTACCTGCAAATACAATGGGAATGCTTAAACTAGCTGTAACTTGAAATTTTTCTAAAATTTGGGCTTTGTAAGCCGTAAGTTCAATTTCCTTAATATCCTCGATGCTGACAGATTCTAAATATTCTTCTCTTGTATCTAATCCAAAAATCATAGTCGGGAGAGTTTCACCCATTGTAGGTGTCCAACCCTTAGCGATTGATTCTCCCAGTACAACACCAGATGATGAATTTTTAAAGTGATAAATAAAGACTCTATCGCCTTGAATTTTATCTCTTACTGCTGCGGTTGTAACTTCTATCAATTCTTCCAAGTCTTTGACTTGGCGAATTTGATTAACAATTGCCGATAATTGCACTCGCCAATTTTTAAATTGCTGCTCAATATTTTTTGAATCAATATTTTTTGAATCAATATTTTTTGAATCAGAGATCGGTTGATTTAATTGGCTCAGTTTATTGGACTCAGAAATAGGTTGATTTAATTCATTGAGTTTATCGGACTTTTCAATATTAGCAATATTATGTAAGCTTTCTTTATTTTCTCGATATATACTAGTCATTGAAGGTACCTCAAAATATTTATTAACTTCGGTAAAAATGATTTTTATGGCTAAAACTGGCAAATATTCAAGATTAATCATTAATTGACCATAAAGGAGATTTAATAATTGCACCGGCATCTAAATTAATAATCATTTTTTCTGAAGAATTAATGAAATATCCTTGTAAAAAAGGAGCCACATCTTGAGGAACTAACTCCGGTGATGGTGGCTTCATTTGCTTTAAATTAAATTCTTCAATATCCATAATTTGCCGTACTAAAAATCCCAAGGATTTACCTTCTTTCTCCACTATAATTGCCATCATTTTTGACACAAAACTACTACCATATGAATAAGGTAAGTAGCCAAGCATTTCTTCTAAATCAATTAACCAAAGCATTTCACCACGCCAATTATAGATACCAATTACACAGGAAGGCATCTGAGGAACGCAGCAGACTTCATTTAAAGATACAGGTAAGATTTCTGTAACCTGTTGCAAGGGAATAATTGCTGTATCTTTTATACCCAAGTTAAAGCTTAAAAACTTTTCTGAGCTATCCAAGATGATTGTTCCTTATAGGTAATTATTCAGATTATTAATGGATGAACGAGATACTAATAGCTATTTCTTTAATTTTTGTAATACTCCTTCCAATTCTTCCTTTTGTACTGGCTTAGAAAGATAAGCATCGGCACCTAACATATCACCCCACATCTTATCTACATCGCTATTTTTTGTAGAACAA
This sequence comes from Richelia sp. UBA3308, assembly GCA_002361335.1. Taxonomy (GTDB): domain Bacteria; phylum Cyanobacteriota; class Cyanobacteriia; order Cyanobacteriales; family Nostocaceae; genus Rivularia. The sequence continues at coordinate 18,145 of DESS01000397.1, forward strand.
AAAACCACTGGTATGGTTTTGGTATTGGGGTTATCTTTTAGTTCTCGACAAATTTCAAAACCGCTTTTACCAGGTAAAATTACGTCAAGGAATATGACATCAGGCTTATTCTGAGTAATTTTTTCTTGAGCTTCTTCACTACTTGTTGCTCCCATCACACTATAGCCAGCTTGCTCTAAATAACTGCTAATGACCTGCATATCAGTTAAACCGTCTTCAACAACCAAAATAGTACTCATAGCAATCACCCATCAAAATTATTTAACAATGAAAAAAAACGGCAATCAAGCTTGAACTTTATCTAATTTTCATGCATATAAAGTTAATTCAGCTTCAGTAAAAACACTTATGCTTCAGTTGATTCAAGATTTAAATTTATTTCACAATGTTAATTTATATAAACAATAGGCATTTATATTGCTTGTAAAAGCAACGGGTATCAAGAATGTTCAAATGACAAAGTTTGTGTATTTGAATCCCTATTAACAGGTGAAGCATTTTGTATATACCTACGTATTACACCCATTACCTTATCAGCAACTACAGGCTTAGTAATAAAATCAGTAGAACCTACTACCTTGGCACGAACTCTATCAAATAAACCATCACTACCTGTGAGTATAATCACTGGTGTATTAGCAAAAACTGAAATTCGGCGCAATTGAGCACAAATTTCGTAACCACTAGCAACTGGCATCACCAAATCTAAGAAAATTAGGTCTGGTTTATTCTCAATCAAAATTGGTAAAGCCTGTACGGGATCTTGAATTTTAATGAACCTCAGTCCATGAGGAACAATAATTTGTTCAAGCATTTGACAAACTTGAGGACTATCATCCACACAGGCTATGATTGGACCGCGAGCTGCTTCCGCTTCTGCCTCTGTTGTTGATGTATTTGAATTTTCAGTTATCTTGAAAGGCAAGTCAGGAACTTTTATTAGTTCGATAATACCTTTGAGGACATAAGGTAATAAAGAACGGGCTATAGGTAAGGGACTTTGCTTCATTTTTACGGCTAAATCTCGCAGAGTGTATTTGCCGTTCATCAAATTCACGAAGTTTTTGTAAACAGCCGGACTTACCATCTGCTGTAACTGTTCTTCCCTACGTAGAATGGGTGCCAAATCCGGAGAAAAATTCGCCAAACCTGCTTCTGACCAACCTTTCCAGGTATCTTGCATGAATTTCAAAGACATATCTGCATTTGTAAAGCTCATAGGCGTTTCCAGTATCACATCAGCACTGCGATCGCACTGAATTTCATTGAAATGTCCCTGTTGAGCTAAATCAAACAGCAGTTCTGCTATAGTCCTTTCTACGATGGAATTTATATGCTCGCGCTTGATTTTTTGCTTTGCATGTAAAATTTCTAGCAGTTGATAGTCCCAATAATCATTTGATGTTGATATTTCTTTGGAATTAAACTGCATGTTATCAATATCAACATCCGGGCAATGTTGAGTCATGTGCCTGCGCCAACGTCGGAAGGGATGAGTTCCCCCAGTTGCCCAAACTATACGTCCCAGTCGATAGTAAAATATCCATTTATGCCCTTTGGCACTTTTGATATTTAATTTGCCACTATATTGTATTTGAGTACAAGTTCTAAATTCATCGAGTAATTCACTCGATACCATCATTTCCGGATGGCTCATACTTTGTTTCCTTGATTAATAGGTCTTTCTTTAAAAGTCTAGACTAGCTATAGAGCAGTCAGGAAATACTTTGTTGAATGCAATTAAAGAAGCAAACAAAAATGGAATGCTACCCTAATTTTATGTACTGATTAATAACGTTTCCTCAAGACTGAGAACATCTGCAACATATATCTATAGAAAAAGAATGAATTAAAAAAAATTCTCCTTACTAAAATTTGTACATATGTAACTATTCCACCAATGATTGGAATCGCTGTAGACCAATACGAGGATGCACCCACTGTTTATATATCATCTTAAAATTACTGTTACTATAACTAAATCAGTATATATTCTGATTTTAATTTTTTTCCATATTGTTCGTAGTTTATAAGGATTTAAGCTCTTATATTCAATTGCATGATTCATCAAATATTGACTATAATTTGAATACAAACAATCAAGACCTAAATAAATTTAGAATAGAGAAACTCAAAGGTCAAATTTGGGCTTTTCTATTCTAAAGGATAGGTAACACTTAATTAAAAGTAACCGGATTTTTGATAATTTGATTCTGAGTAATCATTAAAACTGAATATAATTTGTGATTTTAAGCTTTAACTTTTGTTTTAAGAAATCCAACTAAGTTTTGTAAAAATGACTGACTTACATCTATTTGATTAGAAGACTCGGCGGCTATTGGCTGTAATACCTTATTCTCAACTGTTGCTGTATTCTTTTGCTGATTGTTTAAAGCGTAAGCAGGTTTGTTACTCTTAAAAGATGAGAAATGGGTTCTAGATGGGTGAGATAGTAATTCATCAAATCCATTTATAGAATCTAGATCGGCAAATTCTTGAGTGTTTTCATCAATAGAACTTTTAGGAGTACTTGTATTAAAAGCTTCTTCTGCTACATTGCTCACGATTAATCGAAAAGCAATCTGTCGTACTTTTTCTAAAGCAATTGATAGTTGATTGGCTATTTCATCCAAAGAAGTCTGACTATTAGCATATTTCCAAACTTTTGATTCTTGAGAATCCAATTCTAGGTTAGACAAAATTTCCGTCTTCTTTGAAATACCGGAAGTGGGATCTGGTAGTTTTGCTGTCAATGCTGACCAGTTTCGCAGGCTTCGTAAACTCTTAATTGTCGCTTCCCTTGTTAACATACTTAAACCAGTCATTTCTGCGCTTGGTATGTGAGCTTGGAAATCAAAATCAAATTTACCATTTTCTAGTTCAAATAAAGGAGGCACTTGTTCCATTATTTGGGTACGGAATAATAATGTTATTTGTTCTCCTGTAAGTAAGCCCATGGACTTGAGACATAAGCCCATTGCCATTTGACTACCGCAGGCTTGAAATTTTTCTCTTGCAACCCTTTCCTTTATCCAACCCCTCCGGACAATCATAGAAAGTAAACCTTGATTGTCTAAGCGGTTCGCTGCTGCTACAATGCGTCCTTGACGTAACCATATGTAATGATTTTGGGATTCTTCATGGGAATTCTCTTTTAAAGCCCGAATGCTCAGCAATCCGGTTTTATAGCCTTGTTCTAAAAATTCCAAAATTTCTGGCAATGAAAATTTTGATAAGTAACCTGTAAATGCCATATTTTTTATTGTCCAATTCTTTTTAGGTATGATTAATACTTCAGTCTATTTTCGATTTTGAATTTTGGATTTTGGATTGTCGCCATAAATTACAGGAACGGGGCTTGACAATTTTTAAATGACGAGATGTGAGATTATTATCTAGTTGAAACCCTCTTGCTTGAAGCCCTTGGTAATTTAATCTAAAATTGCGTTAGCATTGTTCGCTGTGGGCGGCAATCTAAATTCTAAAATCTAAATTCTAAAATCTAAAATCTAAATTCTAAATTCTAAATTCTAAATTCTAAAATCT
>DESS01000397.1:21873-41398 GCA_002361335.1 Richelia sp. UBA3308
AAATTCTAAATTCTAAATTTTTTATTACTCTCTCAAGTGGGAAATAGTTGGAAATATTCGAGATTTTGTTAAGTATTTCTAGCCAAATCACTTGTAGAGTGAACCGATCAGTCGGAAGTCAAAACAGACTACGCCGACCGCGAGCAAAAGTAAAAATCTATTGTTTATGGTATAAATCAAGTTTGTTATTTACATATTTATTATGTATTTTAATCGAAATAAATACTTTGGGGCATTTTTTTTACTTTTCAATTGACTCAAGAATTTAAATTATAAAAATAATCTAAAAATTCACTGTTTTAACTCACAAAATGTGAATTATTTAAGCAAAATAGTATTCTTGACTATAATCAATCTCATTCTTCTTAATAAGACTATTCGTTTTCAATAATTGCGGATATCAAATTATACAGACATTGCTTTTGAAGCAGAATATTGTACATAAAGTTGCACTAAAGCAATTACAGCATTGGCAACAGAAGACATTTCAGTAGGATTGACTAAGACAGTAGGAGGTTGTGTATTCTCGTCGTAATAACCCAAAGCTGTTATGACATTTTCTTTAGACCATGCACCGGAACAATCCATATGAGTTAAGCCGATAATCATGGGAATTTGTACTCTTTGATTCATGTAACTAATTAGGCGGCGAGCATAGCGAAATTCTCCAGGTCTATGGGCTGCTACTAGTAATATATAAGCATGGGCTTTATTAATTAACATATCCCAGATAAAATCAAATCGTTCTTGACCTGGTGTACCGTAAAGATGCAGTGCCATTTCTGAGTTAAACTGTAATCTGCCAAAATCAAAAGCAACGGTAGTTTTTTCCTTGATTAATGAAGTTTCGTCTGTTGCTGTGCGGTCTGTATCTACAGTTTCAATTTCACTAACAGAACGAATAAATGTAGACTTACCAGCTCCTACAGGACCAGTAACAACCATACGCATGATTTCCATAAAACTATATTCCAAAAAATAGACAACTCACGGGAAATAATTAGTTATCAATCATATCAATTGAACTTTTTCATTTCTTATAATTATTATTAAGATACAGGAAAATATTCAATACATATTCCTAGAATAAATTAACTGATAGCTAAGATTTTAAATAATATGATGTCTGGTAAATTACTTCAAAATAATCACTGAATAAAAATCATAAAAATATCTTTTAGCTAACTTAAATACGGAAGTTATATCGAAACTAAAAAGTTAGTTCCTTAGTTTTAAAAAGTACATCAATATTAACTTTAATTCTTCTGTAAGACGCTTAATTTCTAGCATTAGTAAACCTTGCTTAACCATAAAAAGGCTTACTTATACTAAAGCCGAAAATTCAAAAACATCGTGATTTGCACCTCGAAGCACGGATTCGGTATGCGTTCCTTTCAAGCGCCTCTGTGTAATCTCTTCTAAAGCTCCCCAAACCGCACCCAAAGTAAATGTGCATTTACGAGATGAACCTTCAGGTTCGCCAGCAGAACATAAGGTTTCTGAAGTAGAAACTTTAATTACTCCATCTCCTTCAACAATTTTGTTTACTTTTACAAGTTTGGTTCCATTCACACCTAATGCAAAACTGATTTTATCTGTAATTAAATCCCAATCAGAACTAATTCCTGTCAAACTTAATTCTTTGGCAAGATTTTTACCACGATTGCGACCGGCTGCTATCAAGGCGATCGCGGCTGCTTTCTCTCCTAGCGCTTCTTCTATGCCAACGATCGCAGCTTTAAAACAAATAATACTGCAAAAATCTCCAAGTTCAGAGCGTAACATTAGTAACTAGCATCCTGGATTACTGCACTTTGATTATCCTTCGGCTATTTTTAAACGCCAACAGAGTTTATACGCATTACTTAACTAGAGCTTTTTATTGATTAATCAGTAAAAGCACTTAATATAAATGATTAAGGTCGTTACAGCATATTTCATTATACGCCGGTACATTTGGACGGGCAGGGATGCCCGTACCACAAGAAGAATTTCAGGATATTCTCATCTACCTTAATTAAAAGGCAAACTGCTATATATAGGATTGCGTAACAATGGTGCTACGAAATAATTGTCAAGCAGAGGACCATTGTTTTTTTTTATCAATATAAATACTTACACCTTCTTGTTTGCTTCAATTGCTTCTCTAAGATTTCCTTGATGTTGGGAGAGAACTCTTGTGCCTTGTTCTTTGTCTAAACCAGTTTCGTGCATCAAAATTGCTAACTTGACCCATTTACCGCTACTCTCGAGTAAAACACCAGCAGCTTCGCGACTCAAATTTGTTAAGTCTTGTAAAATTCGTAAAGCGCGATCGCGTAATTTTTGATTTGTAACGGCGACATCTACCATGCGATTACCGTAAACTTTACCGAGTTTCACCATTACGCCGGTGGAAAGAATATTTAAAGCTAATTTAGTGGCGCTACCGGCTTTGAGACGAGTTGAACCGGCTAATATTTCTGGCCCTGTAAGTAAACGAATATCAACGTCTGCTTCTATACTAACTTGCTGCGATGGAACGCAAGCCATAAATATAGTAGTGGCACCCCGGCTTTTTGCTGCATTAATAGCGCCGTGGACAAAGGGAGTGGTTCCACCGGCGGTAATACCTACTACCACATCAACCTCAGTAATTTCTCGTTGAGCCATGGCAGCTTCACCATCTTCGGCGCGATCTTCTAAGTCTTCGGAACTACGTACTAATGCGCCTGCACCGCCTGCAATTATACCTTGGACTAGTTCGGGAGGAGTGCAAAAAGTCGGCGGACATTCAGCAGCATCTAATACTCCCAATCTACCGGAAGTTCCGGCACCGACGTAAAATAAGCGTCCACCTTGTTTAAGGCTTTGCGCTGTCAAGTCAATGGCTTTAGCTAAGTCTTGTTTTGCGTTCTCAACGGCAGCAACTGCTTTTTTATCTTCCCGGTTGAATAATTCTACAAATTCGACGCTACTAAGCTGGTCTAAATTAAGACTATCGGGGTTAACTTGTTCGGTGAGTAGGTGTCCGCGCTCTTGCAAATTTCTCATGTGTTTTTTTTATCCTTGGTTGGGATTGAGTGAGGTGAAGTCTACCGTGGGGAGGCTCCCCACTGCAAGCTTGACGATTTTAGAATTATCACCTAGTTAAAACGTTCTTGCTTGAAACAAGAAGGTAGTTTAATCCCGGCATTGGGTACAGCATTGCCAGGGCAGCGCGGCAACCTAAATCTAAAATCTAAATTTTTTTGGTCATTGTCATTTGTCCTTTGAGTTGGGGCAAATGACATATGACTGATAATTTTTTACAATAATCCTTCCAGTTTGCGACGGATGCTGTCTAGTTCGGAATTTGACATTTCTCCTTCTTCTTCGACTTTCGGTTGGGTAGAAGTCGAACCGTCTTCGCGCCAATCTGTTTCATCAACGTTTTGTTCTGGAGGAACGAGTAATTCGCCATTTTTAGGAACGACTTCGTAGTCATAATCAGCACTTTTACAAAAATCCTCTATTTCCGAGCTATCGATTGGTTCGACTGTGGGAGTTGGGAAATCTTGGGCTTCTAGCATTAAAGCATAGCGGGTAGCATCGTCTTCGGATTCAAACATCAGCACTTTATTGCGATCGCCAATCCGAATCGTATGAATTCCCTCATTTTCTGTACGGGCATTATAGATTAACACAAAAACGCGCCCCATCTGTAATCACCTGTCCTTTTTTGTTGGGTTCTATCCATATTAAAGTTCTAGGATAAACAAGGGGGAAAGTCGAGATAATAATTCTCGTTTTTTTCACTTTTTTGTGGAATGTAGTTTTATTTTGGCGCTAATATCGTGCTGGAATCGCAATATTTTTCCACCTGCACAAATGTTCGGCATTGCTTTAATAGTCGGACTGTTTCAATTTTAGTTATTGGCTTATGTTTCTTTTAAATTACTGCTAAAACTGGGTTTGACTAATTTCGTTCCCTTTTTAAAGGAGGAAACTAACGGGTGAAACTGAATATTTTTTGTTGATATCCGAGTCGGTTTCGAGTTGGAAGTGTGGAAGTTATCCTAAAAATGCTCACAGAAGGTACATTCATGTACCGCAAGCTAGAGCAAGTATCCTAGGAACGTTATACCTGTGTGTTGGCTGCATTGGCTAGAGTCAGAAGTAATAAAATGATCAATTCCTCTTCTAATGAAAAAATTTCTAAATCCGCAAATCGCCAGGGTTTTTGGTTAATGCTACTTAGTCGCGGCTGCTTGGCTTGTGGCGGATTGTTTCTTATGGGAATTGTCGGCGGTATTTGGGTATTACAGAGTTTTGTTAAGGAAGATTTAGCCCCCATTGTAGAAAAAAATCTGACTAAGATTATTGACCGTCCCTTAAAATTGGGAGAAGTGGAAGGTTTTTCGTTTTCTGGAGTTAGGTTTGGAGCATCACATATTCCAGCAACGGCAGCAGATCCGGATCGGGTTAAAGCTGATGCTATAGAGGTAGGGTTTGACCCGCTACAATTACTGTTCAATCGTAGATTAAAGCTTGATGTAACTTTAGTCAAGCCGGTTGCTCATGTGGAGCAAGATCGACAAGGGCGCTGGATTACTACTAATATTGTCCTACCGGATGAACCCGGACCGATCGCGATAGATTTGGAACGGGTTAATTTACGTAATGGGCATGTAGCATTACTGCCGTTTGTCCGAGATGGGAATAAGGAAATAAAAAAAATCTCGGCTTCCCAGCAGCGTAGTGGGGCAACTTCTTCAAAGGTAGTTTTTTCAGAACTTGATGGTTATGCAAAATTTATTGATAATTATCAACTGGTTCGATTTGAAGTCGGGGGACAACCTGGAGCTACGGGTAATATTTCTGTGACGGGAAGGGTAGGTATTAAGTCTAAGGAAGGAAATTTATATGTAAAGACACAAGATTTACTGGCTGATGAAGTTACGCCTCTTGTCAAGTTACCAATTAAGTTACAAGGTGGGCGGGTAAATGCCAATTTACAAGTAAAATTACCCAACAAAGAAGTTTCACAAACTTTGTTATATGGCAGCGCTCGGGTGGAAGGCTTGACAATGATCGTACCCCGAATGCCAAAACCCCTGGTTAATTCTCAAGGAAGTTTGAAGTTTGATGGTACCAAGGTAAAACTTAATGATGTAGTTACCAGTTATGGTAAAATCCCTCTGAGTGGTAGTGGCAGCATCGATTTTAAAACTGGTTTTGATTTGGCTGCTCGTGTAAATGCGGTAAGTGTCAACGATGCTTTACAAACTCTTGATGTTCAATCGCCTTTACCGGTTGCTGGAGTTGTCAAAGCCGATTTATCCCTGAAAGGGGCTTTTACTCAACCAATTCTTTCGGGTACTGTTGCCACTATTAAACCTGGAACTGTTGATAAAGTTCAATTTAAAAGCGCTAGGGCTAAGTTTGATTTTGTCACTGCCAATTCAACGGTTACTTTTAAAGATATTCGCGGTATTGCTGCTGTAGGTGGTGAAGTTAGGGGCGGTGGTAAAGTTGTAATTGGTAACGATAATATTGGTAAACAATCCCAAGTTGATTTTAATTTTTCGACGACAAATGCACCGGGGGATAGTTTAGCTAATATTTACAATATTCCTACACCTTCGTTTCAAGTTGGTACGATAGCAGCTACTGCTAATCTCAGTGGAACTCCTGAGACTATTCGGACGTTGGTAAAATTTAAGGCACCGAAAGCGACTTATCCGGCAACCGGTGAGGTTATTGTCAATCGCGATCGCAGTTTATTATTTCGTAATGTAGCTTTGGCTGTAGCTGGCGGTACGGCTTTAGCTTACGGTAGTTGGAATCAACAGCGCTGGGAAGCTGTAGCGAATACTAAGGGTATAAATATAAATCAATTTGTTAGTAAACAACAGTTAGAAAAAGTAAATCTATCGCGCGCTAGTTTTAATGGTAAGGTTATCGCTTCGGGAGGTTCAACGCCATTTCAAATTTCTCAAATTCGTACCGAAAATGCCGATATTAAAGTTGCTGGGGGTACGGTTGCGGTTAATTCTGTTAAGTTTGACGAGGAAAGGTTTTCGGCGGAGTTGGTAGCTTCTGGGGTTGAAGTAGGGCGTTTATTGAAAGATATGACTTTGCCTTTTAATGCTCCTTTAAGCGGCAAGTTTCAGGTATCGGGAAATAGGGAAAATTTCGATGTCAAAACTCTGCGGGTTCAAGGTGATGCCAGTTTAACGGTTGCTGGGGGAAGAATTAAGGCGAATAATATTAAGGTTAGAGATGGTATTTATTTAGCGCGAATCCGGACAAATAATGTAGATTTACAAAAACTATCTCCACAAATACCGGAGTCATTTTCTGGAAGATTAACGGGAGAATTAGACGTTGCGGGTTCGGTGAATTCCTTTCAACCCGAGAGTATAGTCGCCACAGGTAAAGCAAAAATCAATACCGCAGGTGGTACAATCGCGGCGAATAATATTCAGGTAAAAGATGGGGTTTATTTAGCCCAAGTTGCGGCGAATAATGTACGGGTTGAGGATTTATCACCCCAGGTACCAAAATCGATGGTGGGAAGCTTAACCGGAAAGTTTAGCGTTGCTGGCTCGTTGGATTCTTTTGCACCGGAAAACTTAATTGTGTCAGGGAAAGCCTATTTAAATACTGCTGTTGGTAGGATCGATGCTTCCGATATTCAGTTTGCCAGGGGACGTTATCAAGCACGGGTTGTTGCGAATAATATACAACTACAGCAGTTATCACCCCAGGTACCGAAATCTATCATGGGAAACTTGACGGGTAAATTTGATGTTGCAGGTTCGGTAAATTCCTTAGAAGATTTAACTGTATCTGGAAATGCTTTGATAAATGCTGCTGGTGGTAGGATTAATGCGTCGGATATTGTTGTTAATAACGGAAGGTATCAAGCAAGGGTTGCGGCGAATAATCTACGAGTTGGGGATTTATCACCACAAATACCCAAATCGATCGCGGGAAACTTGACAGGTAAATTTGACGTTGCAGGTTCGGTAAATTCCTTGGAAGATTTGACTGCATCGGGAAATGCTTTTATGAATGCTGCTGGTGGTAGGATTGATTTCTCCAATATTATTGTTAATAAAGGAAAATATCGAGGGCGAGTAGTTGCGAATAATTTACAATTACAGCAGTTATCACCCCAGATACCGAAATCTATCATGGGAAACTTGACGGGTAAATTTAACGTTGCGGGTTCGGTAAATTCCTTTGAAGATTTGACTGCATCGGGGAATGCTTTGATAAATGCTGCTGGTGGTAATATAACAGCGTCAAATATCCAAGTTAAAAACGGACGCTATCAAGCTGCCGTAAATGCTGCGGGTGTTGAATTAAACAAATTAAATCAAAGTTTACAGGGTAATTTTGACGGTAAATTACAAGTTGCAGGAAACTTGAAAAATCCTAGTTTCGCTGATGTGAGTGCTGCGGGAGAGGTACAGTTATCACAAGGTATTCCGGGATTTAAACAACCAATCAAGGCGGTAATTGCTTGGACTGGAAATAAGCTAAAAATTCAAAGAGCGATTAGCTCCACGGCTGCGCCGAACGCTCCGGGTTTGTATGTGAGCGGTGAAATTTTAACACTTGTGAAAGCTACGGGTATACCGGAAATTACGCAATTAAATTTGAACCTTCAAGCTACTAATTTTGATTTAGAACAGTTACCAATAGAGATTCCCAACACAATAAATTTAGCAGGAAAAGTTGATTTTAACGGCAGAATTACTGGAAAACTACCTTTACCAAATGTAGTAGGACAAATTGCGCTGCAAAACTTTATAGTTAATGATGTAGAATTTGAACCAGTATTAGCTGGAACAGTGCGATCGCAGCAAGGAAAGGGTTTACAGTTAGATATAAAGGGTAAACAAGACCAAATCGCAGTTAATTTAAATGGGAATTATCGACCAGAATATTTTCAAGTGAAACGCGGTGAAGCATTCGCTTCCGGGCAATCCCAAGGAGATATTTTAGCACTGAACATAAATAAATTTCCTTTACAGTTATTACAATTGCCTTTACCAACTAATCGTTATCTAGGTTTTGGTAAAATTGCTGGAACCTTGGATGGAAATGTAGAAATTAATCAAAAAACTTTTGCCACAGGCGTTGGAAATATTACTGTACAAAATCCAGAAATTGGGCGTTTAAAAGGCGATAAATTAATTACAAATTTTAGCTACAACAGCGATAAATTGACGATAAAATACGGAGAATTTATTAAAGGTGAAAGCAGCTATACCGTTGCCGGTAGTGTAAATAAAATATCTGTAGCGCCACAAATTCAAGGTAAACTCAAAGTTAAACAAGGTAAAATCGAAGATGTTTTAACAGCATTACGGATATATGAATTTGAAGATATCCAGCGCAGTTTTGAAGAACCTACCTTTGGTAAAGCGAGTCAGCTAGAAACCACAGCAGTAGGTGAAGTAAATCAAGGTTTGTTGACTCAATTACGACGTTTTTCAGAAATTAAAAAACTATTAGAAATACAGAAACAAAAGCGACGCGATACTTTTCCTTTTCCGGAATTAGTAGATTTAAAAGGAACCTTTAATGCTGAAGTAAGTGTAGACACAACCGAGGATAAAGGATTAAATACGCAATTTGATATAAAAGGTGAAAATTTTACTTGGGGAACCGAAGAAGATCCAAACGCTTATAGTGCAAAACAAGTAATTGTTAGCGGTGCTTATGAAAACGGAATTTTAAGATTTACGCCATTGCGAATAGAATCACAAAATAGATTTTTTAACTTTAGCGGTACCATTGGTGGTGACGAACAATTCGGTACTTTACAAGTGAATAATTTCCCTCTGGAATTACTTAATAACTTTGTTAATTTACCGATAGGCTTGACAGGTAATTTGAATGCCAGAGCAGCCTTAGCAGGTAGTCTTGCTAATCCTTTAAGTAAAGGAGAATTGACAATTACTGATGGAAGCTTAAATCAAAAAGGTATCGAATCAGCCGCAGCCAGTTTCAGTTATAGCAACGGACAATTGAATTTTGCTAGTAATGTCATGATTAATGATTCCCAACCCGTTGATATTAACGGTAAAATTCCTTATAAATTACCATTTGCTTCTGTAACTCCCGAAAGCAATCAAATTGATTTAAACGTAAATGTCAGAAATGAGGGATTAGCTGTATTAAATTTATTCACCAATCAAGTAACCTTTGAAAAAGGTGAAGGAGAAGTCTACTTAACAGTAGGCGGAACCCTAGAAGAACCCGAATTAAACGGAGAAGCTGCTATCAATAATGCTGTATTTTCCGCTCAAGCTTTACCAGAAAAACTCACAAATGTAACCGCAAAAATACAGTTTGATTTTGACACCATATTAGTGGAAACTCTTCAAGGAGACTTTAGCCGGGGTAAAATTTTAGCACAAGGACAAATTCCTATATATGATGACCAATTGAGTCAAGAAAATAATCCACTTTCTGTAAGTTTAGATAAATTAGCAATAAAGCTCAAAGGACTTTATCAAGGAGGTGTTGCCGGTAACCTAGTTATTAAAGGTGCTGCTTTGAATCCGGTTCTTACCGGTAATATCGATTTAACAAACGGTTTAGTATTGCTACCGGAAGGTGATACTAATAATGCTACTGTTAGCGGTAAAGAAATTCAAAGTATCAAAGCAACTAAACAAATTAATAATGATGAGAATACCAGAGGAAAATTTAAAAATTTAGAATTAAGTCTTGGTAAAAAAGTAAAAATAGAAAGTCCTCCAATTATTAGTATTGAAGCAACTGGTATTTTAAACGTTAATGGCACATTTCGCAATCCCATTCCTGTAGGAACTTTGAAATTAAATAAAGGAGGAGTCAACTTATTTACTACACAGTTTAATTTAGCTCGCGGCGAAGAAAACACCGCCACATTTAGAAGTAATCAACCCCGAGATCCAATTTTAGATATCAGTTTATTTGCTAAAGTATTAGATGTCATTCAAAGTTCAGATTTTAGTAGACCAAATGCTACAGGTTTAGCAGCTTTAGAAACAGTTCGTGTAGAAGCAACTGTAAATGGCCCTGCTAGTAAACTTAATGAAAATCTTGATTTAAAAAGCAGTCCAGCACGTACTCAAACAGAAATTGTAGCATTATTAGGAGGTGGATTTGATGGCGGAGGAGGTAATTCTACTTTGGGATTACTTAATATCGCAAGTTCTGCTGTTTTAGGAAATTTTCAAACTGCTTTTAACGAAATTGGTACAGCTTTTGGTTTGGATGAATTACGATTCTTTCCAACTATTATTTCTGACAATCCTAAAGCTGATAAAAGTAATTTAACTGTGGAATTAGCAGCAGAAGCTGGTGTCGATATCACTGATAAAATTTCGGTTTCTGTTTTGAAAATTTTAACCGCAGACGATCCTTTTCAATTAGGTATAAATTACCGTTTAAGGGATACAATTCGTCTTCGCGGTTCTAGTAATTTTCAAGATGATAGTCGTGCTGTTATTGAGTATCAAGGAAGGTTTTAAATCGAAGGAAGAAGGAAGAAGGAATAAGGAAGAAGGAATGAGAAAAATAATGTTTATTAACAACTAAGTACTAACAACTAACCACTAATAACTAACCATTAATAACTAACCATTAACAACTAACCACTAACCACTAACAACTATTTATGAAAAAAAGTATTGGATTATTGCTATTGATAATAATAGGTATTGGAATTACAGTATTATTCGATAATGATTTTTTTTATCAACCCGAAGAATCTGCTGTTACCAATAGTATTCAAATAGAAAATAGTGCAGTTCAATCAGAATCTAAAACAGCAAAAGTAGAAACTAAAAAATTAGCAGCTAATACTCCCCAAGTTTCTTCAAAAAGATTATTTGCTGACTTGGAAAAATTGAGCTTTCAACGTTTTACAGCAAACGAGCGTAGACGTACCCGTAATTATATTATTAATGAACTAAAAAAGCTGGGTTGGAAACCTTCTTTAGAAAAGTTTCAAACAGGTGTTAATGTCTTTGCTGAAAAACCGGGAAGTAATAGGGAAGCCGGAGCAATTTTAATCGGAGCCCATTACGATACCGTTTTGAATTCTCCCGGCGCTGATGATAATGCTAGCGGTGTCGCTGTATTGTTGGAAATTGCTCGACTTTTTAATTCTGATTCGACTCCACGCACTTTACAATTAGCTTTTTTCGACAAAGAAGAAGCGGGTTTGTTAGGCAGTCGCGCTTTTGTTACTAATACAGCCCGTTTAAAAAAATTGCGTGGTGTAATTGTCATGGATATGGTAGGTTATGCTTGCTATACAGCCGGTTGTCAAAAAACTCCCTCCGGTTTGCCTATAACTCTCACCAGTGACAAAGGTGATTTTTTAGCCGTGGTTGGCGATACGGAACATTTACCATTAATTCATGCTTTTCAAAATCCCCTACCAGATTTAAAAGTACAGGATCAAGTAAAGGATAATTCTCAATTACCACCAGTTTTTACTTTACCAGTTCCCCTCAAAGGTGTATTAACACCGGATGTTTTACGTAGCGATCATGCTCCATTTTGGCTGCAAGGAATTGGAGCTTTGTTAGTAACTGATACTGCTAATTTACGTAGTTCTTATTATCATCAACCAAGCGATATTCCTGCTAATATTGAACGTGATTTTTTTAGTGGTGCTGCTCAGTTAATTGTTAATGCTACTAATTTTTTGTTGCAAGGTACTGGTAGCTTGGAAACACGGTAAATTGAGTAACAAGTAACAAGTAACAAGTAACAAGTATTCATCATAGTGAGTAATAACCGCGATCTTTTAGAATGCCCGAATTTAGAATGCCCGAATTTAGAATTTAAATAAAATCTAATTATTTCTAAATTATTCATTATTCATTCACTTAGGGTTATTTCTTGTATATCTTTATTAGCCATTTTTAATGATATTTCATTTCAAAAATTTATTGGTAAATTGTAAATAATTGATTTGTTGCAAAAAAGAAATATGTTATCATTGTCTTTTGCTAAATTCTAAATTTGCCTCACAACATAAATTTTAGCCTTAACCGAGCAGTATTGGGATGAGGTAAAATTTTTATTCCATCAAGCGTGAAAAGCGCTATATACTAATTTTCTGCTCCGCCGGAGACGCTCCGCCGTGGTATTGCACCCAACTGAAGTTCGCTATATATACATAAATTGTTTTAAAAACAAAGGGACATGATAATCTAAATTTGGTTGCAAAAACTAACTACTGGGTTTTAGCAACAAGGCACCGTCAGCATCTACTTTGTGTTACAATCAGATACTATGCCGCAATACTTCGGACAACTGCACACAATTGAGCAATCTTGGTCAACTCTAGGGGCTGTACAAACAATACAACAGGATGAACGCCATGTCCTCTTCAAGTGTGGCGATCGCTGTCTGAAGATTAGTGTGCTAGCACCCAACTTAATTCGGGTAAGGGTAACGCCAAACGGTGAATTTTTGCCCCGTCGCTCATGGGCAGTAGCCAAAGCCGATGAAGAATGGCCTAATGTGCCTTTTGAGGTGCAAGAAACTGTAGATGCTGTAGAAATTAAGTCAGAACAAATTCGTATCGTTGTTCACCGCAATCCCTGCCGTATCCAATGCTTTGACGAATCCGGACAATCCTTTGCTGAGGATGCAGAAACTGCTGCTGGTTGGCGCAATGGTGCGATCGCTGGATGGAAAAAAATTGAAGCCGACGAACATTTCTATGGCTTTGGTGAACCTACTGGTTTGCTCGATCAGCTCTCTAAAGTCAGAACCAATTGGACAACTGATGCAGTAGATTATGGTATTTTAACACATACCATGTATCATGCTATTCCCTTTTTTATGGCTTTGCGTCCGGGAGTGGGATACGGAATTTTCTTCAACACCACTTTTTGGAGCCAGTTCGATGTTGGCGCAAAACAACCTGGTATCTGGCGGATGGAGACACACTCACCAGAACTAGATTATTATATTATCTACGGTCCCGAACCTGCAAAAATTATCGATACCTACACCCAGATTACAGGACGGATGCCGCTGCCGCCGCGATGGGCACTTGGTTACCATCAGTGTCGCTGGAGTTACGAGTCAGAAGATGTTGTACGCAAGTTGGCTCGTGAATTTCGTCAGCGCCGTATTCCCTGCGATACGATTTATCTGGATATTGACTATATGAACGGGTATCGTATTTTTACCTGGAGTCCCAAGCGCTTCCCTAATCCTAACAAATTTATTCAAGATCTCAAACAAGATGGCTTCAAGGTAGTGCCGATTTCTGAGCCTGGGGTTAAGTATGACCCAGAAGCAGATTATCATACCTTCGACGAAGGATTAAAAAACAACTATTTTATCCGTGAAAATAACGGCCAATTGTTTCACGGCTATGTTTGGCCAGAGAAAGCTGTTTTTCCTGACTTTATGCGCCCTGAAATTAGAGATTGGTGGGGAAATTTGCAAAAAAACCTAACCGATGTCGGTGTTGCTGGTATCTGGAATGACATGAATGAACCAGCACTCGATGACCGACCATTTGGCGATCGCGGTAACAAAATTTGCTTTCCTCTCGATGCAGCCCAGGGACCTACTAATGAGAAAACAAACCATGCCGAAACTCACAATATTTACGGCTTGATGATGGCACAAGCATGCTATCAAGGGTTAGAAAAGTCACATCCAAATGAGCGTTTTTTCTTCTTGACTCGTGCGGGTTTCGCTGGTATTCAACGGTGGTCTGCTGTGTGGACGGGAGACAATCAATCTCTGTGGGAACACTTAGAAATGTCCATTCCGATGCTATGTAACTTGGGATTATCAGGTGTCCCCTTTGTAGGTGCTGATATTGGGGGGTTTGCTGGTAATGCAACGGCTGAGCTATTTGCTCGTTGGATGCAATTAGGAATGCTTTATCCCTTAATGCGGGGACACTCGGCACTAAGTACAATACAACAGGAGCCTTGGGCCTTTGGCGAAAAAGTCGAGTCAATTTGCCGCGAGTACATCGAACTCCGTTACCAACTGCTGCCCTATATTTACAGCCTGTTCTGGTCAGCTGCAACTACTGGGACACCAATCCTGCGTCCTTTATTGTATAATTTTCCCGATGATCCGAAGACCTTCACTATATGCGATCAACTCATGCTTGGTTCTTCATTACTAGCAGCACCAATTTACCGTCCTGGCATTGAACACCGTGCAGTCTACTTGCCATCAGGTCGTTGGTACGATTGGTGGAATGGTGAGGTAATTGATGGTCAAAATTATATTATAGCACAGGCACCCTTGGAAAGAATGCCTTTATATGTCCGTGCTGGCTCGATTATTCCTATGGCACCAGTGATGCAATATGTAGACGAATGTCCTTTAGAGCAACTCAGAGTAAGGATTTGGATGGGTACAGGTGAATTTACTTTTTATGAAGATGACGGTCATTCTTTAGAGTACAAAACAGGAACTTTTTGTACAACTAATTATCGGGTTTGTACACAAGGAGAACAAACTACTGTTGACATTGGACCACGAGATGGTAATTTTGTACCAGAAACCCGTGAAACCATTGTGGAATTGGTTGGTGTAGGAGAACAGCGTTTTGTTGATGATGGTACAGCACGGCAGGTGACGTTTTCAACAAGAATTTAGAATTACGAATTTAGAATTTAGAATTTAGAATTTAGAAGTAATGAGTAATACCTATTCAGTTGTTCGTAGATAATAACTGCCATCTTTTCAATAGGGTTATATGGTAGGTGATTAGCCGGACTTGATATTACAGCATATTTTATATTTTAATGGTACATTTGGACGGGCAGGGATGCCCGTACCACAAGAGTTTTAAAACGAAGGAAGAAGGTAGAAGAAAGTCCCCAAAAAAATAATTGTCACCACCAATAATCTTACGTCGTCAATTTATTTTCCATGCCCAATGCCCCATGCCCCATGCCCGACTTAGAAGTCAGAAGGCTGGAATTATGAATTAAGAATTACGAATTACGAATTTCATATTTCATAAATGTTACGGGAATTCCAAGAATTTTTTTACCTAATTGAGATAATTTAAATTTACTTTTGATAGATGATGGTAAATCTTGAAAATCAATTGATTTAAAACCAAATTTTGTATAGTAATTGACTAATTTTTTACCCAAACATTCTAAATAAAGTGGTTGACTTGCTTGTTCAATTAAATGTTGCGCGATCGCAGTTCCTAAGCCGCGATTTCTCCAGTTTTTTGCCACAACTAAACTACCAAATTCTTGGGCTTCTTTAAAATTGCGTAATTGTCCGCAAGCTATAATATTATTATCAGATTCAATTACCGAAAATTGCTGCCATTTTAATTGAGTGGGGTCAAGTTTTGCTTTAAACACCAGCCAACGTATTGATAAAATATCCTTAAATGTAGCTTTACGTAAAATACACCCTTTTGGTAAAGTTAATTCCCTTGTTCCCTTCATTTTGATATTTTCCTTTTTATTATGCTAACTCTATAAAATACAGCAGTTTTCAGATAAATGAATACCAATTGAGTGTGAGGCTGCGCCCACTCAGATGACTCTGGAAAAGTAGGGCTATTTAAACAAAACCCTTATTAGGGAATGGATTCGGCGCATCTTTATAAAGAAAGCTCAAAATCTCTTCCTTCTTCCTTCACTTTAATGGATGAGTTGTTAAAAATACTCAGGTTATATACCGATAAAATTCAATAAAATATCATAAAACATCACACTCATTGTATCTATGATCGCAGACAATATCTAAGTATATACGGTATCTTAATAATATAAATATTTTGAATTTCTAAGTGTTTTTGATTAAAACCCATCTGCGAGGTACCCGTACTATGAAGCGTATATTGTCCGGTATTCTCTTGACGAGCGGTTTATGGATGCTAACAGGTATTTACAATGTGACAGCACAAACCCCAATTACACAACAGTTTGAAGAAGAAAGCGAACTGTTTTATACTTACTTCGGCAAAAAAATTGCTCTGAAGCAACGAAATGATGTTATTGCTGTTGCTTTTAAACCAGAGGCTACCCAAAGTACTACTGTACCCTTGTATTTAAAACTCGATCGAGATTTTGGCAGCAATCAAAACCCATCTCCTGTAGAAATTGAACCTTTGGGTAAGCATTATGCCTTAATGAAAGTAACTGAGGATGGCGATAAGTCTGCCATAATGCAATTGCGTTTGAGTCAAAAAGCTTATGTGGATACTACTTTACCCGTACTTTCTAGACGCGAACATTCTGAAGAAATAATACTGCAAAACGAGATTATTGTCAGTTTTGACGAGGAAGTTTCGTCAAATGAAAAGCAGTTAATTATGCAACAACATAATTTAGAAATTATTCGTCCTTTAGGTTTGAGTAAAAATCAATATGTAGTTAAATCTAAAACTGCATTGGGAACGGGTATTCTTAAAGTTGCTAATCAACTTTATAAGGCTAAAGGTGTAAAATCGGCAACACCCAACTTTATTCAGCTACAGAATCAAGAAATTTCTCGGGAAGCAAAAGAAGCACTAAACGCACTCAAAAAAAAAGCCAGACTGAGATAAAAACAGACGTTAAAGTAAGTTTACTTCCCCAACAATGGCATCTTAACAGCACTCCTCTGAGATTTTGTCTGATTAGGTTTGCTTCTAATGTGGATAAATGCTTAAACCAACGTCTGTATGAAAAATCTAATTTTTCTCTAAGGCTTACTGATATTCGCGCTACACAAGCTTGGCAAAATTCCAACGCTGGTAAGGGAGTTGTTGTTGCGGTACTAGATTTTTTGATTCAATGGGATCATCCAGAGTTAATAAATAATGTCTATAAATTAGGGGATGTAAAAGATAAGCGTCGTAGTGAAACAAGTGGTTGGGATTTTGCTAACAACGATTCGGATACTAGGATTAGTCAAGAAGAACTTTCTACCTTTGCTTCTATTTTCCAAGATTCTTATCGCTTAAGTGACAATACATTGTTAGAAAAATACGGCCGTATCCCCTTTGTCAGAAAAATTCTTATACCCTTTAGCAGACGATATTTTCTTAGTAGAAAGAAAATTGCTCAAATTCTCAGGGATTATTTACGCAATGAAGTAACAGCATTGTTTCACGGTACTTCGGTAGGAGGGGTAATTGCAGCAAATCCACAAGAAAATAAGGGGCTGTTTGGAGTAGCTCCTCAAGCTAGCATATTACCGGTAATAATTGGTAAAACCTTATATCATCCTCAAAAAGGTTTTATCAAAACAATAGAGGCATCCGACATTGTAGAAGCAATTGACTATGCCGTTGCTAGGGGTGCAGATATAGTCAATATGAGTTTTGGTAGTTTTTTACCAACAGCAGAAATCGCAAATGCAATTACTAGGGCACAAAATAAAAACCCTAGTATAGTTTTTGTAGCTGCTGCTGGTAACGAAAAATATTTTGAAGTGGGTTTTCCTGCTGCTATTGAAGGAGTGATTGCAGTTGGTGCAACTAATATAAATGGAAATCGCGCTCCTTATAGCAATTTTGGTAAAGGCTTGATGATGGTGGCTCCCGGTGGAGATAATTCCATCAAGAAAATTGGCAATCGCGGTGGAATTTTGACTCTTGGAGGTACCGGAATAGATCAGTTTTGGCAAGGAATTATCCTTAAACCGGAAACTCCTTGGGGTAAAAGTCTCGATATTAAAGGTAAATATATCCGAGTAGAAGGAACTTCTTTCGCTTCTCCAATTGTTGCGGGAGTCGTAGCATTAATGAAGGGAGAAGATCCACAACGACGTTTAAGCGGCGAAGAAATTATTTCTATCCTCAAACAGACAGCCTCTTATGATGGACTTACTCTCTCTAGTAAAGAAAAGCAGCTTTACAAGGCTCTAGTGTTATCGGGTAAAATTCCCCCTGGAGTTTCTATTCAGGAATATTTCTTTGGTAATGGTTTAGTAAATGCACAGGAAGCTATCAAAGAAGTTCAACTTCAGTTAAAAAATACTGGGAACTAGTACCAAATAATCTCCCTGAAGTACCGGATGTTTCCCTGTATTTTCCCAATAAAGCCTATTCTGGTTGTATCGGAATGATAAAAAAGAACCCAGATGCAGAGAATCCAGAGGGGAATGAAGAGGGAATGTTGCTAAAATAATTCCGATATAAACGGAAACAACATGAATCAAACACCCCCAGATAATTGGGGGTTTTAAATATTGCTTATAAAGTCAATATTTGAGTATTTTCCACAATAGGAATACTTGTAATACACCTTAATTTATAGTGCATTACCAACTTAAAAAGTAAAGGTAGTTCTAAAGGCACCAATTACAACATCGCTGTTATTGCTATTATGGTCTGGTGCTGTTAGCCAAATAACTCCAGGAGTAATAGCAAGATTATCATTGACTTTAAACTGATTATTGCCCTGGCTCCCAAGGTGGTATTCCCTTCATCGGTATCACCTCCCCAAACATCAGTCACTGCTGTCACAACTTCACCATTCAATTTGGAAGTTGTAGAGAACTGATTTTGTTCTATCCGAGCGCTTCGTGCTTCTAAAGCATCTACTCTTGAGCGTAATCTCGCAAGTTCACCCTCAAATTCCTCTTGCAGTTTTTGCAATACAGCTAAGTCTTCTTGTGTAACTCCACTATCGGCAGCTGTTGCAATTAATTCATTCACTCTGTCTAAACAAGCATTCAAACCAGCAGCAAATTCATACCGAGTCAATGCTCGATTACCACGATAGGTTTGATTGGGATAACCAGCAATACATCCGTAACGTTCTACCAAAGATTGCAGTGCTTGGAATGCCCAATCAGTAAGCTGTACATCGGATAGCTGAGATACAGAAGTCACTTGTGCTATCAGGTTCTGTTGAGCTTTATCCTCAATTTTATCTGTTGATGTGGTGGATGCTGTCATTTCCTCATCTTCCACATCTACAAATGTTTCCATCGCCATAGCCGTATTACTACCCATAAGTATCATGGCACCAAATATCGGGCCCCTCAGCAGAGCTTGCAATACTTTTTTCATCCTCATTCCTCACACTTAACAATACTTATTTCCCACCCTACATCTCAAATAAATGTATAATATATAACATATTACTGATAATATTAATAATATACCAGTATGGAACAATTTTTTGACAAAAAATCTAGAGATATTAATTTTTCATACTTAATCAAGGAAGGAATGGCACGCTCGTTAAGCCGAAACAATTAAGATATAAGAGTTTGGGAGTTTTAGGATGAGTGAGTAGAGACTCATATTGATAATTCGCGAATTACTTACGCGAATGTTTGTCTTTCTTATTCTCAATTCTTTCCTTCTCTTCATGCAAGTCAATCCAACCTTGTTTAATCCTATTAATCATGCGCTCAAGAGCATCAATTTTTGCACGTCGTGCCTTCATCTAGGACAGCATCATTGTATGCATGACTACCAGGTTTTCCCAAGTGCTTATATTTATAAAGCTTTGAAGAGTCACGTTGAGAGGGAAAAACAGCTTGAAGGCATTGCAACTTATAGTACCAGTAAATACCGTATTTACCTTTA
>DESS01000396.1:0-10600 GCA_002361335.1 Richelia sp. UBA3308
TGTCCATGTTTTATGCAGGGGCGCAAATAAAGCAATCATATAAAAAGCTTAAAACCTTTATATTACAACATTTTTGAATGCCAGAATCCCGGAATGCCAGACTTGGGCGCAGCAGTACTAGTCAGGCTTTCTAGAATGTTTTAGCACGTCCAAGTATTAACTGAAGATATGAAAAAATATAAGATTTTTAATAATTATTTAATCTACGATTTAATGCTTGGCAGTTCTGATTTGCGATGAATTGGGATTTGACATCAAACAACACAATCAGAACACCGTAAAATACCCCATACCCCATGTCCCATGCTCCAATTTAAGGTATTTCCACAGATGTAGGCTTAGCAATATGAGGTAAACCCCAACCGAGTTTTTCTCGTAAGATTCGGAAAAATTCCGGTGATTGAAGGCGGATAAAACGGGCGCAGTAAGTTGATTTTTCCATGTAAACGCGGTCTTCGGGTAAAACATAACACCCGCCGTTACCATCAACTGTCATCACTAATTGAGTTTTATTTACAGGATAGATATTTACTGGTTCGCTATCTGGAAATACTAAGGCCCTTGATGCTAGAGAGTGAGGACAAATTGGCACTAATTGTAGCACGGCTACACCAGGAGCTACTACTGCACCGCCAGCACTTAAGGAATAAGCAGTGGAACCTGTTGGCGTTGAGACAATTATACCATCTGCGGCGATATCAACCGCTGCACGATCGCCTATAGCGATTTCAAAATGGCACATAGAAGTCAAAGGTTCGCGATGCAGTACCATTTCGTTTAAACATAAGGCTTCCCACAGTACTGATTCTTGACGAAATACTTTGACGGCAAGCATTGCTCGTTCTTCAATTTTGTAATTACCTTGCAAAACTTGTTCTACTGCTTGGGGCAATTGATTGATATAAGCTTCGGTTAAAAAGCCCATGTGCCCAGTATTCACGGTTAGCATGGGAATACCGCAGGGTGCTACTTGACGACATGCGGATAAAACCGTTCCATCTCCTCCAAGTACGATTACAAATTTCATAGAAGAGTCGAAGCCGGGGGGTGTAAGTCCCTCTATAGGGGTATGACATACGGGGCTTCGCCGGGTAGAGTAACCCAAAATTCCACCGATCCCTGTAGTGACACATGTATCCCAACCTTTCTCGGTGAATTTATCTTTTAGTTGGATAGCGATCCGTGACGCTATCGGTTTTTCATCATTATATATAATGCCTGCTTTCGGCACGTTCAATTATCCAAATTAAAGAAGACGTTTTTTATAAAAATCGATGCTGTTCACAAAGTGAGTCGTTAGACTAAAACTCCGTGGAAAAATCCGCCCAGATGAAAGCGAACTGACAGGTTTTAACCTGCCATAAATATGCTATGATTATACAATAAGCAGGCAACGTAATAAGCATATTTGAACGATATGCTGGGTAATTCAATCTAAGGATTGAGAGGTCTGTAAAACAAAAAACAAATTCTGTGCACCGCGAGCAGGGAAGGGCATTCCCCAATTAACGCTCCCCAAAGTTAGAAACTCTACTTTTCCTGGAGAAATCAAGGCCCTCGCAAGTTGCGACGGTACCTTGAAAATCCCAGTGTCTTTAGACCGGGGAATGTCAATTAATTAATAGTTACACATTTTGCATATCTAGTACATGCTTTAGATAAAAAGGGAATAGGGCATAGGCAGACGAAAATGCCCTATGCCCATTGCCTTTTAAGAAGATTGTTTAAATGGTGTTCTTTTTTCTTTCTTTTTTTTACCTTTATTTTGCTGGTAATCCAATTCTTTAAGTTTTTTGGTAATCCTGTTGAAATATTCTTGCAAATAAGATTCTAAAGTAGTTATTTCGCTTTTATCAATGCCGAAAGCTTTGTATGTCTCATCCATTGGGGCATCTAATGGTTTACCGCTAGCCAACACTTCTGTAAAAGCAAGTCTATCGGATACGTTCCATCCCCACTGAAAGAAACGGATCATATTACGAATGCTACGAAGTAAGTTTAAGGGCATCCGGGTAATTCTGGCTGTTTTTCCAGATAAACGTTGGCACAAATTAATAATTTCTTGGGCGCTCCAAGCACGAGTTCCCACCACGGGAAAGGTTTTATTTTGGGTTTCTTCTGCTTTTAGAGCTTTAATCGCAAATTTGGCGATATCAATCGTATCCATATAGGCAATGGGGGAAGACTCTCCTGTTACCCACACTGGCTGTGCTTCCAAAATCGGAATACCGTATTGTCCGATTAAACCTTGCATGAAGCCTGCTAATTGTAAAACGGTGTAGTTTAAGCCGGATTCTGCCAAAAATAGTTCAGTACACCGCTTGATTTCCATCAAGGGAACTTCCGGATAATCTTGATTATTCAATATTGAGAAAAATATAAAACGCTCTACTTTCGCCGCTACTGCTGCTTGAATTAATGCTACTTTCCCATCCCAATCGACTTGTTTAATACTCAGTGAATCAGTGGGACGAGATGTGGCTACATCAATTACAGCCGTTACACCATCAAGTGCAGCTTCAAGAGTATGAGGATAACATAAATCTCCCGGTACTAATTGGGCTCCCCATTCTTTAAGAAATGCCCCTTTTTTAGCACTTCGGACTAGACAGCGTACCTCATAACCTTCTTCAATAGCATGACGAGCTACCTGTCTTCCTAAGGTACCAGTAGCACCCACTATTAATATTGTCATCAGTTTTAATTAAAAAATGTTAACTTTTATTAAAACAATTTTATCAGAATTATTTTTTTAAGCAAAAGTAAAGCCAAATTTGTCACAGAAAGAAAGTAGATGGTAGAGACTGCTATCGCGTCTCTAGCCAATCTATGAAGCGTTTTTGTGCGATTTATTCTTCTGGTTCAGCGCCTTGAATCTTGAGTAACAAACTACCCACAGCCCAGCCAACGAAGATTAAACCGAAGGATAAGAAAGCTGCATTGAACATTTCGCCGCCCATGTTGAATTCTCCTTGTTTGCGAATTATTGAATTAAGTTAAGTTTATCAGTTAGGAGTTCGGGTTATTAGTTTTTCTGTTCCATGGTTATAACTGTTTTTTGTTCAACCCTCCATAAAGCTAAATCTCTCAGATAAATTAGTATCTTTACTTTTCTTAATAATTTGAGACAATCTAGATAAGGAATTTTACAACTTAGATTTATAATTAGGGATACAATTATGTCTTTATCGAACACTCAAACTCACAATAAAAAGGAAACTCTTAACCAAGCTGACTGGGAAATCAAGCTACTTTACGACGGTGAATGTCCCTTGTGTTTGCGGGAAGTTAATTTTTTACAAAAGCGCGATGGGGGGAGAGGTAAAGTAAAATTTGTGGATATCGCAGGGGATGACTATAATCCGGAAGAAAACGGTGGGGTTGATTTTGAAACGGCGATGGGAAGGATTCATGGGGTTTTACCTGATGGTACGGTAATTAAAAATGTGGAAGTTTTTCGTCGGGTTTATGAAGCTTTGGGAATGGGTTGGGTTTATGCGATAACCAAGTTGCCGATTTTTGGTGCGATCGCTAATTTTATTTATGATATTTGGGCGGATTATCGGTTAAAGCTTACTGGTAGGCCTAATTTAGAAACAGTTATTAAGCAGCGTCAGGAGAGACTTGGTTGTGATGATCAAGGGCGTTGTCGGGTGGATTAGAATAATTCGCAATATGTAATTTGTAATTAAATTCAGATGATGTAGAGACGCGATATATCGCGTCTCTACAAGATTTTCGGTTTTGCCGATAATTCGCCATATTCTAATTTTCGCTATACTCATAGTAAAAAAGCGACATCAGCTTAAAATATGGTGATTGAATGGTTAACCGCCTGGGGAGTAAGCAATGCTGTTGGGTTTTTATTTAAACCTGTAATGCAGAAATTTGCGGAAGATTTGGGTAAGGATGTATTAAAAGATGTTTTTAAGGATGTTGTTAAGGGTTTACCTGGTAATATTCTTGGGCGGTTGAAGAAGGATGAAATAAATAAAGCTGTTGGCAAGGCTTTTAAAGAGTTTTTAGAAGTATTTCAGCAGGAATTGTTTGAGGATTTAGAAGAAAATCAAGTTAATAAATATAATCAATCATTAAAAAAGTTTCTCGGTATTGATGATGTGAAAGCAATTTTAGGAAACGCGTTTCATCCTGATATTGAAAGTATTGATACTAAGAATTTAGAAAAGATTTGGTATGAGAAGAATTTATTGCAGTTACCAGAAGGTTTTGATTGGCGGAGGTTGAATAAACCCTATTGTAGAAAGGTAAAAGCGATAATTCGGGAGTCGGATGAATTAAGAGAAATATTTGATTCTTATAAACTTGAGGAAATTGCTGATAATACCAAACAAATTGCTGGGATTGCACCGGATTTTGATTTACGGCGCTATCAAGAAGCACTAGGACAAAAGTATGATTCTCTCGATACCAGCGGCTCGGCTTATAACGAATTAAAATTACGCAATACTTTTATAGTTCAAAATGTCCGCGAGTTTGAACGGGTAGTTCCCCAAGCTTTGGAAAGGAGGAAGGAATATCAAAAATGGCTGCGGGAAACTAATCTTGAAGTTGGGGCATTTAATGTTGAAGAATTGGAAAATTACCGCCAAGTTTATCAAGAAGCGCCAATTGTTCCGGTAACGGATATTATTAATAATCGCCAAAGTCGAGATTATATGATTATACTTGGCGATCCAGGGGCGGGTAAATCAACTTTATTGCAATTTTTAGCGTTGAATTGGGCAGAATCGACGTTAAGTAATTCATTTTCTCAACCGATACCAATTTTGATTGAATTGCGTACCTATGTGCGACAATTTGATGAAGATAAATGCAAAAATTTTCTCGATTTTTTACATCAAGGTTCCGGTGCCATTTGTCATTTAAATCAATTGAAATTAGATGAACAATTGAAAGCGGGTAATGCTTTGGTGATGTTCGATGGTTTAGATGAAATTTTTGATCGAGCTAAAAGAGAAGATATTATTACGGATATTATTCGCTTTACAGATAAATATCCCCAGGTGCAAGTAATTGTCACTTCACGGGTAATTGGTTACAAATCAGAAAGATTTCGTAATGCGGAATTTCGCCACTTTATGTTACAAGATTTTGATGGCGAGCAAATTGAAGATTTTATCAATCGTTGGCATCAATTAGCTTTTAATGATAAAGGCGATGCGGAATTGAAAAAAGCACGACTCAACCGCGCTATTAAATCATCGAAGGCTATTCAAGAATTAGCGGGGAATCCACTTTTATTAACTATGATGGCTATACTCAGTCGTCATCGAGAATTACCAAGAGATAGAAGTACGTTATATGAAAAAGCTGCGGAAGTTTTGTTACAACAATGGGATGCGGAAAGATATTTAATTGATGCCAAAATTGCTAAATTTCCTATAGATTTAACCGATAAGCAAGCGATGTTACGGCAAGTTGCTTATCAAATGCAGGCTTTGGAGAAAGGTTTGACTGGTAATTTAATTAATGGTGATGATTTACAGAGAATTTTTCAAGAATATTTAGAAAATATTGGATATCAGAGGCTTGATGCTCGTAGTGCTGCGAAGGAGTTAATAAATCAGTTACGAGAACGGAATTTTATTTTGTGTCATGCTGGGGATAATTATTACGCTTTTGTACATCGGACATTTTTAGAATATTTTTGTGCAGAAGCTTTCCGTCGTCAATTTGAAAAAGAGCAAAAGTTAACTTTAGAGGAATTAAAAACCGAAATTTACGGTAACCATTGGCAAGATGAAGCTTGGCATGAGGTATTGAAATTAATTGCAGGTGCGATCGATGTCAAGTTTGTTGGAGAAATTATTGAGTATTTAATAGGGATTGATGGGGAGGAAGAGAAGTTTCGGAATATTTTTCTTGCTGCTGGATGTTTGGGAGAAGTGAAGGATAGAAATATACTCAAAAGCATTGATATTCAATTACTCCATACCTTAAAAACTCTACTTGAAGATAGATACAAGAAAAAAGCATTAACTCAAGCCGAGTTTAGAATAAATAATAATATTTGTTCTCATGCAATTTCTGCCATCGCAAATACTTGGAAAGATAGCCCAGAAACATTACCTTGGTTGAAACAAATAGTTAACCATACTAGCTCTTGGCAAGTATGTCAATCAGTGATAGATGAGCTAGTAAAAGAATGGTTAAACGAACCCGAATTTATATTAAATATTAAAAAACAAGCTAAATATGGTGATGATTGGCTAGTACGAATAGGGGCAGTACAACAACTAGCTAAAAAAGGTAAAAAGGATATTGAAAATTTACTTGTTCTTAAAAGCTGCGCTGAAGAAGATAGCAATTTGAATGTACGACGAGTTGCAATTCATGCAATTGGCAATTGGAGTCAAAATAACCATGAAAATCTATCTATTTTAAAAAAATCTGCCAAGTTAGACTCTGCCTACCAAGTTAGAAGAGCTGCGATACTAGAGATTGGTGAAAATTTTATAGATGAGTCAGAAACGTTCGATTTTTTACATGATTGTGCCATCAATGACTCTTGCGATTGTAAATTATATTGGTTAAATCCCCGTCAAATTGCATTAGAAATAATCCTTAAATACTATCCCAATCATCCTCAAACATTACCACTGTTGCAAGATAGAGCAGATAATGATCCCGATGAGCAATTACGGGAATGGCTAAAAAAAGTTATGAGTGAGGAGTTAGGAGTAAAGAGTTAGGAATTAGGAGTTAGGAGTTTTAAATTTTTCTAATATCTGGTTAACTACAGTTTCACCATCCTTACCTTCACCACGTTCAAAATCCGCATGTCCTAATTAATAAAACCATATTTTGTAGGGTGTGTGACGCTTACAAAGAATATTGTGCGTAGCGAGCGATAAAGTTTATAGCGTCACGCACCATTTTTTATTTTAACAATCCCGTAATTATATTAAAGGATAGATGGTGCGTTAGACGAGCATTTAATTTATCTTTTGAATCACTATACAGTCGTGCGTCTAACACACCCTACAAGCTAATTAATAAAACCATATTTTGTAGGGTGTGTGACGCTTACAAAGAATATTGTGCGTAGCGAGGGATAATGTTAAACTACGCACCATTTTTTTATTTTAACATTTTCATTTTAACAATCTCGTAATTTGATTAAAGGATAGATGGTGCGTTAGACGAACATTTAATTAATCTGTTAAATCAGTATATAGTCGTGCGTCTAACACACCCTACAAGCTACACCGCTTTTTGCCTCCCCTACAAACTACAAGCTGATTTAATTTGGATATGCATAATTACTCATCAGAAAATAATGATTCTAAATCCCGATAACCGCCGACTACACGAGTTATATTAATTCCGTTTTCTCTAGGGTAATAAAATACAATATAATCATCTACAATAAACCCACGTAGATTTGGTGCAAGTCTTCCATAATTTTTACCCATACTAGGAAAATCAGCTACCAATTTACACTTTTTGCGTATATTATCAAAAAGCTTGCTAGCAGCTTTAGAGTTTCTGCGAGCAATATATTCACATATATCATCTAAATCTTGGATTGCTTCATCTGAAAATGAATAATCACTCATTCTCCTGATTCCTCTGCAATCTTACCTATTTTTTCTTGCAATCTCGCAAAAACTATTTCACCATCTGTAACTCTTCCTTGCTGAATTTGTTCGGTTCCAACTGCAATTTTATTCCGCAATTCCTCCAATCTTCTTTCTTGTTCTTCTAGTAATTTAAACGCTTCATTAATAACATCATCCGCCGATAAAAATCTACCTGTAGCAATTTTCTCTTGAATAAATTTTTCGTGTTCCGGTTTAATTTCGATATGCATTATTTACCTGTCCTAATTAATAAAACCATATTTTTTCGGGTGTGTACTCCACAAAATATATTGTGCGTAGCGAGGGATAATGTTAAACTACGCACCATTTTTTTTATTTTAACAATCTCGTTATTTGATTAAAGGATAGATGGTGCGTTAGACGAGCATTTAATTTATCTTTTGAATCACTATATAGTCGTGCGTCTAACACACCCTACAAAAAATAAATCTTGACATCCTCGTTATTTGATTAAAGGATAGATGGTGCGTTAGACGAACATTTTAATTAATCTGTTAAATCAGTATATAGTCGTGCGTCTAACACAACGGCAATAAAGCCCGAAGTTAATCTACACCGCTTTTTGCCTCCCCTACAAATATTACAATTACTCCCTATCTCTTCCCTCCTCACTCCTCTGCGCTTACCTCCGCGCCCCGAGGCTGTAAAAAACAAATCTTGACATCCACAAACAAATTTAGTACAAATGCACTAAACACCTCTTATATTAAACCTCTATTTTCAAACTCTTAAAACCAGGAGATGTATTCAGTGCAATCAATCCAACCAGAAACTAAACAACGAATTGAAGAACTACGAAAACTGTTAATTGAAGCGAGTTATGCTTACTACGTCCTTGACGCTCCCACTATGGAAGACGTAATTTATGATAAATTGTATCGCGAATTGCAAGATAAGGAAACTCAATACCCGGAATTAATCACTGCTGATAGCCCAACCCAGCGTGTTGGGGAAAAACCAGCAACTGGCTTTATTTCTGTAGCTCATAATATTCCTCTTTATAGTTTAGAAAATGCTTTTAATGTTGATGAGTTAAAAACTTGGGATGAAAGATGGCGACGAAATGCGTCTTCCCAGGAGCAAGTCGATTATGTGTGTGAATTAAAAATTGATGGCAATGCTTTAGCGTTAACTTACGAAAATGGTGTTTTGGTAAGGGGTGTGACTCGTGGTGATGGAGTATCAGGGGAAGATATTACGACTAATGTGCGGACAATTCGTTCGATTCCTTTAAGATTAAATTTGGATGATGTTGAAATACAAAATAATCCTTCTCTACAAAGAATAGAGGTGCGTGGTGAAGGGTTTTTACCTTTGGATGTATTTGAAAAAATTAATCAGGAAAGATTGTCATCAGGTGAAAGTCAATTTGCCAATCCTCGGAATGCAGCTGCGGGTACCCTGAGACAGTTAGATTCTCGTGTGGTAGATAAAAGGCGTTTGGATTTCTTTGCTTATACTTTGCAAATTCCCGGTATGGATGATGGCAGTATTGCGAATAATCAATGGGAAGCTTTGGAGTTATTGGGAAAAATGGGTTTTAAGGTAAACCCGAATAAACAACTTTGTCATTCTGTGGATGAAGTTGCTCAATATTATCAGCATTGGGATACAGAACGGTTAAATTTACCTTATATGACTGATGGGGTTGTAGTCAAACTCAATTCTTTCTCATTGCAGCAACAATTAGGTTTTACACAGAAATTTCCTCGATGGGCGATCGCACTTAAATACGCAGCACAAGAAGCACCAACTCGTGTGGAAAATATCTCCGTGAATGTTGGTAGAAGCGGCGCACTGACTCCCTTGGCGGAAATGCACCCCGTACAACTGGCGGGAACCACAGTATCTCGGGCTACACTACATAATGGCGATCGCGTTTCTCAGTTAGATATCCGAGTTGGCGATACTGTGATTGTACGTAAAGCTGGGGAAATCATTCCGGAAGTAGTGCGAGTACTCAAAGAATTACGTCCTGAAAATACTATACCTTTTGAAATGCCAAGTAATTGTCCCGTTTGCGGACAACCCGTGGTAAAAGAAAAGAGTGAAGCAGTAACGAGGTGCGTTAATATCAATTGTCCTGCAATTGTCAAAGGTTCAATTGAACATTGGGTAAGTCGTAATGCCTTGGATATTCGCGGCATGGGTGAGAAAGTTGTGCATCAACTCGTAGATAAGGAATTAGTTAATTCCGTAGCTGATTTATACGAGTTGACAGAAGAGAAATTAGTTAATTTAGAAAGAATGGGTAAAAAATCGGCCCAGAAGCTGATAGATGCCATTGAAAAATCGAAAAAACAACCTTGGGGACGGGTATTATATGGATTAGGAATCCGTCATGTAGGAAGTGTTATTGCTCAAACTGTGACGGAGAAATTTGACAGTGTAGAAAAATTAGCTGCTGCGAAAGTTACGGATATTGAAGCGATTTACGGAATCGGTATAGAAATCGCCGAAAGTATTCATCAATGGTTTGGTATGGAAGCCAATCAAAAATTAATTGAGCATTTACAAAATGCCGGATTACAGTTTCAAGAAACGCAAAATAAAGTATCTTCCCATATAAATCAAAAATTAGCCGGTAAAACTTTTGTAGTTACCGGAACATTACCGACATTGAAACGAGATGAAGCCAAAGCATTGATTCAGAAATTTGCCGGGAAAGTGACTGATTCGGTGAGTAAAAGTACAGATTATTTAGTAGTCGGAGAAAACGCCGGTTCTAAATTAGCTAAAGCTGAGAAATTGGGAATTACTCAATTGAGTGAACAACAATTGTTGGAAATGGTGAGCAATTATCAATGAACTGTGAACAATTATTATTGATAGTAGATTATTTTTTTTGATATACAGGTGATTTTGTTTTCAAATATTTCAAAAGTCCGCACAGGCGGACTTTGTTGCTGTAGCCCCACCCTTCCAGGGTGAGGGCGATCTTGATAATTATTAATTATTCGTGATTAATGATTGAT
>DESS01000396.1:10719-24548 GCA_002361335.1 Richelia sp. UBA3308
ATTATTCATTGTTGATTATTGATTGATCACTGCTTGTGCTTTACCGATATACTCAAATAATCGAGAATCGGGAAAACCAAATTGTTGCTGCATGGTAGAGTATTCGGTTTGCACCATATTATTTAAACTATTCCTAATTCCAGAATCTCCACCAGTAAAACTTTCGACTAATTCTTGCCAACGTTTCGCTAAAGCAATTACTTTTTCGTCAGTGGGTTCGGTTCCTTTCTTCATTTCTGCTTCTACCGCAGCAAACAAATCTTGCCAATCTTTTTGTCCTTGTTGAATTTTTTCTTTACCCAATTGTTCAGCGCGTTCATCTAAATATTGACGTTGTTCTTTGGTGTAATACTTATTGAATAATTCTTCAGACATTGTTGCTACCTCAATTGTTTTGATTAAATTATCGACATCAACCTTTTCTTCAGCTTGCAAACGCATATAAATTCCTTTCAAAAGTCTTGTAAGCTGCTGCTGAATTTCAATTTGTTGATTTAATTGATCGATGTGAGAATTTATCACCTTTATGGGAGAAAAATCCGGATTTTGTAAACAATTTTTTATTTCTTCTAAACTAAAACCTAACTGTCGTAAAGAAAGAATTTGTTGCAGCCGAATAATATCTTCCTCCCCATACAAACGGTGTCCCGAATTTGTATATTCAGAAGGCTTTAAAATACCAATCTCATCATAATAATGAAGAGTACGTACAGTTAAACCAGTCTGCGAAGCCAACTCGCCGACTTTCCAGGAAGTTTTCATAATTACTCACCCCTGTTTGAAGTCTTTTATTATCGACATTTTTAATTTAGAACCTCACGTAACGTCAGGTGCAAGGGGTTTAAAAAAAATATTTTACCCATGGGGTAGAGATGTTGCAATGTAAATAGCGTACCCATATCAAAAGCTTAAAACCTTGATAAAACAATACTTTTGACTTACGGGTACGAATTTAGTGTATCCATATATAAAAGATACAGCACAATGCTTGTACATGAGGTACAACCATTAATTATTAAACTCTTGTGGTACGGGCATCCTGCCCGTTTATGATGTACCTGACTTTGATGAAATATGCCTTCTGTTGATGATAATATAAATTTCTTGTAAAACTTAGCCAAATTGTCCGGATACAAAAAAACATCCTTCCCTGTAAATTTACTTAATTCTTTAGATTCTTTTGGCAAATCTTTCCGAAACAGTGATTTTGATGATGAAGCTTAAATTAGAAAATATTTTAAATGATCTTACCTCTATTCGGAGTGAAAAAATAGAATTATGACAGCTTTCCATCATCCACAAGAAGAAAATTACCAAGAATCAAAAGATATGAATAAACAAAGAAAAAGTATATTTGGAAGCAAAACTTTTTGGGGTATTATTTTCACATCAACAGCAGCAATTGCTCCCATTGTCGGAAATAATGTTGATAAATTCTTAGACGAAGAGACAAGAAAAGATATAAATTATGGTCAAGATGCCGCCCAAATAGTAGTAATTATGTGTGGTGCAGCAGCATCAATTGTGGGAAGAGTCGAAGCAAAATCATCTATTTATACTCCCAAAGGGATACCAGGGCCAAATATAAATGATTTGGATTAGGAAAAATAAAAGTAATTGTATTTATGATGAAAATCACAATTAATCTTATTTTGGGTTGCATCTCAACTATTAAATTATTCCTATTTCCTATTCCCTATTACAACGACTCCAGCTTTTTTCGCAGCTTTGACACTACAAGTGTTTTGATTCCACACATAGGCACCAATTCCCACAATTAAATTAGAAATACAACCCGCAGCAAAAACTCCGTTAACTCCGTAAAATCTCCCTCCGATATAAGCTAAGGGAATATAAAGCACGAACATCCGCGCTACTGTCATCACCACAGAAGGAATTGGTTTACCCAAGGCGTTAAAAGCAGAATTAGCCACTAAAATAATTCCTGCACCAGCATAACTAATTGGTACAATCCACAAATAACGAGAAGCAATGGCGACGATATCAGGGTTTTGATTAAAGAAACCAACTAACATCGGCGCAGTTGGTACTAAAATCGCCGCCATCATCAAACCCCAAAAGAAACAAAATAAAAAACTTAATTGCAAAGCTTTACCAACTCGTGCATATTTTTTCGCACCCCAATTTTGGCCGACAAAAGGTGCCATAGAGGCTGATAATGCCATCAAAGCAATTAATGCAAAAGATTCGATCCTGGATGCAACTCCAAATGCAGCAACAGCTTCCGCACCAAATGCTGCCAAAATACTTGTAATTACACCAATGGAAATCGGATTTATCATATTGCTAGCAGCTGCTGGTAAACCCACATACAAAATATCCTTCCAGCACCATAATGTATTTTGAATAGAAGGCAGCTTTAAATACAGCATTCGTTCTTTAAAATGCAGTACAAATAAAGCCGCAATTAAAGTCATTCCCCGTGAAATTACCGTGGCGATCGCTGCACCTTGCAATTCCAAACGAGGAAAACCACCTATACCTAAAATTAATAACGGATCTAAAACAATATTTATAACTGCTGCAAATATCATAATTAAACTGGGTGTCACCGTATTACCAGAAGCACGAATTGCACTATTACCTACCATCGGCACCACCAGAAATACCATGCCAATGTACCAAATTTGCATATAATCTCGCACCAATGGCACTACATCAGCACTCGCACCCAAAGCAGTAAATAAGGGATCGATAGTTAATAAACCCAAAACCACAAAAATTACTACCACAGTTAGCGCCAAAGTTAAACTATTTGTAGTAAATTTTTGCACTCTTTGGCGATCGCCTTCTCCAATAGCCCGAGAAATCACTGAGGAAGCACCCACACCCAAACCTATCGACAAGCTACCCAAAGTCATCACCACGGGAAACGTAAAACTCATCGCCGCTAAAGGCTCAGTTCCCAATTGTCCGACAAAATAGGTATCTACCAAATTAAAAGCAATAATCGCAAATACACCCCAAACCATCGGTATGGTTAATTTTACCAAGGTAGAGCCGACATTCCCTTCAGTTAATCGTTGTTTCATCAATTTAGTTGTTAGTTTTTAGTTGTTAGTTGTTAGTTTTTAGTTGTTAGTTGTTAGTTGTTAGTTGTTAGTTGTTAGTTGTTAGTTGTTACTCGTTACTCGTTACTCGTTACTCGTTACTCGTTACTCGTTACTCGTTAGCTGTTAATTATTAATTCTTAATTCTTACTTGTCTTCCCATTAAACGGTATTACCACTGTAATATGTTGGCTATTGTTTGCATCAAGAAACTTTAGGATGAATTTTTGGGAATACTTATAACTCGAATGTTGAGGATATCAATTATTGTAGTATCCTTGTAGCGTAAATGTGTAGTGCATGAAATTTTATGAAACCGGAATTTGAATACAGTAGCGTTGCAAATTCAGAAGATGCTCAAAAGTTTGGAAGTATTTTAGGACAATGTTTTTTAAGTACTCCCGCTGAAGAAAAAACTTGGATTGAGCGGATGGGCATAGAAAATTTACGCATAATCCGTCAGGAAAAAGAAATTGTCGGTGGATTGGTAACGATTCCCATGGGGCAATGGTGGGGTGGTGAAAGTGTGGCGATGACGGGAATTGGTGGGGTTGGTATTGCTCCACAGTATCGGGGAAGTGGTGCGGCGTTAAGTATGATGCAGCAGACTATCAAAGAACTTTATGTAAAGGGTGTAGCGATTTCAGTTCTTTATCCGGCAGCTCAACGGCTTTATCGTCAAGCAGGATATGAGCAAGGGGGTAGTTTGTGCAGTTGGGAAATTTCAGCCCAGAGTATTCAGATTAAAGAACAACCTTTACCTATAAAAGCTGTTCCTATAGAATCAGAAATTTTTTATGAATTATATGCAAAACAGGCAAGAAGTATAAATGGATATTTAAATCGCAATCAAACAATTTGGCATCGAATCATGAATCCTTCTGAGAAGGATATTTTTTATGCTTATCTAATTGGTTCACCTGAAGTTCCCCAAGGTTATATAATATTTAGTCAACATTCAGTAGAAGATGACAATATTTTAAGAGTTTTAGATTGGGTAACACTGTCAAAGGCAGCAGCACAAAGCTTTTGGTCATTTCTGAATAATCACCGCTCTCAAATAGATAAAATACGCTGGCGTAGCTCCCCAATCGATTGTCTCACATTATTATTACCCGAACAAAACGCCAAAATTAGATATATCGAACGTTGGATGCTACGAATTATAAATGTAGAGAAAGCATTATCAACACGCGGTTATTTGTCGGGAATAGAAACCGAATTACATCTAGAAATAACAGACAATTTAATCCCAGAAAACAACGGTAAATTTATTTTATCTATCGCCAAGGGAGGCGCAAATGTGGCAAAAGGTGGTAAAGGTGAATTAAAGCTAGATATTAAAGGACTAGCACCTTTATACACTGGTTTATTTACACCGCAACAATTACAACTTACAGGAAAACTTGATGCCACAGACACTGCGCTTTCCACTGCCACAGAAATATTTGCTGGTACATCCCCTTGGATGGCGGACTTTTTTTGAAACACACAAGGAAGGAGACAAGGAGACAAGTAAGAATGAAGAATGAAGAATTAAGAATTAAGAATTAACAACTAGCAACTAACAACTAACAACGTTTAAATACTTTGATTGCTTACGGTGCTTTTGCTGAAGCTTTGGAAGATTGGGAAGCATCACGAGTTAATGCTGTATTAGCCGAACGTCCTCTTGTAACATTATTATCAGCTTGATTTGTATCATAAATATCGCCAAATTTAATTATTTCCGAGCATTTTTCTTTATAAGGAATAATCGGAGCTATTTTATTTCTATGTGGTTCTACGGCAATTGCATTAGGGAAAAGATAATAAGTTTCGATTTTTTTCAGTACTTATACGGGCAATTAAATTTATATTTATTCCAGCTTTAAAGTTTATCTTTATCTACGGAAGCAGATGTTTATTTTATCTGCTATCATGTCATGGTGATGATTAAGAAATGATTCAATCCCGTGATTAGTAAGTTATTTAACTTACTTGTAAATACGGTTGAAACGTAAATCAGGATTCTACCCATCTATATTGCTTCATTAAATAAATACATTATTAGTAAGGTAAATTATATTTAATACCATCCAGGGTGTCTGAGCTACCAAACTTTCTGCCTAGTTGAACTATATTTTTTTGGCACTATTAACTGATGAACAGCTTGTTTGGTAAATGGACTAGCAACCTGAGAAAGTCTTGGCTGTTGCTGGTTCTATCTGTACTGTTATCTGTTTTTGGTATCAGTAATTATGCTCAGACTGCGGAGCGAATTTATGCATCTTATTCAGCTTTTCAACGTTATATTTCTCTAGCTGCTTTAGAAAAATTCGCTCTCCATGGCGAAATGAGCGAAAATTTAGGAGTGTATTCCCATTATTTGAAACCGGAGCAAATAGCTGAGTTCCGTCGAGTTTTAACAAGTCAGATAAAAGTTCATCCTGCGGCGGTTTCACAGTTTCTCTATACCTCCCAAGGTGAATTTATGTTGCGACGGTTGGCACAAGTAATAAAAACCGAATCGCGTCAAAGTACATCGGGATTTTATGGTTTACGTTCCGCTTTTATTTTAGCTGCTAATGAACCGAAAGGTTTAACCTTATTGAATATATTGAGGAAATATCCGGCAGCCAACATTCATATAGATTTACCAGGTACTTTACAAATTGCAGCCCAGTTAGAAACACTGATGCGCGAAACAAATAAGGCTGTTGCAGTAGTTTCTGCTAAGTCTGATACAGAAGCTGCTGCCTCTTCTGTTAAGGTTAATAATATACCTAGATTAAATTCTAGGGGAAAGTTTACTATTAAAAAGCAAACCCTGAAGTTTTTTGATGTTGTACGCTCCAGGTTGTTATCAACTGATATTTATCTTCCTAACATTCCTTCCTCTGCACCTGCGATCGTGATTTCTCACGGTATAGGTACCGATAGCAGCAATTTTCGATATTTAGCCAATCATTTAGCGACACACGGATTTGCTGTGGTTGTTCCCAACCATCCCGGTAGCGACACCAAACAAGTAAAATCTTTGTTGAATGCCAGAGCCTCCGAAGCTGCACTGCCGAAAGAATTTATCAATCGTCCCTTGGATATAAAATTTGTCCTGGATGAGTTAGAGAAACTCAATAAGACTGATTCCCGATTTCAGAAACGTCTGAATTTACAGCAAGTAGGAGTATTTGGACAGTCTTTTGGTGGCTATACAGCTTTAGCTTTAGCCGGTGCGAAAATTAACTTAGAGAAAATAAATAAAGATTGTAACCCAGAGGTTTTAAAACAAACCTGGAATATGTCTTTACTTTTGCAATGTCGAGTGCGGGAATTACAAGGAAAGAAATCACTAGAGCGATATAGATATAAATTATACGATGAAAGAGTTAAAGCTGTAATCGCTGTTAATCCTATTACCAGTAGTATTTTTGGAGAAACCGGCTTGGGTGAAATCAGAACTCCAGTAATGATGGTTACTAGTAGCGAAGATACTGTTGCACCAGCTTTATACGAGCAAATTCTGCCTTTTTCTTGGATAACTCAACCCCAAAAGTATTTAGTGCAGATGGAGAGTGCAACTCACTTTTCTACTATTGGCGATGGAAAAAGTAGTTCGGATACTATTGGATTATCCTCAAAATTAGTTGGAGACAATCCCAAGCAAGCACAAAGCTACATGAAGGTTTTTAGTTTACCCTTCTTTCAAACCCATGTATCCGGAAAGTTAGAATATAAACCATTACTCACCCCAGCATACGCTAAAACCATTTCGACAAAATCTATGAATTTAAGTCTGATTCAGAATTTATCTACTACTCAAATCATAGAAGCGGTTAAAAAATAATTAGCAATCTAGTGGGGAACACCAATGAGTAGTTAGTGGTTAGTGGTTAGTAGTAAAAATATTACCAGCACTCGGTACTTGGTGGACTACTAGAGACGTAGCATTGTTACGTCTTTAAATTCCTAATTTTCCCGGATGTCTAAGCCTCCATATTGGATTAGCATCTTGGACATATGGGATAAATACTGATAAATTACTACTAACAACTAACAACTAACAACTAATTTGTTTGGTTTTTTAAATCTCGACAAGCCTTTTGATTGGACATCTCACGATTGCGTGGCGAAAACCCGCAAACTGTTGCGTATCAAAAAAATCGGACATGCGGGAACTTTAGATCCGGCTGCGACGGGTGTTTTACCGATCGCCATTGGTAAGGCAACTCGTTTGTTACAGTATCTGCCTACTGATAAAGCTTATAAGGCTACGATTCGGTTGGGTGTTCAAACTACAACTGATGATTTACAAGGGGAAGTTATTCATCAACAGTCTGTAAGCAAGTTGGATTTATCAATCGTGAACAATGCTCTCAAGCAGTTTCAAGGTAAAATTGAGCAAATTCCCCCGAGTTACAGCGCCATTCAAGTTGATGGAAAACGACTTTATGATTTGGCGCGTAAAGGTGAGAATGTTGAAGCACCAGTGCGCCATGTGGAAGTATTTAGTATTGATATTTTAGATTGGCGAGAAAGTGCTTTCCCCGAATTAGATGTAAATATAGTCTGTGGTGGAGGAACTTATATTAGGGCGATCGCTCGCGATTTGGGTACGATGTTAGAAACTGGGGGAACTCTCGCAGCTTTACAACGTACCGCAAGTAGTGGTTTTAATTTAGCAGACAGTCAAAATTTTACACAGTTGGAAACAAAGTTAGAGGCAGGGGAGTTTCAACCAGTGGCTGCTGATGTGCCTTTGCAACATCTTTCTGAGATTATTTTAGCAGCAACAGAGGCCCGTAGATGGTGTCAAGGACAGAAAATTTCTGTAGATAGACAGGTTTCGGAAATATCAAGAGTTTACGATCAACAAAGGCGTTTTTTGGGAATTGGCGAATTGAAAGAGGAATTATTGATTCCGCGTATGGTGTTGGAAGGAGTTTCGTGAATTAATCAAGCCCCAAGCTGATAGTGAAAGTCCTCTAAAAGAGGACTAAATGAGCTAAGTATACCAATTCTGTATGAGGTTCTACACAGTTTCGCGAAAAACAAACCAGTCGTAACTAACAGCTAACAACTAACGATTAAGCAATACTGTTAATTTCGATCACAATATCGTTAAAATCTTGATCGCCACCGTTGGGTAAATCCTCGAAACCAAAGGTTTTATCATCCAACAACTTAATGTGATCGAAGCTTCCATTATCAGTATTAGCGCCCAAGTATGGGAAGTAAACTTCTGCTTCACCACTTAGTGCTTCAGTTAAGGTACCATCAGCGATAATTACCGGTACTACAATAGAGCCTGCCTCAAATTCAAGGCTTCCGGTTTCTGTATTATCATCACTGGTGGAAAATACAGGAGAAACTAGGCTGTTTAAAGCGGCTTCCATGTAACCGTCTTCACCAACTGCTACACCGCCAACAGTACCAGTAATATCATCAACTGCATAGAAATAGACTTGATTTTCAAAGTCAGCTTCTCTGCTGATGGTGAAATCAACTGTTACTTGCTCGGTAGCGAAAGTAGTTAAATCAATCCCTTCAATTGTAGTTCCATCAACATCCGCTGTGATGACTGGAATTTGTTCTACAGATGTACTAGCACTAACAATCTGCTCATCTATAGTTGACACTGTATTTTCAGCTACCACATCTTCAATGGATGTAATTCCTGCTCCTACTTGCTCAGAAGTGGTTTTCACTAATTGTTGTTCTAGTGAATCTGTAGAGGAAGTTTCTACTGGATTATCAATAGGTTGGTTTGTTTGTGCTAGGTTAATCGCTTCAATTGTAGTTTCATCAACATCCGCTGCGATGATTGGATTTTCTTTTTCTGCTTGAGATTCAATATCGGTGGTACTGATAGTACCATCGTCGAAAGATAAAAACTCAATATTAGTAAGTGTATCAGTATTATTACCGACTTTAATTACATCACCAATTTTTTCTATTTTGAATTCGCTCTGATTCCCAGAGTAGACAACAGTATCTACACCATCACCAC
This sequence comes from Richelia sp. UBA3308, assembly GCA_002361335.1. GTDB lineage: Bacteria > Cyanobacteriota > Cyanobacteriia > Cyanobacteriales > Nostocaceae > Rivularia. The sequence continues at coordinate 19,780 of DESS01000396.1, forward strand.
CATCAATTTCATTGTCTCCTTCACCACCGAAGATTGTATCGTCACCCTCACCAGCATCAACAATATCATTTCCTAATCCGGGATTAATGGTATCATTCCCTGCTCCAGCATCGATAAACTCGTTGGTTTCCGAGCCAATCAGTTCGTCATCACTTTCAGTACCGGATATATTGACAAAAAGCCCACTATTTGCATTTTTGGTACTAGTTGCCAAATTGGAGATCAACAAAGCAGAATCGTAGATTGTGTCGCCTGTATCAGCAACAGCAATTTTAATTGTGTTTGTACCTAGGTTAACTGGAGCAAAGATGTTTAAAGGTTTACTGACTCCGTCATATTCAATTGGTAATGTCCCTGTTGTATTATCTCTGAACTCACCTAAGTTATTGTTGATGACGCTAAGGGGCTGTGTAACGTCATTATTGAAATAGGCATAATTTTGACCATTGACAAACACACCAGCAACATCGACGTAACTGGTATTAGAAAATTCGGGAAATTCGTCAGAGCCAAATACGAGGTCAAAAGTTACGGATTGAACCTCGGGATCTTCGATATGGAAGCAGAACTCCAACAGATTTGCATCTTGTGTTGTACCAGCTCCACCGAAAGCATTGGCAGCGACTACATCCAAGTCGGCATCACCAGCAAGCCCATGGGAAACAGTGTAACTACTACTTGTATTTGTCAGTGGTGGAGTTCCATCACCAGAAGTAAGTAAGATACCCGAACCAATTCCGAGGGGAGCCAGACTACCATTATAGAATGAAGTCTGACCTTCGGTACCAGTAAACTCTGGAGGACATTCCTCATCATCTAAAATGATAGTAATGTTCTCATCGGTTACAATCTCACTGATTAATTTTAATGGGTCACCTGTTGGATCGAAGGGTGTGAAAGGTGTAATACCAGCAATCAAGTTATCTAAAGCTTCACCAGTATTTTCAGCTAGAACATCTTCAATGGATTTATTTCCGGCTCCTGCTTGCTGTAAGTCAGAAGTGGTTTTATCTAAAGAAACCTTCTGTACATTGGCAAATTCTTCTTCGAGTGAATCTATAGAGGAATTTTCTACTGCGTTATCAATAAGTTGGTTCGCTTCTGCTATCACCAAAGCTACTTCATCTTTGATTTCCGATACATCAGCACTAGCATTAGTTGCAGCAGCTTCAATGATGGTTTCTAATTGTTCTGTATCTGTCAGGTTTAGGCTACCGCTCGACTGAATTTCACTGGTAATTGCTGCAACTACTTCATCAGTAATTTCCGAGATAGAAGAATTGGTTGCTCCGGCTAATAGTGCTGCGGTTTGGGTAATCACGTTTTGCGTCTTCACCATTGCAGCAAAGGTTTCAACCCCACTTGGTTCATTGTTGTTAGTAGCAAAAATGGGGTCGAAGCTATCTATATCAATAATATCGGGTATTCCAAGGGCTGTAGTTACCTGAGAATTTGCTTCTTCGGGAGTTAATCCTTGGTTAACAACCAAGTCGGTGACTAAACTGGTTAGCAAAGTGATAACATTCGCACCAGGGAGAGCTGTGACAGGAGTTTCTAGGGGTAAACCTGTATGAGTATCAATTCCTCCGGAGGCGACTAGAACACCTTCTTCGATGTCGAATTCACCGTTATTATTGGTGTCGAAGATATCGGGGATATCGAGTAAGTAAGCACCAGAATCATCGGTTGTGGTAGAGGGTTCGTTATTGTCGAGGATTCCGTTTTTATTCGCGTCGAAGAAAACTGTTGCGCCAGCGATATAGTTGTCAATGACCAGGTTAGGAAGTATTCTAAAAGTCTGTACAGAACTAGCACCAAAGGGGTCCGTTGCAATTAACTTCACTTCAAATGTACTTAAACCAGTTGTTGGTGCGCCGTTATTAGTAAAGGTAATTGTGTTGGCGCTGGAATTGAAGGAAAATCCTAACCAACTGGGTAAAGGACTACCATCAACTGTAGCCAATTCATAGGTAAGAAGGTCACCATCCGGGTCAGTATATACGTTAGTAAAGGTCGCAGGGGCATTTAGAAAACTTCGGTTTGAACTATAGAGATGAATTTGTTCAACTGGCGCGTTATTCTCTGGATTAGTCCAATCCCAGTCATTGCGGCTGATTAACAGTGAATAATCTTGACTTCCATTGGTAAGAGTACCAGTATTATCCAGGTTTATGGTATATTGTCCGCGCTGAATGTCCACAGGATCGATGAACACTTGCTCGACATTATCAATATGATTAGCTTGAGTTTGTACAGCAGCATTTGCCGGGTTGTTCGGATCTAGAGTCCAGGGATTATAAGTATCGCCATTCGGTGCAGTAATGGACAAATCAAGGTCATTGACCAGTACTGGTGTGGTTTCATCCAATCCATTACCATGGGCAGTACCAGCAGGATCGGTCCACACCAGAGTTACTTTCAGTGGTCCAGTTGGGAAAGCATCTGACCCTAGTCCTCCTGGTGGTAACTGCCAAGGGAAAGGAAGAAACTCATCTAAATTAAAGGTTATAGGGGAGCCTGTGTAAGTACCTTCTATGATTACAGTGTCATTCGTTGGTAGAGGAGAAGCAGTCGGATTTAAACTAGCTTGATTCAAGAAGTCAGCAGCAGCAGCACCATCGACAACACCCCAACCATAGGTATAATCTGGACCAATATTACCCGCGTCAGTGGCTGTGTGAATTAGCAAACCCTTCATTGTGGCGCTGTTTGGCGTAGCACTGAATAAATCATCGTAATGCTCGTATAACAACGCTGCTGTTCCCGTTACATTGGGTGCAGCCATTGAGGTACCCGGGTAACTAGCGTAGGAGGTGTTTGAACTAGCAATGGGCGAGGTAAGATAAACACCATTCGCTACCACATCAGGTTTCATGCGTCCATCATCCGTTGGTCCCCAGCTAGAGAAAGTGGACATGGATACATTAGTGTTGTTGTAGGGGTCAGCGGTGATATCGTCAATGGCTCCGACAACAAGAGTATTTTTTGCTACTTGGTGAGGCGGGAGAGAGTCGTATCCTGTACCTTGATTACCATCTGGTAGCGGAGCTGAATATCCTGAAATATTACTATCAATCAGATAAAGTCCCGGAGATATTATATTTGGAAAGCCTGCCGAATTATTATTTAGATAAGCTACATATTCCCCGTTGTTACGCTGGTTTGTAAATTGATTGTTACGGTCATTACCAGCAGCCCAGATACTTAAAAGGTCGGGATTATTATAAAGTGTTTGGTCTAGGGCGCTAGTTACGTTATTGTACTTACCAAACTTTCTGTCTTCATTGTGTTGGTCACGGTATTCTGCCCACCAGTCAAAAGTAAGTACACTAGGATGAAATGCAAGAGTCCAACCCGCTACAAATCCATAAGAGTGATTAGAAAGATTAAGTAAGGAAGCTGCTGTATTTAGTTCAGCAATATCGTTAGCTGAGTTATAGCTACGAATGTCAACTTGATTAGCCATACCACGAGCATTAGGATTAATACCTACAGCACCAATTGTTCCGGCAACGTGGGTAGCGTGGTTACTAAACCCAGTCCCTGGGTCAATCAAAGTTACGCGAGAAGTCCCCCCATTTAAAAACTCTTGATGAGTATTGCGAATTCTTGCACTACTTGTACTAAGTTCTATTGCTTCCCAAACTCCTACTGTTACACCAGAACCATCCAGATTTAGACCTAGTAAGCCACCTGGACGTAGGAAATCAGCGTTAGTTGTGTCCGCAGCATTTTGATTAAAGGGAACTGTAATTCTTAAATCTTCCGGGCTTGGTCCGGTAGCAATTAATGTAATACCTGGTTCAACTTCTATAGGCTCCTCAAGGAATTCAAACCCTAGAGCTTCTAAATCAATGGGTGTCTCAGGTGGTTCTACTGGTGGATTGATTAATAAAGCAGCATTACCAAAGTTGACATTCTCAACAACTTGATTCGTATCTTCAATAATTACAGTATTAGTTCCTGGAATATCAGTATCACTATTTGGAAAGGTCTGTAAGAAATTTATGGGTACAATTTCCCCTACTGTGTAAGTACCCGGTAACAAATCAGTAAATGCATACTGACCTGTTTCATCCTCTGGTGTTTCTGGATCATCAGCCAATGTCACTGTACTCAACTCTTCTGTATCAAGTACTCCATTCTTATTCTCGTCTAAATAAATAGTCACCCCAGCTAAACCAGGTTCATCAGCATTGAAATTGCCATCGAAATTCAAATCATTCCATTTGATACCACGAATCTGACTCATGAAATACCTCTTAAGAAAATTAAAGAATAGTTTGAGACTTCGGACATATTTTTTACTCGCAAGGCATGTTCAATCCTTGTCAAGTCTGATTTATCAGACTTTGCTTATAACAGATGGGAATTTTTCATTAACCCTCATAAAACCTCAGCTAATCCGAGAATTTATGAAATAAAAAACTGAATTGATACGGATAAAAAGTGTTATTTTCTACAAATGACACCTACAAAAACCGACCTATCAGAATTTAAAGGCGATACTAGACATGATAACGATTCAAAGGAGATTCAGCAGTATAATAAATATCATCATCAAAAAATCTCATCCTCTTATATCCTCTGTTAGCATGATAAAACGCATTAAGTAAGCCAATGGTTATACAAATAGAGTTTTTCACAGGCTTAGTAAATCTGGCTACACTTATAAGGGGGTAAAAATGACCTTTAACTCAAACATATGGGTAGAATTCCCCACAGTCTAGGATAAAAAAAGCGATCGCTAGTACAACACGGCGTAAATA
>DESS01000396.1:24577-33510 GCA_002361335.1 Richelia sp. UBA3308
AAATAAGGCAACCATTAAAAATGGCTGAAAAGCCTAGAAAATGAAACTTATTACTTCCGCGAAGCGGTACTAGTGCGATCGCTTGTATAAAATCCTAATTATTTTATTGGTTGTAGAACACTTGTGAATCGATTTAAGTAGATATAACCAGGAATAGCCTACAAGCTGGTGTATTTTTCGTTTACAATCAATCGAAGTGTCACGCACCCTACAAGAAAAAATGTGCCAGTTGCGTAATACTATTTATTTATAAAGATGCGCTGAATTTAGCCAACCCAGGTTGGCTTTGTAATTGTAGCGATACGCCTTCTAGGCCCAGAGCGATTCAGGGCAGCCTCATACAGAATTGCTATAAGTCATAATAACTATAAAACAGAGATTTTTCACTCTACATTTTTCTAACTACTTACAATTACAGCAATTGGTAAAGTATTTTCATACCAATTAAATGGTAAATTTGATTCTTTGCCGGCATTTTTAATAATATCCATAATTCTTGTCATATCAGCAACACTATGACGATGACAACCATTAGAACCATTTCCAGCCATTAAATTTCCGGAGCGTCCATGAAATCCAATATTGACGGGATTACCATTTTTATCTTTCTCTTCTAAAGCAGTATAAAAGTTACCGTAACCTGGTTTAAAACTGGGATTTGTCTGAGGTTTTAGATAATCCAGAGTATATATTCCTTGTGGTGCATACCATTGACTATAACGTGCGCCTACACCACTAAAGCGTTGTTGATGAATCTGACCATTTTTGCTTTTATAGATGATGATGGTAGTCAGTTTTTGTGAATTTTCATTGATTTCAAATACAATCATCACTGGAGATTTGATTTTTTTCTCAGGATTATAACCAAAGGTATTCAAACAAGCTTCGATGGAATCTTTATCTTTTTTTTGAGGTAATTTGTTGATTAATCCGTTCAAACATTTATTATTATCTAAGTTTACGGTTGGGTCGTGATAAACTTTCTTATTTTCATCAAAATTATCAAAATTATAAGTGTATATTTGTGCGGCATTTGATTTATCAATAAAACCAGTTAAATTTATATAAATTGAAGTCATAAATATGACTGCTGTTTGACAAAATATATTGAATTTATAAGATTTTTTTTTCATTTGTATTTTTTCAAATGTATTTAAATTTTAAGTATAAGCCCTTTCTCTCAGTCATAATTATGAATTATGAATTATGAATTATGAATCACTTTCTGCTTGTGACAATCGCGTAAGTTTTGTATAATTAGAAAAATATCTTTCCCAGTCCTGAGCCATAGATAAAGAAAATAAGTTTTCCCTTGGCTGGGAAATTGGTTTTAACAAACTGAGATTATTTTTAAAAATTTGATAAGTAGCAATATTACAGGCAGTTTCTGCATTTAAAAGTTGTTCATCGCTTTCTTCAACTTTTACCATTTTTGGAGAATGTTGTCCTATTTGAAAAAGCATAATTTTGTATTCTCCTGCTAGATAATCTGTTAATTGTGACCGCCAATATTTTTTTAATTCCGAACGCCATTGTGGAATATTGTTTCCAGAAATAGCTAGTCTAACTGGAGTTTCAAGAATTGTTCCATCTTCAAGAAAAGTCTTAGAAATTGGACTTTGAAAAGAACAGCCATTTTGACGAGTAAATGTTACCCTACCAGGAATTACTTCGCGTTTTTTGACTATAGCTGCAGGTTGCTTAACTGTTAATTCCTTCGCACTTATTGAAAAACTTGGAATTCTTTCTGCTAAGACTTGAGTACAAGGTAAAATAGCTAAAAAACTAGCGATCGCACAACTAAAAATAATTTTCATAATTAACCTCAAATATCAATATAAAAGTGAATAATTAATAATAAATAAAACTCGTAAACTTTTAGTTCCTCCTAAATCCCCCTTTTTTAAGGGGGACTTTAATATTCAAACCGGATTTTTATAGATATAATCAAAGTAATATTTACAAATAAGCAGAGTCATGAAGCGCGGTAAAATTGCAATTATTCACAGTTGAAATCACCCTTTATGAAAAGAGAATTATTGAAAAAACCGCGCTTTTTGATACATATCTACTTTGCTTGGAATTTAATTACAACCTAATGCTGTACAAGTTCGTGGTTTTGTGACATATTCCTTCTTAATCACAATTCGTTTTTTGCTATCGACTTGACGAACTATAGGATGTTGAGGAGCACAATTCGCGATCGCACGGGTTTGTGCTTCCTGACGAGATACCGTACCGCTATTGAGACGCTGTTCAAAATCTTGTTGACTGTTAACCACATTCATTGCAGTTAAAAATGCTGTATCCATCTTATTTTGAACACCCTCACGACTCTCGATAGTATCCATCCCAGTACTGGAAATATCCAAAGCAACACCGAAAGCACCACCACCAATCCGTTTTGGTTTCAGAGCAAATCCTTGACGATAACCTATAGACGCACCACAAGCAGAACGATATTGGAAAGAAAAAGCTTCACCACGGGTTCCCGATGCTTGAGAACCAAATTGAATATTACTGTATTTGTCTCCATCAACTTTCACCCTTGTTGAAGGTGAAACATTAGTTGCACCAGTAGTTACAGACTGTTGATTTTTTTGGTCACCAGTGTTCGCGATCGCACCATTGCTCACATCACCAATAGTTGCATTAGAATTACTATTACTTGAAGAGTTAGAATTACTCTTAGATTTGGAATTCGCATTACTCTGAGATTTAGAACTACTGTTAGAGTTGGAATTAGCTTCAGAGGGAGCAACCACAGTCGTATTATTCCCTCCATTTTCCACATGTTGATTCAAGTTTGGAACATGGGGATGAGGGTGGTGAGGATGGTGAGGATCGGGATGCTTATGGGGAGGTGTAGTATGAGAATCATAAATTGCAGTGTTCCTTGCATCGCAACGAGGATCTATATTCACAACCTGATTTCTTGCTTCACACTTGATTTTTTGGTTTAAGTTACCAGTTGGATTAATAGTTGTGTTAGCAGCATCGACGAAAGTCTCTGGTCCATCAGCAAGACCATCAATTTCTTGATTAACATTTTGACCGAAAGCTGCACCGTTAAATAAAATAGCACTTGCAGAAAGACTAATCAAGCTAACTTGAGCAATTTTTTGAGATAACATGGAATGTCTCCGAATAGTAATATAAGTTTATTGTGGAAATAAAGTAAACAAATAAAATTTTATTTTTTCCAGATAAATAATTATTGTAAGACTATATTTTGATAAAATTTTAAATATACCAATTTAAGTCAGACCTGTTTACTGAAAATCATTTCATGTTTATCAGTTTACTTTTCTATCTCTAAAAAAAACTTCAATTTATGAGACATAATTACTGAAACGTAATAGTACCCTAAAGGGTGAAAAATGTTTAGATATGTTGCCTAATTCAATGAAAATTCCACTTAATGAGCTTCGAGATTATTTATGAGGGAATTCTGCTGAGTTAATTAACGGATAGAATCCCTAGGGTACAAATAACTTAGCTTTTTGGGCTTGGATATTCTTGTTCGGACATTTAGCTTGGGCTGATAATAGTTCATCTTCATTAGGAATGGCCGCAACTGGGACATTTTTTGTTGTAGGGGAGCCACAAAGCCACTTTATTGCCCTTGTGTGACAGTCACGCCCTTCGAGACGCTTTAGAGCCAAAGCGTCTCTAGGAAAAAATTCCATGAATGATTGAGGATTGTTCTAGCTAAAATTAAATGATTTTTGTATCAAAATAATATTTACGCAGACAAAAATCATATTTTAATATTAAAAAATTGTCATTCGATCTCCTCTGACATGTAGCCGACTGGAGCCAATGTTAGAGGAGTTTCTTATTTTTATATTATTTATAGATGATTGTCTACACACCCTAAATTTTTGATTTAATCATAAAGAAAGTTGTAATAATATTAAAAAATTGTCCTTATAAAAATGCATCTAATGTAACTCAGAGGATGTTTGGAAAATCATAAATAAAACTCGTAAACTTTTAAATTCCCCTAAATCCCCCTTGAAGAAGGGGGACTTTAACTCCCTTTTTTAAAGGGGAAAGGGGGGATAATGGTCGAGAATGGTTAAAAATAATACTTATTAAACATCCTCTCAGATACAGCACTTGCTTGAAAAAATTGTTCCCTTTTAATATCTAAAATTATCAATCTATTAAACTTACCCACACCCCCCTCCCTTATCCGCTTCTAGGAGGGTTCCGAGGTGAAAAATAATTAATTTTTGGTTTGGCGTTGCCTAAGTTCTAAATTTAAAAAGTAATTGTATAAATTTCCCCTGCTTTTTGCTCGTATTCATGGTATTCTAATCGATTGCCGCCCGACTATCGAGGTAGAGAATTAAAATTATTTGTAGAGTGCGTTATCCTATAATCGTAAAACAGTGTTTACCGAATAACCTCCGAAATTATTGTGGAAAGCAAAAGATAATAAAGGAAAACTTTAGTAAAATAATTTCCGTTATATGTTCTCAATCAGAGAATTTAAAGCACCAGATTGTGAAATTTTAGTTAAGAAATTTATATTGTGTTTTATGAAAATTGTGGGAGTAATGGAGGGTGACTACACTTGCAGGGCGTTATGAAATTATTCGTCAATTAGGTGGAGGTGGCTTTGCAATTACCTTTCTGGCAAGGGATATCATGCAGCCGAGTATACCTCTATGTGTAGTCAAACAACTGCGCCCTAACCAAACCCATCCAAAAGTCATAGAGTTTTTTCATAAAGAAGCAGCTATTTTGGAAAGGTTAGGAAAACATCCCCAGATACCCCAGTTACTAGCGCACTTTCAGGAAGATGATAATCTTTATATAGTCCAAGAATTTATTGAAGGGCACGATCTAAACAATGAAATATGTTCGGGGCAACCACTGAGTGAAGCTTATGTCCGTAAATTATTACAAGACGTTTTAGAAATATTATCATTCGTACATCAACAAGGAGTAATTCACCGCGATATCAAACCCCAAAACCTGATGCGTTGTCGAAAGAATGAGAAAATTTTTTTGATTGACTTTGGTGCAGTCAAAGAAATAGGCAGTTTGATGTTAAACTCAGGTGGTGAACTAGTTTCGAGTATGGCGATCGGTACGCCGGGATATATGCCACAGGAACAGAGTAATGGTAGATCTTGCTTTGCGAGTGATATTTATGCTTTAGGGATGACTGCCATTAAAGCTTTGACTGGTATTAAACCCCATGAGTTAAAAGAAAACCCCGAAACAGGTGAAATAATTTGGTTAGAGCAGGTGCAAGTTAGTCGGCATCTTGCGGAAGTGATTAGTAAAATGGTACGTCGGCATCCTAGTTTGCGTTACCCTTGTGCAAAAGATGCATTGCAAGCCCTTGTTCCACAACTACAATCAAAAACACAAAAGGCTCCAATATTATCACTTTATATACTCAATAAATTATCACGTCGGAAAATTCTTAAGATTATTGGTTTTGCAGGTAGTGGTTTGTTAATTACTGTTGTACAAAACAAATTATTTACCAAAAAACTATCATTAAACCCCAATGAAGTACTCACAGTTGATGAAAGTGGAAAGATTGTCAACCGTCAACCTCTTAGGGCTAAGTACTTTACTGAAGATTTAGGTAATGGTGTAACCTTGGAAATGGCGCAAATTCCTGGTGGAGAGTTTTTCATGGGTTCGCCAGCTTCGGAAAAGGGGCGACAAGACAATGAAAGTCCACGGCATGAAGTAACTATTAATCCCTTTTTCATGGGTAAATTTACAATTACCCAAGCACAGTATAAAGCAATTATGGGTAAAAATCCCTCTTATTTCCAATCAATGTTCGGTGATAATAATAAACACCCAGTTGAACAGGTAAGTTGTAAGGCTGCGGTTGAATTTTGTAAAAAATTAACAGATAAAACAGGAAGAAAATACCGTTTACCCAGTGAAGCCGAGTGGGAATATGCTTGTCGCGCTCAAACTTTAACACCATTTCACTTTGGCGAGACAATTACCACCGATTTAGCGAATTACGATAATTTTACCTATGCTGACGAACCCCGAGGTGAAGATCGTAACGAAACAACAGAAGTAGGAATTTTCCCTCCCAATGCTTTTGGTTTGTACGATATGCACGGTAATGTCTTAGAGTGGTGTCAAGATAGCTGGTATCCTGATTACAATGACGCACCTACTGATGGCAGTGCTCGGATTAATAATGATAATGATTCAAAAGTGCTCCGTGGTGGCTCTTGGAGGTATATTCCTGCTTTCTGTCGCTCTGCAAAACGCCACTTCGCCAGATACCATGAGAAGAACAGAAGTACTGGTTTTCGAGTGGTGTGTGTTGCGCCGAAAAATTTTTAGCCTTTGATTTCGGGCCGATTTATCTTCTCAAAATACTGCTGATGTTCCTCGGAAGCTAACCAATAAGCGCCGCTTTGTTTTATCTGTGTCACAATCTCTTTTTTGTACTTCCCAGAATTTTGCGATCGCTGTTTTGAATTTCTCGCCATTACTTCTTGCTCTGAATTATGAAAGAATATTACAGAACGATATTGTTCTCCTCTATCGGCTCCCTGACGATTTAAACTTGTAGGGTCGTGGATTTTCCAAAATACTTCTAATAATTCCTCATAACTAATAACTGAAGAATCATATTCAAGCTGTACAACTTCAGCATGTCCGGTAATTCTGGAAAGCACGTCAAGATAAGAGGGATTTTCAAAATGTCCGCCCATATACCCAACTGTTGTAGAAACAACACCCTTTAACCTACGGAAAGCAGCTTCTACTCCCCAAAAACAACCCGCACCAAATGTCGCTTTTTCCATTTTGTTATCCTAATTATTTATTATCCTAATTATTTATTATCCTAATTATTTGATATTCATTTTTGTCAATGTTTAATAATTAAATCAGAAATTACCATACTTTGATAAAGTTTTCTACTACATTTATTTATCCAAACAGTTATCATATTTGATCTGAGTAATGAGTAATGAGTAATAACTAATAACTAATAACTAATAACTAATAACTAATAACTAATAACTAATAACTAATAACTATAGGGGTTTTCGCTTGACTATAATAGAAATATTGTTGTCAAAATTAAAACGCGCCCCGGATACCCGTACCACAAGAGGGCTATTCCACGTTCCGTGAAAACCGCTATAATTACGGAAGGAAAACAACCATAATTATGTGGATTTTTGCCATCAGCTTTTAATTTTATTCCACACCGTAAATATAATCTTATTTACCTGCTCTTCCGTCAATATACTTCCAACACTACCATCCTCCCGAGTCCTTTTAGGTGTTCTACAAGGGATTTTAACCTACCATCCTTGGGTTGTTTTCCATGCTTTGGTCTAAACTTGAGTAGTTACCTTGTTTTTGAGTTATGGATTTTACTACTTCTTTTTAGCAGGCTATTGCATTAATTTGAGGTATAATAATGGATTTTAATCTAGATGAAGCAATCAAAATCGCAAATCAATTAACATATAAAAAATTCCAAAGAAATTTAACAGACGTTGAGACTAATATTCTCAAAGGGGCATGGAATAAAGAAGATTATGATACTATCGCAGCCAAACATCAATATTCTACAGGTTATATAAGTCAAGATGTGGCTTTCAAACTTTGGAAGCTGTTGACGGAATCCTTGGGAGAAAAGGTTAGAAAAAGTAATTTCAAAGAAGCTTTAAAAAGGCATTGGTTACAGCAATTTATTTCTAGAGAGAGGAATGAAGAACGTGAAAATAATATCAATAATAATCTAGAGAATACAGTTTCATTCAGAGGCGATACAGAGCATAATTCGGTAGAACATCTTAGTACAACTCAACACCATCTAGTTGATTCAAAAAAAGAAACTTTGAGTCCTGAAATTTATGTAGAACGTCCACCAATTGAATCTATATGTTATGAAACAATCAAGCAACCTGGTTCTCTGATCAGGATTAAAGCTCCCAGTTTCATGGGTAAAACATATCTGATCGATAAAGTACTATCTAAGGTAGGACAGCAGAATTATCGCACTGTTAGTCTAAGTTTTGAGTTAGCTGATAGTAGCACTCATTTTACTAATCTGAATAAATTCTTGCGTTGGTTTTGTATTAACTTAAGTCGGGGATTAGGATTAACCAATGAGTTAGATGAATATTGGGATGAAGAAGGTATGGGAGCAAAAGTTAGCTGTACTACCTACTTTGAAGAATATCTGTTAAAAACAGCAGAAACTCCTTTAGTATTATGCTTAGATGATGTGGATTTACTCTTTCCTTATCCACAAATATATGAAGACTTTTTTGGATTATTACGTTCTTGGTATGAGAAAGCAAGAAGTCGTGAAATTTGGAAAAAGTTACGTTTGATAATTGCTCATTCTACAGATGTTTATATCCGACTCAATATTAATTTATCCCCATTTAATATTGGATTACCCATTGAATTATCGGAATTTACTAGGGAGCAGGTAATAAACTTTGCAGATAAATATGGAGTTTTCCTAGATGTAGATATGGTTGAAAAATTGATGAAACTTGTAGGGGGTCATCCTTATCTGTTAGAGTTAGCCTTTGCCCATCTGATAAATTATCCAGGTACTACCCTTGACCAACTTTTGAGTGAAGCAACTACCGAAACTGGAATTTACGGTCATCATTTGCGGGAACATTGGTTAAATTTGCAACAACACCCGGAGTTAGCGGAGGCTTTTAAAAAAGCAGTTGGTTCCTTAAATCCGGTGGGATTGGAACCGATGCTCGCTTATAAGTTGCATAGTATGGGATTGGTAAAGCTGTCTGGTAATACGGTAACGCCAAGATGCAATTTGTATCGGCAGTTTTTCGGGATTGCTAATATAGCGGTTTTCGGTTGAGAGCTTGACTTAGTTGTTAATTATGTAGACAAAAATTGACATTTATAGACAATTGTCAATGCTTTTTAAT
>DESS01000347.1:0-1060 GCA_002361335.1 Richelia sp. UBA3308
TATGTTAAGTCAATGTGATGTAGTTTGTACCAGTAATAGTAATTTCAGCTTTATTGCTTGTATGCTTAACAAACGTGCCAAAATGTTTGTTCGTCCACATTGGGACTTCTCTACAAAGTTTAAAGAATTTGACCCTTGGGATAGTCAACCACTTTTATGGATAGGAGATAAGCAGCCGAAATTCCTCAAAAATATAGTTGATGTTATATACGTTACTTATTCCACCCAAGGTATTGGGGGAATGTTAAAATCAGTACTCCTATACTTACCTCAAGGTATTATTAGAGGATGGGCGCTGCGAATTTATCTTGGTTATCAAACTCAAGGTGTAGTTGGTGCAATTAAAAGTATATTCTCTATATTAAGTTGGCATTCTGCTTGGAGAAACCTATAACTTCAAATGGTCAAATTATGATTTGAATTAATTACAATTGTTCCATTTAAAGTTTCAATATAAACATAGATTTTATCCATGCCAATATTATTAAGATAATCTACCGCCGCACCTAAAGCGATCGCCGAAGATAACTGTCCCCTCGGCTCAACAGCAGAAATCCTTACCGCCTATAACGTTTCGACTTTTTTCTTCTCTACAATCGCCTGAGAATCCCGCTCTTCAATCAGCCGACGTAAATGCTGCTGCCGCTGGCTGTCTAGGGGAAAATTCCATACAATTAATGCTGCTAATAGCATAATTGGAATCGGGATAAAAATAAAAATGTTTTTTAGAGCTGCAATTGTTTCGATTGTGTTTGTACCGTTGGGAACAAAACCGATCCAATCCAACATTGGGTAAGTAATGCCAACCGCCACGGCATAACCGATTTTATTAGTCATTGTCATCAGAGAATAATAAAGCCCCGTGCGTTGCGTACCAGATTCGAGATTATCTCGATCCACAATGTCGGCCATCATTGAACGCATTAGAAACGCCCCCGCACCAGTACCTAAACCGAAAAGTACATTGCTAAAAGCATAGAGCCAAAAGTTGCCTGGTTGGATCCAAAACATGAGTAACAGACTTATTGAGGAATAAACTTCAGGGGGTGACAATTTCGCT
>DESS01000347.1:1169-8879 GCA_002361335.1 Richelia sp. UBA3308
TCATTGTTGTCACCCCGTGAGGGAATAAACCCTAGCAATAACAAAAGTCCGGTGCTTCTCAAATTTGTAGCTCAATCTAATCCAGGCTGGAATGCTAAGAAAACTGGCTATAAAATATATTAACAGCATCAGACTTGCCCACTGGGAAAGATCCATGACATGACTGACGAAGAAAATATAGATCGAACCTGTAATTCCTGGGGCAATCCCACTTAATAAATCTGCCACAAGCAACCGCATCAGTAGCTTATTCTTCAACACAATAGAAGTTGCTCGCCGCCAACCTATCTGGGGTTGTTTTGGTACCGGATGCTCTGGTACCATCCAAACTGCGATCGCAACAGTAATTGGTAGAAGCACGATGGTAAACCAACCCATTGCCGCTACTTTCATGACGCTGCCGGAATCTGAAGTCTGCTCGATAATGGTAGGAAGTATCAATACGGTTAACATACCGAAAACCAGAGCAAATTCTCGCCAACCTTGAACTCGCGATCGTTCATTATAGTCGGATGAAAGTTCTGCACCCCAAGACATATGGGAAATACTCAGTAATGTCCAACCAACATAAAGCAGTATCATCCAAAACAGAAGATACGTACTTGTAATGCTTCCTTGAGGGATAAAAATTTTGTAAACGCACAACATTAAGATGGGAACGGAAAGGATAATCCAATGTCGCCTTCTTCCCAAACGGGTTTCAACTTTGTCGCTAATAATACCGAGAATTGGATCGGTAAAAATGTCCCAGAAGCGGGTAATCATAAAAATTGTACCCACTACCGAAAGACCTAACCCCATCTCTTGTGTATAAAATGGTGGGAGATACACCACAAGCGGCAATAGGTATTGCTGGAGAAGCATAAGCAGCAATGGTTCCCTTCCTAAGATTCATCTTGGTTGTCTGAGTGTTAGGCACAATATTTTGTATAATAAATATCTTTATCAAATTCAACTGAACTAGAAGCTCTCTGGAGAATTAGCGGATTTTGAGGAGTTTAGTTGTACCTAAGCATCTATTAATTTTACAGGCATCAAAACTGATTAAATCATAAATTTCAGCTTATATCTCTTTTTATATAATCAAACCGAAGTGGTATATCTATCGACTAATACCAATCCCCGCATCCATCATCAAGGTTTCTTCGGCAATAGAATCCTTCATCATATCGTATAATTCGGGTTTTATTGCTTGTAACTCCTCGAAACTGAGATTTTCTGCGACAACTTTGCCATCTTTACTATAAATGGTATAACTTTTATTGGAATTAATCGCAATCCGTCCATTTCTGGTTTCAATATAACCAAAACCAGAAGATACAGAAATATTTGGGTGATCGCTTTGCTCTAGGATAAATTCAGAATTTCCCAAGACTTTTTTGTTACAAATAATCGGCATCAAAGCAATTGATGCAGCTAATAATCCCAAAGAAATAAGTTTATTCATTTTTTCCTTTTTTTTTAAAGCTATAGTTGCTTCAATATCAAAAGAACTTATGCTTTAACAATCTAATTACCGCTTTCTTTGTGCATAAGTTCTATTAATGATAAAAGCTATTCCCATTCGGATTGCGATTGCCTCCGGCACCCTTTCGTTGCTGATTGCCCTTAATTAGTTACCATCAATTTAACCAATGATATTACTAAAGAAATCCAAAGTCTCTTTCAAAGCTTTAATAAAAATATCGATTTCTTCACTGGTATTATAGAAAGATAAACTAGCCCGTGCGCTACCAGGAGCATTTAAAATCCGGTGTAATGGTTGGGTACAATGATGCCCAGAACGAATTGCCACTCCTTCATTATCTAATAAGGTTGATACATCGTTGGGATGAACTTCTCCTGTAGTAAATGAAGCAAGGGCAGCCCTACCATAACCTTTATTATCTGGTAATGGACCGTAAATTCTTACTTCTGGAATTTTTCCTAATTGTTCAAACAAATAACCAGTCAATTCTGACTCATAAACATAGATTTTATCCATGCCAATATTATTAAGATAATCTACCGCCGCACCTAATGCGATCGCCTCTCCAATCGCGGGAGTACCTGCTTCAAATTTATGGGGCAATTCCGTGTAGGTTGAATAATCTAAAAATACATCAGCAATCATTTCTCCACCACCCATAAATGGCGGCATAGATTCCAAGTTTTCTAGTTTTCCGTAAAGGAAACCAACACCTGTAGGAGCGCACATTTTATGTCCAGAAGCTACCAACCAATCGCAGTTAATTTGCTGCACGTCAACGGGCATATGAGGTACGCTTTGGCAAGCATCAATTAATATTTTCGCTCCTTTTTCATGAGCTAATTGACAAATTTCTTTTACCGGATTTATACAACCCAAGGTATTAGAAACGTGAACAATTGACACAAATTTTGTTTTATGAGAAAGCAGCTTTTTAAACTGTTCTAAATCAAAAGTTTCTTCCGGTGTCAATTCAACGTATTTCAATATTGCACCAGTTTTTTGAGCAACGAATTGCCACGGTATAATATTGCTGTGGTGTTCCATTACCGAAAGAATAATTTCGTCTCCCGGTTGTAAGTTATTCATTCCCCAACTGTAAGCAACTAGGTTTATTGCTTCAGTAGCGTTGCGAGTGAAAACGATTTCTTGACGAGATTTGGCATTGATGAAATTAGCAATTTTATCTCGTGCTGCTTCGTATGCGTCGGTAGCTTTTGAACTGAGATGATGTGCGCCGCGATGTACGTTAGCATTGTACTGTTCGTAATAGTTACGAATAGTATCGAGTACCAATAAAGGTTTTTGAGATGTGGCGGCGTTGTCTAAATAAACTAAAGGTTTACCGTTGACTTCTTGGTGTAATATTGGGAAGTCTTGGCGAACTAGATTTCCTAGGGTTTTTTCCTGGGTTAATGTCATGGATCAAAAGGTAAAAGGTCAAAGTTTGAAGGTTATAACGATCAATTTCCGTCCTTCCATCTCCTAACAACTAACAACTAACAACTAACAATTAACAACTAAAAACTAACAACTAATTGAGTAAGATTTTGACGTAGGGAAGGAACAGGTATTTTATTGATTATTTCCGTAGCAAAGGCATTAATTAATAAATGACGAGCATTATTTTCATCGATTCCCCGACTTTGTAAGTAAAAAATTTCATCATCTTCTAATTGACTTACTGTAGCACCATGAGCGCATTTTACATTGTCGGCGGTAATTTCCAGTTGGGGTTTGGTGTCTACTTTTGCTTGGGGAGATAGCAATAAGTTTCGATTTAACTGCGATGCGTCGGTTAATTGTGCTGGTTTCGGAACAAATATTTTACCGTTGAATACTCCATGAGTTCTATCGGCTAATATATTCTTTTGTAACTGTTTGCTGCTACTGTAAGGATAATTTAAAGCAAGGGCGCTGTGAGTATCCGCTAATTGATTACCGGAAATTATCGTTAAGCCGTTAAGGGTAGTTTCAGTTTGCTCGCCAGTTTGTAAAATTTCTAAATTGTGTCGCGATAGTTTTCCACCCAAGGTTATTGCATTACAGCTATAGCGACTGTTACGCTCTTGAGTTACAGCTGTTTTGCCAATGTGAAAAGCTCGATCGCTATCCCGTTGGACTCTGGTATGATTAACTCCAGCATTTTCTTCAACCCAAATTTCTGTAACGGCATTATTGAAATAAATTTCTCTGTCTTGATCTTCCCCTCGGTTTGGAGAATTGATAAATTCTTCTATAATGGTTAATTCAGAACCGGTTTTTGCTACTACTAAACAACGTGGTTGAGAAATTGTTCGATCTCCGGCAGTAATAAACACTAAATGTATAGGTGTTTCTACTACCACATTGCGAGACAGCCAAATTACCGCTACATCATTAATGGAAGCTGTATTTAAAGCCGTAAATACTTCCTTTGCGCCTTCAGCTTGTGCTAAATATTCCTTAACTAGTTCCCCATCTAAATTAGGTAAACCAGCAAGATTGCTAACCACAATCCCTTCCGGTAAATTAGCGATCGCTGATAATTCTGATTTAAATACACCGTTAACAAATACTAATCGAGTATCGCTAATTGGTGTAAAAGGATATCTGTCTGGGAATACAAAATTTTCTGTTTGTGGGACATTAAAATCTAACTGACGCAACTCTGATAAATCAGTAAACCGCCATTCTTCATCATTTTTAGTCGGTAATGAAGAATGACGTACCCAGTTAGCAGCGTTATCTTTTAATTGTTGCAGCCATCCTTGACTTTTAACGACACTAACTTTATCTACCAATCCACTCAAATAAGCATCTTTATTTAACAGCGTATTGGATAAAATCGTTTCTGTAGAATTAGGAATAGGGCTGGGAGAAACTTCTATATTCATTACACGCCTACCTCTAAATCAGCTTCTTCTAAAATCCAATCGTAACCACGAGATTCCAACTCTAACGCCAATTCTTTACCGCCAGATTTAATAATCCGTCCTTTTGCCATCACATGAACATAATCCGGCACAATATAATTAAGCAATCGTTGGTAATGAGTAATCATAATTGTGGCATTTTCCGGACTAGTTAACTGATTTACCCCATTCGCCACAATTTTCAACGCGTCGATATCTAAACCAGAATCCGTTTCATCCAAAATTGCTAAATCCGGTTCCAAAAGCGCCATTTGCAAAATTTCATTCCGCTTTTTCTCGCCACCAGAAAACCCTTCATTTAAACTCCGACTAAGAAAAGCAGAATCCATTTTCACAACTTCCAACTTTTCTTCTATTAAATCATCAAAATCAAAAGTATCAATTTCTTCTAAACCTTGGGCTTTGCGTCGAGAATTGTAAGCCACCCTCAAAAAATCTAAATTGCTAACACCGGGTATTTCCAAAGGATATTGAAACGCCAAAAATACACCATTTCTAGCACGCTCCTCGGGTTCCATTTCTAATAAATTTCCCCCTTGAAAAACCACTTCACCACCAGTCACTTCATAACTAGGGTGTCCCGCTAAAACTTTAGAAAAGGTACTTTTACCAGAACCATTTGGTCCCATAATCGCATGAATTTCACCAGCATGTACCTCAAGATTTACACCTTTAAGGATTTCATTGGCATCAACATTAGCTGTCAAGTCTTTAACTGACAGTACCACTTTACTATTCTCAATAATCATTTTTCGACTTTAGATTTTAGATTTTAGATTTAGTTATAACTCAGGAGTTAGCAGGGCAAGAGTGAGGAAAGCGGGAGAGCAAGAGAGCCGAGGAAGCCAAGAAGATAATTTCTTCCTCTACTCCCCTTGTCTCCTTGTCCCTTTGTCCCCTTATCTCCTTGTCTCCTAACCAACACTTCCTTCCAACTTCAAACTCAACAGCTTATCAGCTTCCACAGCAAATTCCATTGGTAACTGATTAAACACATCTTTACAAAAGCCACTAATCATCATAGCGATCGCATCTTCTATGGATATACCGCGTTGAGCAAAGTAAAACAATTGATCTTCCCCAATTTTAGAAGTAGAAGCTTCATGTTCTACCTTTCCAGAATTATTCTGTACCTGAATATAAGGAAAAGTATTGGCGTGAGCATTATCCCCAATCAACATCGAATCACATTGAGAATAATTTCGCGCTCCATCAGCCTTGGGATTTACCTTGACTAAACCCCGATAACTATTACTGGATTTACCAGCAGAAATTCCTTTAGAAATAATTGTAGAACGAGTATTCTTACCAACGTGAACCATTTTGGTTCCCGTGTCAGCTTGCTGCATATTATTAGTCAACGCAACCGAATAAAATTCCCCTACAGAATTATCCCCTACTAAAACACAACTGGGATACTTCCAGGTAATCGCCGAACCTGTTTCTACCTGAGTCCAAGAAATTTTAGAATTCTTACCCTTACACAAACCGCGTTTGGTAACAAAATTATAAATACCGCCTTTACCATTTTCATCTCCGGCGTACCAATTTTGTACCGTAGAGTACTTAATTTCAGCATTATCCAGAGTTACAAGTTCCACTACCGCCGCGTGTAACTGATTGCTATCGTACATCGGCGCAGTACAACCTTCCAGATAAGAAACATAACTATCTTCTTCCGCCACAATTAAAGTTCGTTCAAATTGTCCTGTATCACCATTATTGATACGGAAATAAGTAGATAATTCCATCGGACATTTTACGCCTTTAGGAATAAATACAAAAGAACCATCGCTAAAAACGGCAGAATTCAACGCTGCAAAATAGTTATCGGCAACAGGAACAACAGTACCAAGATACTTTTGTACTAATTCCGGATATTCCTGCAAAGCTTCAGAAATAGAACAGAAAATAACGCCTTCTTTCGCCAACTTTTCCTTAAAAGTAGTTGCCACAGATACACTATCAAAAATTGCATCCACAGCAACATTGGCCAAACGTTTCTGTTCCGATAACGGAATACCTAACTTTTCAAAGGTTTCCAACAAAGTCGGATCGACTTCATCTAAGCTTTTCTTCTTAGTACTTTGTTTAGGGGCAGAATAATAAATAATATCTTGATAATTAATAGCAGGATAACCTACACTAGCCCAATCAGGCTCTGTCATCTTCAGCCACTGACGATAAGCTTTGAGGCGAAACTCCAGCATAAACTCTGGCTCGTTTTTCTTCGTACTAATTAAGCGAATCACATCCTCATTTAATCCGCGAGGAATAGTATCTGTCTCAATGTCGGTGACGAAGCCGTACTTGTAAGGCTGGTTAACTAAAGTTTTTACAGTGGCACTCATAGCTAATATTCTCTTGATTTCACTTAGATCGTATTCTCTTTAAAGATGGGAGACGGGCTATCAAATAACGGGCTTCCCATGTTGCGTGACTCTTCGTCAAGCTACTGTTACAATAATGAAGAAGACTAAAACAACAACCTGGTTGTTTTAATATATCTTCATTTTACGCTAGATTAACAACATTGATGTTGTCAAAGTTAAAATTTCTTTAATATTTTTAGGACGATGATGGAGACTAGCCACCAGTCCTCAACGAAACAAGATATACTGAATCTTCTGCTCAAAGAGGTGCAGGCTACAGCTTTGCAGCTTGCTACAGCACTGAAAATTAGCCCTCAAGCGATTCGCCGTCATCTAAAAGATTTGGAGGGTGAAGAGTTAATAATCTATTCCTCCGAACAAATAGGGATGGGACGTCCACAACACGTTTATCAATTGAGCAATAAAGGTAAAGAGCGGTTGCGTCGAGAAGTTGGGGATAGCTACGGTCAATTTGCCGTTTCCCTACTAGATACTTTAGCAGAAACGGTAGGGCGGGACCAAGTAAGTACAATTTTACAAAAACAATGGCAGCGTAAAGCAGAAGAATATAGACAACGTTTAGGAAAAGGTGCCCTGCATCAAAGAGTAGCAACTTTAGTAGAACTCAGAATTGCTGAAGGATTTATGGCAGAATACCATCCCGTAGAAACTTCAGATTCACAATTAGCAGAAGACAAATTTATTTTTTTAGAACATAACTGTGCCATTTCCAACGTTGCCGAATCATTCCCCAGCGTTTGCGGACATGAATTAGAAATGTTTGCTGCCGTATTACCAGATTGTACAGTAGAGCGTACCCAATGGATAATTAACGGCGAACACCGCTGTGGTTATTTAGTACAAGCAAGAAAAGGTTAAAGTAATAAGGTTATAACTCCCGTCCTCATCACCACTAACAACTAACTATGGAGTAAGGAGTAACGAGTAACGAGTA
>DESS01000347.1:9069-17498 GCA_002361335.1 Richelia sp. UBA3308
GAGTAACGAGTAACGAGTAACGAATAACGAGTAACGAGTAAAAAGTAACAACCAACAACTAACAACTCACAACTAACAACCAACAACTAACAACTCACAACTAACAACTCACTCCTCACTCCTCACTCCTAAATAAATTATGGAATTTCAACAGCAACCAACTACACAATTTTTAACTCTAGAAGAATCGGCGAAAGTAGATGCGGCATTGCTTTCTGCTCCAGAGAAATTTTTAACTAGATTGACAATCTCTTCACTGAGGGTATTACAACAGATAGCTAAAGAAAACAATGTTCCTGTAGAAGAATTAACAGCTGGGCAAATTATTGCTTGGTTTGAGAAAGATGGAAAAATTAGACGAGAAAAAGGAGTTGAAGAAGCATTTTTACAGTGGTAATATTACCTTTTGACTTGACTTTTGACCAACGCCCAGGGGTTGAGCTATAAGGATTTTTGGTTGAATCCAATACAATGCTCCGCCATATTGTGCTGCCGGCATCTGATAAATACCTGCCTAGCAACGGGCAGGATGCCCGTACCACAAAAAATGTATCGCATCTAGTGTTCTGTCCCATTAGTTTTGACGGGTTAATTTATTGACTTTTCTCCCCCTGCTCCCCCCGCTCCCTCCGCTCCCCCTGCTTGCCCTAAACGATGATTTTTTATGGGACAAACCACTAGGTGATACTCAAATCATTCCTGTATTTTGACGGCAGTACCGACAGCAGTAATTAATAATAAAACACCAGATTGGTCAACATTGATGGTACCGGTATCAATTTCAATACCAATAACAGCATTTGCCCCTAAACGCTGTGCCCGCTGTTCTAATTCAGTGAGTGCTTTTTGTTGCCCTTCTTCAAATAGGCGTTCGTAACTACCCGTGCGTCCACCGATAATATCTCTTAAACCAGCGAAAAAATCTCGCAAGAAATTACTACCATAAACTACTTCTGCCGTTACAATGCCTAAATAGGATTCAACAATAGCTCCTTGAATCACATCGGTAGTAGTTATAATCATGAATTTACCTCAAAGGCAGCTTCTGCCATCCCAATTTTCGATAATTCTACAATAAAATAAATCCCTCTATCGTATCTTGTTAAATGCAACTTCTTTCTTGTAGAGTGTTGTACGTACAGCGGTTCGTTAGACGTAATAATAAGGCAATCAGGATACGGCAGCAACGCCCCTCCAAGTGACAATGGCGACGATTCCTGCTATTGTATCACTTAGGTAAAAATAATGTAAATTTAGTGTTCCAACCATGAAAATGTCTTTAAACTTACGATAAATTCAGGGGTTCACTTAAATCCACAATTGTATTTTCATGGCTTTATTGTAGACAGAGATACATAAAAAAATAGCCAGTACGGTTTAATTTTAGAGAAAAAATGTATTAGCAGGATTTACTAGCTTCAAACCCTTAAATCATCTAAAATAAGCGCTTATTGCTCAAAATAGTAAATAAACATCCACTTACCGAATAATTACTTACAAAAACGATTTTATATAGCATTGAAGATAAATTAATGATGAAGTTAAAAAAAAAGTAAGCAAATAGAGTTTTCAAAATTCAATATTTTTGTTTTAATGGACAAGCATAAAATTAAGTTGTGGTAAAGTTGCGAAAACTTTCGGGTAGTCAACTGTGTATAATCGAACTTATTCTCTCATAAGTGTTCTCTTGATAGGAAGCATTGCTTCTGCGATGCCTTCTGCGGCTCAGGCTGAAGTAAAAATAGCCCAGGCTAAAAGTACTCCCCAGGTTAAAAGACTGTTGGATCAAGGGCGCAGGCTGGTAAAATCTGGTGACTATAATGGTGCAATCAGAATTTATCAACAAGCTTCGAGCTTAGAACCAAAAAACGGCAGTATTTATTCTGGTATCGGTTACTTGTATGCTCAGCAAGGAAATTACCGAGCTGCCTTAGCTGCTTACCGTCGTGCTGTAGCCCTCAATCCTAATAATGCCGATTACCAATATGCTTTAGGTTACGTTAGTGGTAGCATGGGGGACAATAGAACTGCCAAGGCAGCTTACCGTAAATCGATACAGAATAATCGTGAAAATGTTAATGCCTATATAGGATTAGCTTTAATCTTATTGCGTTTAGGGGAATACGATAGCGCAAAATGGGCATACGAACAAATCGTAAAATTAGACCCTAAAAATCCCCAAGCTTACGAGTTACGGGGTAGAATTTTGATGAGAAAAGGTCAGTCTAAAGAAGCCACAGGAGCATTAAAAAAAGCTTTGAATTTGTATGAAAGCCAGAAAAAGTGGGATGGTGTTGCTCGAATAGATGCAATGTTGCGAGACATTGAGGGATAATTAACAGATAAATTTATTCCAATTTGTACGCAACAACCGTGGATAAATAATGGCTTGTGGTAGGCGATTGCCTGCGGCACCAGCCAAGCTGATCGCAAAAAATAGTAAGTCTACAGATGGAACTGTACTTCAAAGGAAGGCACAAATCAATTTATTACATTGCGATCCTCATACTATTATCCCGATTTTTTCATGTCGTTTATCATCATTAACATTGCCGCGAAGCAAGGTGGGAGTTGAGACTTTTCTTGGCTTATCCTACTTGCTTCATTCTCAGTGTTTGTATATATCTATTGTTAATTATTGTTTGCCAACAGTACGAAAATTTTAGATTCTTTTAATTTAGAAAAACTCGATCAATCAAAACGTTGAAAAAAATCGATAAATACCATAAAAACTAAACCCCTAGCGATAAATAGGATTAATGCTACGATCGCGTTTTAATATGATTGGGACTTTTGGATCAGTTTATGAAATATTTTTCTATGGAATTTTGAACGTTCATGAAGTTCTTTCGAGCGCTGATGAAGGTTTTGTGACTGTTTGTCAAGGTATGCTATAGAGACTTCAGATTTTTTCATAATTAAATATTGATTCATTGCTGAGTGGAATGTTTTGATTTAAATTACTTTCATTTTTAATGAAAATTTTTCCATAAGTAAACTTACATAAGTGATAATTTCCAACTATAGCTTTTGCATCGAAAGAGGTAACTATATATTTCTCAAAAGTAAATAATACTTATCTTTATTAGGAATATTTGAATAAAAATTGATAAAAAAATAAACCAAATAAAAGCTCCCGTATTTATCCGTGGAAAGGAAAAATGTTTTGTTTATTTATTCCACTAATTCATCCTGGTGGTAATACTTATTACCTTGATACTTTTGAATTTAGACGAATGCCCAGGGTTTGAATTATGGGATTAACCAAAAGATAGTAAGTTAATTAGGTTTTCGAGAATAGTAGAGAAACTATTTATATTGTTAGACGCAAAGGAATGGAAATAATGAACTCGGCACCTTTTCCGTATTGGGAAATACACTGGAGTTCGCCTTTATGGTTCTCAACAATAATTTGATAACTAATTGCCAATCCCATACCAGTACCTTTTCCTACAGTTTTTGTCGTAAAAAAGGGATCGAATAAACGTTGGCTAACATATGTATCCATTCCAATACCATTGTCAGCAATGCGAATTACAGCTTTGTCATTTACAAGTTCTGTAATAATACGAATTTGAGGATTACGAATATTGAGTTTTTCTATTCCTTCTTCCAATGCATCAATAGCATTAGAAATGACGCTCATAAATACTTGATTTAATTTTTTAGGATAACATTCAACTTTTGGTAATTGAGAATATTCTTTTATGATTTCGATTTTTGTAGGATGGGAAACTTGATTGATACGATGTTGTAATAGGACTATTGTATTGTCAATACCTGAATGAACATCTATATGCTTATAGTTTGCTTCATCAAGGTGAGAAAAATCTCGCAAGGATTGTACAATCTGGCTGATTCTGTCTGCACCTTGTTTCATCGAGTGAAGCAATTTAGGAAAATCTTCGGCTATAAAATCAATATCAATATCATTTATTTGTTGATTAATTTCTGTTACTGGTTCAGGGAAATGCTTTTGATATAAAGTAATTAATTCTAGTAAATCTTGGACATAGTTGCTTGCAGCCTGAATATTTCCATAAATAAAGTTAGTCGGATTATTAATTTCGTGAGCGACACCTGCTACTAAACTACCTAAAGATGCCATTTTTTCAGAAAGCAATAATCTAGCTTGAGCAACTTGTAATTTAGAAAGGATTTTTTCTAATTCTTGAGCTTTTTTACGCTCTCGCAATTCTGATTTTTCAAGAGCAATTTCAGTTCGTTTTCGTTCACTAATATCTCGCGCTACCCATACCGCTTGAGTTTCAGAAATCGGCGAAATATTGGCACTAAACCAATACATTGTATTTTTTATACATAAACAATAATCATAACTAATTGTTTGCTCTATTTTTAATGCTTCCTTAACTTTTTCCAACCAGCTTAATCGCCTTTTATCTTGAAAAAATACTTCTACAGTCTCACTAATTAAATCTATATTACTATTATCTGAATTCCTGTAATTTGTAGGTATAATTTCCACATTAGTTAGTATTTTTTTATCTATGTTGATAATAAGTACTATGTCTGTCATTGCTTCAAATATTGCTCTTATATTAGCTTCAGAACTCCTTAGTTTATTTTCAACTAAATCCCTTTCGGAAATATCCTTTTGAAGTTGCCGATTCATTTTTTTTAATTCAGATAACTGCCGATCAGCTTTATTCATAAATATATATTGTTTATTTCATAAATAAAATTACGCTTGTTGATTTAATTCTCTATAGTTGAATTTTGTAATAGTACTGTTTTTTTACAAAAATGAAAGCAAAAAAATAAGTTTTTCTACCTGTATGCAAATAAAGTGACTATAAATTCATGAAAACATAGTGTAAATTTAGATTCAAGAGTATATTGACTGATATTAAATTAATGTATTGTTCGGTAAATATTGCAATATAAAATTAGTTGATTCATCAAATATTTATGATTATAATAATACAAAATAAAAATAAAAATGGGCATGATTACCCATCCAAAAATATTTTCTCAAGGTGAAATCTTGCGTCAGGAATAAAAACTGGATTTTTTGATAGTTACTAAATATGAAAAAATGTTTTATTTGTTCATAAACCTGGTTTTTAAGTTTTGTTAAGAATGCTGTAACATATCATAAACTAAACTTGATATAAGTTACACTTGACGACTCTTTTTTTCTTCTGAGGATCTGAAAGTAGCCAGAGATACAATTTAACTTTAATATACATTTTTTACCGCCAACCAATTACTAGCAATAGGCATTCTCCAACCAGTACCGAAAGCGCGATCGGTTATTTTAATTCCTGGGGGTGCTTGTCTCCGTTTGAATTCTGCACGGGCTACCATTTGAATAATTCGGATGACGGTAGCCGCATCATATCCGGCTGTAATTATCTGTGCTGCTGACTGATGTTCGTTAATTAGGCGCTGTAAAACATCATCTAAAATTTCGTAATCTGGTAATGAATCTTGATCGGTTTGATTGGGTTTAAGTTCGGCACTTGGTGCTTTAGTTAAGACATTTTGGGGAATAATTTCGCGATTCCTATTTAACCAATGACAAAGGGAGTAAACACGGGTTTTAGGAACATCAGAAATTACAGCTAAACCTCCATTCATATCACCATATAAAGTACAGTAACCTACCGCCATTTCTGACTTGTTACCAGTTGACAGCAAAAGATAACCAAACTTATTAGAAAGTGCCATCAATAAGTTACCGCGAATTCGAGATTGGATGTTTTCTTCTGCTAATCCAAATTCGGTATTGGCAAATAATTCACTAAAGGTATTGTCATAGGATTTCATTAATTCTCCTATTGGCAATTTTGTAGTTTTTATACCTAAATTTACAGCTAAATCATTGGCATCTTTAATAGAAGATTCCGAACTGTAAGGAGAAGGCATCAATACACCGAGAACATTTTCTTTACCCAATGCTGCAGTAGCGATCGCGGCAACAATTGATGAATCAATACCCCCACTTAATCCCAAAACTACTTTTGAAAAACGACATTTACGAAGATAATCTCGCACTCCCAATACTAAAGCTTGCCAAATTTCTTCATCTTCGCATTCATAATCGGCAGCAATAGAGCTAACAATTAAATCTTGTTTTTTTCCATCGAATTCTAGTTGTAATAAATCCGTATCAAAACCACAAGCGCGACAGGTTAATTCACCGCGTCTATTTAAAGCAAAACTTCTACCATCAAAAATTAAATCGTCGTTACCACCTACCTGATTTACATAAATAATTGGTTTATCAAAGCGTACCGCAGAATGTTTTAACATTGTTTCTCGAAAACTTTGTTTGCCCTGTGTATAAGGAGAAGCGGATAAATTAACAACTAAGTTTACACCCAAGTTTGATAAATCAGAAATTGGATTTATTGAATAACTACGTTTACCAAAGAATTCTTCATCATTCCATAAATCTTCGCAAATTGTCACGCCGATTTTAACATCATTAAGAGTAAAATAATTTGCTTGTAATCCTGGTTCAAAATAGCGATGTTCGTCGAATACATCGTAAGTCGGTAATAATCGTTTATGAAAAACTTGTTTTACTTTTCCGTATCTTAATAAGGCAATGCTGTTATACAAAGCTTTTCCACCATTAAGATGTGCTTTGGAATTTAATTCAACTGTTCCCACTAATACTGCTAAATTAGCGGGTAAATCTTTAGCTAATTGTTGTAAAGTAATACCCATAGCCTCCACAAAACCAGGATTTAATAATAAATCTCTAGGAGGATAGCCGCACAAAGAAAGTTCTGGCGTTAATAATAAATTTACTTTGCCATCTGCTGCTTGTTTTGCTACTTCTAAAATTTTTTCAGCATTAGCAGGTAAATCCCCAATTATCGGATTAATTTGAGCTATTGTAATTTTCATTTTATTAGTTATTAGTTATTAGTTGTTATTTGTTAGTTGTTAGTTGTTAGTTGTTAGTTGTTAATCATTAATCTTCACTATTAATTCTTGCCCAATGCCCAATTCCCAATTCCCAATTCCTAATTATTAATTATTAATTATTAATTCTTAATTCCCAATGCCCTATTAATTAAATAAAAACTAAAGGTTTATCTTTCAAAGGGGCAAAAGCATCGGCATCAAACTGATATAAACTAGCAGGACGACCAGCTCCTCGCGATACTTTTATTCCAGTATCTAATAAAAAACCTAACTTAAGTAAACGGGCGCGAAAATTAGAATAATCGGAAAAATTTTCTCCTAAAACTGTAGTGTAAAACTGATATAAATCATTCAAAGTAAACTTATCTGGTAATACATCAAAAGCTACAGGAGAATATTCTAATTTATTTCGCAAACGTCTATGTCCGTAAGAGAGAATTTCATTATGATCGAAAGCTAATGATGGAACTTCTTTTACCGGATACCAAGCTACATCAGTCAGGCCATCAGTAATTAATTTTGCTTCCTCAAATCTTACTAAAGCAAAATAACTTACCGATAGATAACGCATACCATAACTATCCCTTGCTTCTCTTGGGTCGGGCTCTGGACCACCAAAAGTATATAATTGCTCTAAATAAAGGTTTTCTACACAAATTTTTTCTGCCATAATTCGATAGGCGGCATCTTCTAAAGACTCACCTTTACGAACTAAAGTACCCGGAAGACCCCAATTATTTTTAAATGGTTCGGAGAGGCGCATTACTAATAAAACTAATAGCCTATTTTCAGCGATATCAACTGAAAAAATAACGTTGTCAACACCAACTTTGAAATCAGCTAAGGGCTGTTGATTTAAAGTATTTAAAATTTTGTTTTCGTTGAGTCTTGGCATTTGTATAAATGCTTTTGATGAATATAAGCGGCTACAGAAGGTGTTAAGGCTTGTGGATCGCCATGTTCACGATAGGCTGTTGAAGAAACATCTAAACCAGTCAGATTGGCAATGCTAATTGTCCCTCCCAAGGTACCTATCTTCTCTAAACTAATTTTATCTATTGCATATCCCGGTCTTGGTATCACTAAAACTTCTGCTAAGTGCAACAAATCTTTAATTCGATACCAACCCTGAAATTGATCCAGTAAATCTGAACCAATTACTACGAACAATTCTGTATCATTTCCCCAGCGTTGTTTGGCATTTTCCACTGTACTAACAGTTCTTAAATTACTTAATTCCTGTTCCAAATTAACATTTTGCCTTGGGGGAATCATATCCACAATCAGCAATCGCAGCATTTCTACACGATTTTGTAAAGATGTTTGATGAGATTTGAAAGGATTATCCGCCGCCCAAACTGCTACATAATCGTAATGATAAGATAACCACACTAAAACCGCTTGATGTCCCGCTGTCGGTGGGTCTGCACTTGTACCAAATAATGCTATTTTCATTATTAGTTGTTAGTTGTTAGTTGTTAGTTGTTAGTTGTTATTTGTTAGTTTTTGGTTGTTAGTTGTTGTTTGTT
>DESS01000347.1:17675-27496 GCA_002361335.1 Richelia sp. UBA3308
TTACTCGTTACTCTTTACTCGTTACTCGTTACTCGATAGTTAGTTGTTGATTGTTACTTTTTACTCGTTACTCGTTACTCGTTACTCGATAGTTAGTTGTTAGTTGTTAGTTGTTTTGTTTTTTCGGTTAATTGTTGCAAATTTTGGGAAATTTCTACTGGCATAAATGTGGTGGAATCTAAATTTCTAATATCAAAAGTTAAACTAGCTACTGAAGCGGCGGTTCGATCTTTTATTGCTTTTATAGTACAAGGAGACTCTAAACGTTTACCATCTTTCATAAATAACTTTAATAAAGGTTGTTTTCCTGAATAACTTTCCGAAACTAATCCCAAAGTATCTGCTTTCAATTTCCCTTCTACAAACTCGCGAAATATCTGCTTTCTTCCTGGATAAGTTAACTTTTTACTAGACTGTTTCATCACCGGAATAGCGTCAACTTCCACAAGTTTATAAACTCCATTTACCGGCTTACCTGTTACCAATCGCGTTCCAATTCCATAACCATCAATTTGAGCATTATTTTCTTTTAATCTGGCAATTTCCCATTCGTCTATATCTCCACTCCCAAAAATTGATACCTCTGGCAAAATTTCTCTAACTTGCTTCGATAATGCTACCAAATCTCCAGAATCTAATCTAACTCCAGTTAAATTTATTTCTCCCGCTTTTACCTTACTAGCTAACCTGCGAGCAGCAGCGATTGTATCATAAGTATCGATTAACAATGGTGCCCCTGGAAAATATTGGTGAAATGCCTTAAAAGCTCGATCTTCACTACCTTCTAATGCACAAAGTGCCATAACTAAAGAGTGAGCCATCGTTCCACTTGGTTTTTCTCCCAGTTGCAGTGCCGCTAACACATTCGATGTTGCATTCATACCCCCTGCTAATGCCGCACGTGCCCCCCATAATGATGCTTGAGGGCTGAATGCTCTTCTTGTACCAAATTCTAAAAGCGTTGTTTGTTCCCCCGCAACATCTCGCATACGGGCTGCCCGCGTTGCAATCAATGTCTGATAATTTAAGGTATTAAGCAAGTATGTTTCAAGCAATTGCCCTTGCCATAATGGTGCCTCCACTCGCAATAACGGTTCAAGAGCAAATACCGCCGTGCCTTCGGGAACAGCCCATACATCTCCCGTAAATCCCCCCGATTCTAATAATGACCAAAATTCAGGAGGAGCCGATTCAAAAATGCCCGTTTCTTGCAAAGCTTCGATTTGAGCGGCACTAAAACTGAATTTCTCCAAATACTCTAGCGCCTGTTCTAATCCCATTGCAATCAAATAACCAAAAGATAACGGCAGTTTTCTGGTAAATAATTCAAAGCTAGCTCTTTTTTGCTCTACACTTTCACCTTTATAACAAGCTGCCATCGTTAACTGATAAAGATCCGTCAGCAAGCTGTAATCATTACTCGAAAAGCTTAATTGCTCGCATATTGATCTATTGTTAGTGTCAAACAAAGCTGTCATTCAAAAGCACCTTGGCATGTCTTATTTTTATTTATGGTAGTTTTCACCATAAATAATGTCAATAGCTAGGCCAATTGTATGGGGAGAGGAGGGGACAAGGAGACAAGGGCAGGGAATAGCCTTTACTCTAATCACTACTTCGAGCATTCTAAATTCGGCCATTCTAAATTCTAAGTTTTAACCTTTTATATTTTTTTGTAAAGCTAAAGTATTGCAAAGCAAATTGAAGAAGGATTGCAAAGGATTTCAATATATTTAAAAGTAGAATCAGTTTCTTATGTAAGAACTAAAGTAGAGAAATCAAGCTTTAAAAAATTGAAAGGTAAGGAGCCGATCAAAATGTTTGTTTCCCGAATGCTTTCAAATATAACTCAGTACATTTCTGAAGCAGTAATGCAGATTTTTGCTCCCGTTGATGATGCTTATCCTAATAGCGGAGTTCAACCATTTACAGGTGAAATTTATAAAAGCAGAACCGCTGATACTTGGTAAATGATAAAAATCAAAATTAATTATTCTCAAACAGGAGTCGGTGGAAAAAGTTAACTTAATACCATCGACTTTTTTTTAGAAAATGGGCAATGGACTTTAACCCCCCAATACATCGGGGGGAAGGGGGGATCATCCTAGAATTGACTTAAAAACTATACTTTTTAAACATCCTCTAATGAATAATTAACTGATTTAACGCAAAAGCTAAAGCAGCACTCCCCACAGGAACGGTTAGATTGTCAATACCAAGAAATGAAATAGCCTCCAAACCAGTAGCAACTACCGCTACAACTGCCGAAATCAGCCAAGTTTCCCAAGTATTACCTTGCACAGTTTGTAAAATTAAATTAGTGATAATAAAACTAACTACAGTCATAGTAAGAGAGCCTTCTAAACTCTTCTGTCCTCCTAAGACATAGTATTTATGCTTACCAAAACGCTGACCAATCAGTGCTGCTAATCCATCTCCCCATGCCATAATTAATATTCCAATTACAGCATATATTGGTTGTTTTAAATACCAAAACCAAGCAATTAAAACGCCTATACTAACAGAATAGAAAAAAGTTCCGAAGCTTTTGCGCCCGACACTATTTATACCGGGAAGAAGCGGAAATCGGTAAGACAATAATGTGAATAGGCTCGCTAAAATCGAAGCAATAATGCCTATACTTGCAGGAATATCGAACCACCAAGCAAGTAAAATCACATTACCAGTGCCAATGTGAACTATCTTTCGGACAATTTCCGAATTAGTTTTAGCGAAACGACTGATTCCTCCCGCACTTAGAAGAATCAGTAACACCCAAACACCAATGGCTACAATTTGCAGCCACAAAGGTGGAATTGAATCGATTGCAGTAAATGAACTCAACTTAGATGCAATTAAATATAAATTTTCTCCCTTGTTACCAATTTATAGGATTTTTGCCCCTGTAATGAAACTATTATTAATTTGGTTTATTAAGTTCTACCGAATGCTTATTTCTCCGCTGTTTCCTCCAACTTGTCGCTTCCAACCCACTTGTTCGATGTACGCCATTCAAGCAATCGAACGTTTTGGCGTGTGGCGCGGTACATGGTTAGCGATTCGGCGCATCCTCCGCTGTCATCCATTTCATCCTGGTGGTTACGATCCAGTTCCCGAAGAGGAAGGGGAGATGGGGAGATGAGGAGACAAGGGGACAAGGAAAGATAAATATTATTTCCAATGCCCTATGCCCCATGCCCCATGCCCATTCCTAACTAATCAGGAATTACACAATGGCAACGATAAATTAAGTATTTCAAGGATTGAGATCCCCCCAACCCCCCTCCGGAATTGGGGGGCTTTGCGTAAGTTCTACTAACAACTAACAACTAACAACTAATAACTAATAACTAATAAAAATGAGACCTTATCACAATATAGAAATTGTTGAATGTGACGAACCAATAATCTCGATTCCTCTGAAATATTTTGCGGTGGAATCTCCTCATCCTTATGAAAAATTAGGGGCACCTTATGGAGAATATTCTCCTTATTTTCTCCGTGAAACTGTTGTTGAATATTTAATAGAGGCTCAAAGTTATCTTCAACAATTACGTCCCGATTGGCGTATCCAAATTTTTGACGCTTATCGTCCTGTAGCTGTACAAAAGTTTATGGTCAATTACACTTTTTCGCAAGCTGTGCGGGAAAAGGGATTGACTGAATTAAATTTGTCGGAAACAGAAAAACAAGGTATTTGGGAAGAAGTTTACAAAATTTGGGCTGAACCGAGTTTGGATGAAAAAACACCACCTCCCCACTCTACAGGTGCTGCTGTGGATATAACATTGGTTGATGAAATGGGACAAACGGTAAATATGGGTTCGCAAATTGATGAACTTTCCGATCGATCGCTTCCGGATTATTATGCTGATATTCAAGATCGACAAGCAGCACTTTATCACGGGAATCGTTTGCTATTACGAGATGTGATGGACAAAGCTGGATTTACACGCAACCCCAGAGAATGGTGGCATTTTTCATTCGGCGATCAAATGTGGGCTTGGTTAAAGAATCAAGGGAATCCAGATAATAAATGTGTAGCTTGTTATGGAAGGTTGTTTTAGCCAATATTTAGTTATGAAAATTAAGCAATATTTATCAAAGTAATTGGGAATTGCTTTGAAGAATATTTTCAATTTGATCGTAATGAATAATTATTAGTATAACTTTTATTGATTTTCCATTGGTATATAAATTACTAATAGGTAAGTTAAAAAATTGACATTTTACAAAATAAGTGTTCTAAGTCATCCTAAAAATTATGAACAACGCAGCATCTTAATAGGTATGTAGATAGATAAGACAATTGGTTATGGTTGTTGATATCGAGTCAACAGCCATCCTGCAAGATGTCAATTAATTAACCCTACATCTGTATGTTTATTTTGATACTTCTGTATTGGAGACTTTAACTAATGTACCATGTCAAAAATTCGTCAGGGCAACCTTATAGTATCTTAAATCTGGATCGAATTTTGCCAGTATTAGAACTAGTGCAAGACTTGATTGTTATTTGTCTGTGTATTGGTTTGTTTTGCTTTATGGTGCTTCAGATCCGTGAGATGGTTGTTTCATTGCTGCCTCCCATTCAGTTTCATGCAGTGACGGCAGATATTCTATCACTGCTGATTTGGGTTGAGTTATTTCGCTTGTTGATTATTTACTTGAAAGAACAGCGAGTTTCCATTGGAGTTGCTGTAGAAGTTTCCATTGTTTCGGTTTTGCGAGAAATGATTGTGCGAGGTGTATTAGAAACTTCTTGGGGGCAAGTGTTATCAGCATGTGCCTTTTTGCTAGTTCTTGCAATTCTAATGGTTGTTCGAGTCTGGTTGCCACCGACATTCGATGGCATCGATCCAGAACAAAAAGTTTCTAAGTCGCATAAAAATAGATTTGTTCCAGAAGTTAACCAGACTAACGATAATCACCATAATTTATCGGTTAATTCTCTCAACAGTTCCAATCTTCGTGATTATAGAGTTGCTCCCGATTAACTTTGCGATAAACGCTTCACTTCTTCACCACCTAACATCATATGTGTTTGTGCAAGAATAGTAGGAATTTTATCAGCATGGGGACTATTTTTCAAACACGATCGCAAATCTAATCGATCAATTTGATCGGCTTTATTACCGGGAAACCAATGTCCGCCGTTTCCTAAAAGGCTGTAACGCATTTTAGCGTATTCTTTCATATCGTAGGCGATCGCTAAATTCCGTAACCACAAAACTATGGGAATATTTACATTTCCTGGTGTTTGTTCATGCTTGGGTAAACCGATGTGCCAAGTTTTCGCCCAATCTTCTCCTAATGTGGCGATCGCCTCTTGTTCTAATCTGACTAAAATTGGCGGTAAGATTTCTGAAGCTAGATCTAATAAATCTAAGGTTTTCAGATGTTCGTCAAAATCTGTTGGTTTGGCTGCACCCAATGATAAAGTATGTACTTGGGGATGACTTAAACAAAATAAATCATTAAATACCATCGGCGATAAAGGGGCACAAAGCTTAACTAATTTCTCTGGTGGATCGTAAAGTTTACCACCTTTATCGGAAGGACTAATTATAAATACTCCCATATCATGACGAGTAGCGGCTTCTATTGCTGACCAATTATTTTGATTAATATAATACCAATGTAAATTCACGTAATCGAATTGATTAGTATTAATTGCTTTGACGATAATATCAGTTGGTCCGTGAGTAGAAAAGCCAATAAATCTAATTTTTCCCTGGGCTTGAAATTTTCTGGCAATATCTAAACAACCACCAGGGCGAATGGTATTTTCTAGAGTTTCGTCATTATTAATACCGTGGATTCCTAGTAAATCGATGTAATCCAAACCCAAATTTTTCAAAGATTGTTCTAGAGTCTTTTCAAATTCTTTCGCATCTGCCTTTGGACCAACTTTAGTTTGTACTATTAGTTTATCCCGAGGAAATGTCGGTAAAATTTTTCCTAGCTGTACCTCGGAAGTACCGTATCCACGGGCAGTTTCAATATGGTTTATACCAACTTCTAAAGATTTCTTAATTGTTGCTTCCAGATTTTCCTGGTTTTTCTGGGGAATCTCCTCAGGGGGTACATCTTTCCATTTGTACTGATATCGCATCCCACCACAAGAAAAAACCGGCATTTGTAATTCGGTGCGTCCAAATCGTCTGTAAAGCATTAGTATCTTAATTTAACAATAATAAGAATAAACAGTTAAACAAAGTCGTTACTAAAGTTAATACTAACTAATATAGATTGTTATTAACCTAAAGAAACCGGATTTTTCACAGTTGTAGGCTATTAAGGTAGGTGTTTACAAGACAATCAGGGTACCGCAATACCCGAGAGTTGTAACAAAGAAACCGAATTTTCAACAGCAACAAGGGTTTTCAGGAAGCTTCAAATACACCTGTTGTGGTACAGACATCCCGACCTCATTTGCCAACAATACTTGTATGATTACAGATGATAATCTAATCACGCTATAGTTATCTTCGCAACACCGTAGTTATTTGTAATCAATGGGAAAAATTAAGTTTTTCGTAAAAAAAGTTAGGTGTAAGTTTTTTTTTGGTGCTAGGATATACGGCTATAGATGCCCATGAGTGCCGTAGCTGTGAAACAGAAACCAAAACCAAGAATAGCTTTTTTACGTGAAAAAGCGGGTTTAACCCAGCTTGAGTTGTCTCGTCTCGTAGGGGTGACAGAAAGCACCATCCAAAACTGGGAGAATGGTAGAACTGGTATGGATCACATTCAAAGAATTGTGAATTTCTGTAAAGCTCTCGATTGTAAAGTAGAAGATTTGATCGAATACGAAAGCGACATACCACAGGAAGTTTCCATAAAACCTACTTCCTTGCAAGAAATTCATTGACGATCAAGATTGAAAACACAACGGTAATCACCCCCCGAATTCATCCGTGGGGTTCGTTGTAGTTGGCGAAAAGCTTGGACAAGTTTACCCAAAATTGCCCAAGCTTTACTGTACGGGCTTAGTATTTCTCGCCATTTTTTCAATAACATCACTAAGGCTATTGGCTCCAATTTCTGATTTTTTCTCTTCAAGCCATTTAATAGCTGTTTGAGTCAAGTAATAATTCTAAATTCTTCCCAAAGGCCATTCTAAATTCACCTTGAGACTTTCCTAAGTCCTAACGACATTTAAATAGTATTATTTTTAACGTTTTCTACTCTTGCCACAAAGTATCTATAGTCACAAAATAATATCCTTGATGTAAAAGTTTTGGGATGATAATTTCTGCTATTTCTGCTACATCTTGTCCGCCATAAGCACCATCGTGTAGTACTATTAAAGAACCATTTTCAATATTTTTCATTACTCTGCATACAACTTTGGGTATTCCCGGACGTACCCAATCTTCTGGTACAACACTCCACATTACAGGACGATAATTCCACTGATGAAATAGCTGTAAAATTTGAGGCGTGAATAAACCATTTGGCGGTCTGATATCCCGTACTTTTTCAGGTTGTAAATTACAAGCATTGTGAATAGCAGTTTGGGTTTTTTCTAAACTTTGCTTGAGTTCGGTTGGGGAGAGCAAAGGAAAATTATGATGATAATAGCCGTGTAAACCAATCCAATGTCCATGAGAGTAGGCTTGTTGGGCAATGTGTGGATTACGTTCGACGCAAACACCCAAACAAAAGAAACTGGCTTTTATTTGATAATGGTCTAAAACTTTGAGTAATTTAGGCGTATATTGTGGATGGGGACCATCATCAAAAGTAAGAGCGATCGCTTTGGAATTTGGATTGCCCCTCCAAAGACATTTAGGAAAACTTGATTTAAGGATTGGGTATAAAAGCGGGTATAAGGGATAAAACTGCATTGTTGAAAGTTAGTGGTGAGTAGTGAGTAGAGGATACTTAATTTTACTCAGGTTTCTTCGCTACAATAAATACCGCTTTACCTTTGCCCGGTTGCCATTGATAGTCAATGATAAAATTGCCATCTATTAAACTCTCTTCCAATTCTTTTGTCGTAAAAACCTTGACTAAGGGTATCAAACCCAAGAATTTGCCAATTGGCGCAACGATTTTAAACCATTTCATGGAGTCTCCAAGACATGCCGTACTGGTGACAAAAAGTCCACCCGGTTTGAGCATTTTATAAACTTTGGCGATCGCCTCTTCTTTGTTTTCTAGTAAATGCAAAATACTCAGTCCTAAAACCATATCGAAGGTGCAATCGGGTACAGTTAATTGATCAATAGTTAATTGTTCAAAAGTGATATTTTTGATATTTTCTGCCTGGGCTTTACCTTGAGCAATTTCAATCATCTTCTGGGAGATATCTATTGCCCGAATGTGTTTAACATAGGGAGCGTGAATAATAGCAGTAGATCCCGTACCACAGCCAAATTCCAATAACTCCATCTCTGGATTAAAATATTCCCGCGTCACCTGCAGTTTTTTCTGGTAAGATGGTTCATCAGCAATGGGTTGTTTTGAGTATTTTTCAGCGATTTTGTCCCAAAATTTAGTTGAACGGTTCATCATATCTCCTTGTATTTTTTAGTTTCTAACTTCTAATCTGATAATGGTTTATTTACCGTACATCATATGAATTATGCCATTTACAAGCAATCCAAATAATTAGCGATAAAGATAAAATTTCTATAGACGCAAAAAATATATCATCGAGGTCTTTTACTCCATTATTAATCACAAATGTAATCATTAATGCACCTGTAATAATATTTGCCCACCGGTTGACTTTATACTTCAATATTCGGGATAGAAGAACCATAGAAATTGGAATTTCTGCCATTATTCCGCCTAGTAACAAAAGTGGTTCATTTATTTGAACACCATTTACAGTTCCTGTCATAACTTCTTCGATAAAACCAGGTTTTACAAACTCATGAATATCTCGAAAAATTATATTGAATAGAATAAATATCCATAATGTGGAAAGTAGAGCTTTTGTATCTATTCCTATCGTTTTGTTGTGGAAAATCATTTTTTTACTCCTTATGTTTCAAGATGAGTATAATTCTTACTCCCGTTCCCCTCTAAGATTACCGATCAAAGGCACCCTACTCACTCACTCTCTCCCTCAATTCTTTAGGTAATCTTTCACCGGGAAAGGAGTACTTGGTGAGTGGTGATTAGTAAATTAATTTTTCAAGGCTGTATTTTGTTGCTGAAATACTAATTTATTGACGATAAATCAAGATTTATCTGCCGCTTACAGACGGGGAATTGAATTTCTATCACGAAGTCCGAATCACCGGGTTGCTTGGGTAATTCCAGAAATACCAATCGTACCGGGCCTGCTAAACTATATTGATTGGCTTCCGCCCATTCTCCAATCGCGTTGTATCCTAGAAGTTTTGCACAGGAAGAAGTGGGAGGAATAAAAGTTGCCATTGTTGCTGCTGGAAGCTCTCGTGGAGCAAGAGTGATTCCGTCGTAGGTGGTAAGGGAAGCATGGGATTTTTTGTTAAGCAACCATCCTAGTTCAACATCAGTACGATCGCTGCTGATTCCATCTTCGTGAAGAACAATTGTCATAGTTCCATAGGTAGGATTATTATCCCCAGGGAGAGCATTCATAACAGACCAAAATAAATTATCTGCTGGCTCAGTAGTTAAAACCTTGCGTATCCCAATTAGTCTTTGTTGGGGGACTTGCTTTATCACCACATCACGGACGTGGGTAGCTCGGTTTTTGATTTGGTTTAACCGCGATTCAATTGTGCGAATACGTATTAGTTCGTCGAGTACCTGCTGCTCTAACTCGGCTTTTTTCATTAACAACATACCCTGAATTTCTTCGAGGGAGATATCGTCTT
>DESS01000347.1:27532-29581 GCA_002361335.1 Richelia sp. UBA3308
TTGATCTAACGATAAACCCAACTCCTTGAGTGCAAGAATACGGTTTAATTCTGGTAATTGACTAGCGCTATAGTAACGATGTCCGGTTTGTGCATCAATTCTAATTGGTTGAAACAAACCAATTTCATCGTAGTATCGCAGTAACCGCTTAGAAACTTGGGCAATTCTCGAATATTCCCCAATGCTGTACATGATGTCTTGTTTGGTTTTGTTCGACATTCATCAACATAAGGGGTGACGTAGCGTTAAGTTCAAGAGGATTGCAAAATTTCTTAACAATCAAAGGATTTGTCTTCATATTTTGCTCGCGTCAATGGCAAATTAATCTCTTGAATATGGTGCTAGGGCTAAGTTTTCGTTGCTATTAAGGAGAACGCGATCGCAAAGTTTAAGCAGTTCTACCTCAGTCTGTGTTTTTCGCATCAGCCGCAGAAAGTTACCTTCAGCGTCAACCAAGAGTGCAATGTAGTTGAGGTACATTTTCAGGTGTCCCGCACGGGCTCGCAGTGGTGTCTTTAATGCTTCGGGAGTTTGCCGTAAGCGATCGATATATTTACGTACTTCCACTAAAGGAACAGCTGCGATTTCTTCTCCTTGCAAAGCCTGCCGAATTTGATTAAAAATCCAAGGATTTGCGATGGCGAAGCGTCCTACCATCACACCTGCCGCTCCTGTTTGAGAAAGCACTTTGAGAGCAGTTGCAGCAGAGTCAATATTACCATTAGCAAGCACCGGACAATTGAGCCATCTGACTGCTTCAGCAATTAAATTGTATTTTACTTCCCCGCGATACATTTCTTTCACCGTGCGACCGTGTAAACTGAGTAAATCAATACTGTGGCGATTGATTGTATCTAAAATCGAGTAAAAGTTATCTGTATTTTCAAAGCCTACCCGCATCTTTACAGTTAAAGGACGATCGCTTAAAGCACAACGAAGTTCTCCCAAAATCCGATCTACTTTTTCAGGTTCTCGGAGTAATCCACCTCCGACGTTTTTGCGATAAACTCTAGGTGCGGGACAACCTAGATTTAAGTCAATTCCAGCAATATTATATTGACAGAGTTCCCGTGCTGTTCTTACTAAGTCGGGAATGCTTTCGCCAATCATTTGAGCAAAAACCGGGCGATTAGTGTCGTTTTCCGTGATTGAAGCCAAGATTTTACGATTGAGTCGCGAGTCATCCCGCACACGAAAATATTCGGTAAAAAAGTAGTCAGGACTGCCATAATCGGCAACAATCTTCATAAACCAGAGATTTGTTACATCCTGCATAGGGGCAAGAGCAGTCAGGGGTAAATCTGGATAGAGCGATTGGGGAAGCGATACCAAAAGGAATGCCCGAATTTAGAATGCCCGAATTTAGAATTTAGAATTAAAAAGGCTGAAGGCGACTATGGTGGAATTGGGATGGGGATTTAGACCCCAGTGGGGCGTATCTTCCACCCTGTGACGGTGGGGAATTAAACCCATATTTTTAAGTTAGGTAAATATTTTAGAACCACCGAAACGAGTTGTCAATTCGGTTGATTGGCACGAACTTCAATATCTTCAAGTGTTTGCAATAAAAGACGCTTGGCTTGCATCTCCCAACCTAATTTCTGAATTTTGATCGCAGCAAAAGTACCACCGATGGCAGCCAACAAGCCGATGGGTTGATGAAGTGAAATTCCGAGCAACAAACCCAAGCCACCAATCCCCCAAAACGGCAAAGCTACTGTTTGCCGCTGTTCTTCAATAATTTTGTTTAGTTCACCCGACGGCATTTGGGTCAATAATTCTTTTTTTACCTTTTGCTGTTCTACCATTGGTACAGCTAAACAAATCTTCCGTCGCAATTTTTCAATTTTACGAGCATCGGTGCTGTATTCTGTAAGTTCATCAAGAGTCATTGACAACAAACGTTTTAATTGTTCCACTGTGTGCTTTGAGTCCCTTATATTTCTTATAGTAAAAAGCTATTCAATCCCCATGTAGGTATCTTATCAGTTTACGCGGGTAGGGTGCGATTGGTACGCCTTTAATCGGTCAAGGTGAATTTAGAATTTA
>DESS01000347.1:29618-32744 GCA_002361335.1 Richelia sp. UBA3308
GAATGAAGAATTTAGAATTATTAACCCATCGATGTAGCTTGCTTTCCCGTAGGGGTATCGAGGGGCCGGCCGGGAAAAAATTTTTTTATTCCACGGATTATCGATGGCTTGTATCCGATTTTTTTTGGTCAAAAACTGCAAAAAACTAAGTAACACTAAGGGTTTTTGATTAGATTATTAGCTATCTTGACAGTTTTGATATGCTTCCGTAACAAATTCTGTAACCATCTAATGAATTTCCGTATTTCTCGTTTAGATTAGGATCACTTTAGGAGTAATCCCCGAATCAACGGGTTATGTTGTTTAAAGATATACGTGATTATCAAATACTTTATCTTTCTCTATTCCTTATTTTAGGCATAGGTACGAGAGATTGGACCCTACGGCCATCGATGATTATAGTTGTAATTGCGACAAGTTTAGTTACGCAATGGATTTTTACCTATATTATTAATAGTTTCTCCACAGCGGATGAAAAAGAACAAAAAATAGAACAAAAAATCAATATTCGCAGTCCTTTAATTACATCCTTGGGAATCAGTTTACTTTTACGAGCTGATTATCCCACAACAATGTTTTTCGCTACTGCCATGGCGATCGCCAGTAAGTTTGTTTTCAAGTTTGGGGATAAGCATTTTTTTAATCCCGCTAATTTCGGGATTATTTCAGCATTAGCACTAACTCCTGATGCTTGGGTTTCTCCAGGACAGTGGGGGGAAGACTGGTGGTATGCAATATTATTTGTCGGTACAGGTGGCATGATTTTGCAGCGTATCGGACGTTGGGATACTACAGCAGCTTTTTTGGTATTTTATGCCCTACTGGAGGCTATACGTAATTTTTGGCTGAATTGGACTTGGGATGTTTACTGCCATCGTTTGATGAGTGGTTCTTTATTATTGTTTGCCTTATTTATGGTAACTGA
Organism: Richelia sp. UBA3308; assembly: GCA_002361335.1. Classification (GTDB taxonomy): domain Bacteria; phylum Cyanobacteriota; class Cyanobacteriia; order Cyanobacteriales; family Nostocaceae; genus Rivularia. The sequence continues at coordinate 30,544 of DESS01000347.1, forward strand.
CCCTCGTTCCATCCCCAATTCCCCTATAGTCAGAGTAATTTGGGCAGCCTGTATTGCCTTAGTAACCTTTATTCTGCGAAACAACTTTTATCTTTCTACAGCAGTATTTTGGGCATTATTTGCCCTCGCACCATTGACAGTGATATTGGACACCCTTTGGCAAGCATCCTCTTTTTCCTGGAGTAAAACGGTGAACACCGAACAGCCGACACCCTAAAGGGTGCGGCTACACCTAGGAAGTCCACCTGCGTGGACTATGAAAAACGTATTTTTTAGCCCTTTAAGGGATAGTGCAGTAGCTCCAGGCAATAGCGAGGAACCGTGAGGTTTAACAACAGCTTTAAAATACGACCTAACAACTATCAACTAACCACTATCAACTCTTATGAAACTATTTCGTTTATTAATTTTAGTTTTTCTAGCTTTTGCGATCGTTATTGGCTTTACTCCTTCTGCTTTGGCCTTTTGTGGTTTTTATGTTGCAAAGGCAGATTCAAAGTTATATAACAAAGCTTCTCAAATAGTTATTGCCCATAAAGATAATCGCACCGTGTTGACTATGGCCAATGATTATCAGGGCGATGTGAAAGATTTTGCTATGGTTGTACCCGTACCTACAGTGCTAAAAGAAGAACAAGTTCAGGTAGGTAAACCGTCTATAATTGAGCGTTTGGATGCTTTTAGCGCACCGCGATTAGTTGAGTATTTTGATGACGATCCTTGTGCGCCAGTTTATTACGATCGAGCATTAGAAAGCGCACCTACTATGTCAGCACCAGCACCTCAAGCCATGAAAAGAAGTAACAGCAATTTGGGTGTGACGGTGGAAGCCCAGTTTAATGTGGGTGAATACGATATTGTTATCCTTAGCGCTAGGGAATCTAGAGGTTTAGAAAGGTGGCTGCGTGGCAATGGTTATAAAATTCCTAGAGATGCAAAACGGTTATTAAAACCTTATATTCGTCAACAGATGAAGTTCTTTGTCGCAAAAGTTAATTTAGAAAAATTTGACGAAAACGGTTATCAGAAACTTCGTCCTTTGCAAATTGCCTACGAATCTCCTAAATTTATGTTGCCGATTCGTTTGGGAATGGTTAATTCCACATCGGAACAAGATTTAATTGCTTATATTCTTTCACCAAAAGGACAAGCAGAACTTACTAATTACCGTACTGTGAAAGTTCCCTCTAACCTTAATATTCCCCTCTATGTCAAACAAGAATTTGGCGACTTTTATAAATCAATGTTCCAAACTTCCTATACAAAGGAAGATAAAAAAGTTGCATTTTTAGAATATGCTTGGGACATGGGAAATTGTGACCCTTGTTCTGCCGATCCCCTTAACAAAGAAGAACTTAAAGATGCTGGTGTATTTTGGTTGGATGATAATTCTTCAAATGAATTTGTACCTCCGAATTTCCGCCGCTTCTCTTCTAACAACGTTTTTATTACTCGTTTGCACGTCCGCTATACCCGCGACAAATTTCCCGAAGATTTGATGTTTCAGGAAACTTCCAACCGCGAGAACTTTCAAGGACGTTATATTTTGCAACATCCTTTTACAGGTAATACCAACTGTCCTGCTGGTAGACGATATAAAATAACTTTAAGACAGCGTTTTGAAAAAGAAGCGCGAACCCTGGCTAAATTAACAAATTGGAATATTCAAGATATTCGCCAAAAAATGAATATTCAAGGACAAGCAAGTATTTCATTGTGGCAAAGTTTTCTTTATTGGTTAGGAATTTAGGGTTAATTATTAATTGAAGGTCTACACTCACCTGGGACTTAAAGTCCCAGGCTAATAGCATAAGTCCATTAAAATGGACTGAAATATAATTTTTTATTAATAGGATTTAGCAAATTTTTTTATTTTAGGGTGTGTAGTTTAGAGGATACTTAAAAAGTATCGTTTTTAACGAATGTTATTCCAATCGTCATAATTTGACCGAAAACTATAGCGCTATAGTTTTTTTTGAATAAAACAATGCCAATACATCACGGTGAAAATTAAATTATTGCGCTTTGAGAGGCGATGGCGGAACAATATTTAAAACTAATTCTACTCAAGCAGAAGAAGTAAAAGATTCTACCATTACATCCCGTTCGACTTCAATCCAAACCTTAGCCCCGCAACCGAGTGGTTTATCCGGACTATAAATGACTCGACAACTTCCAGCTATTTCTACATCGTGATAATA
>DESS01000234.1:0-2697 GCA_002361335.1 Richelia sp. UBA3308
CTATTCCTAGCTTGTCTGTGAGCTGCTTGAATTTCTCGCACTTCTTCATCCAAGCGTAGTTTATTTGTATCCGTCGGATTAGCTGCTAAAATCAAGATTTTTTTCATAACGCCCCTAATTTACGAACTTATCAGCCATTGATGAAGCCAGCTTCATGAAACTACAGTTAATAACTGTATTATTTCGGAAAAGAAAAATTAGGACATCGGATGAAATTGATTTGTTGGATAACCCAAACCCTTGTAGAGACGCAAGGGTATCGCGTCTCTACATTTAATTAATCATCTCCCCCTGTCCCCTAAATGTTGTAATATAAACAAAATATAAAGACCGGTATCTTGACCGATTAACCGTAGATTAACAGGGGAATTAAATAATGGGGCTTTGGCGCTTCGTTGCCCGCTTGACGAAAAGGGGGGGAATGAAAAATTTTGTTTTTTTATTTTTATTGGGTTTTAGTTTAAGTGTTTCGCTGATATCTTGTTCAACGTCGAATGCTCAAAATTCCAATAGCGTGGAATTAACGCTGGTTTCCTATGCAGTAACTAAACCAGCTTATAGAAAAATTATCCCGGAATTTGTGCAAGATTGGAAGCAAAAGCACAATCAAACAGTACGTTTTTACGAAAGTTATGGGGCTTCCGGCGCTCAAACCCGTGCTGTTGTTGATGGTTTAGACGCTGATGTGGTGGAATTAGCTCTAGCGCTAGATATGCAGCGCATTGAAAAAGCCGGTTTAATTCAACCGGGATGGGAAAATGAAGCGCTTAATAATAGCATTGTCACTGAATCTGTTGCGGCTTTAGTTACCCGTGAAGGGAATCCTAAACAAATCAAAACTTGGGATGATTTAACAAAAGACGATATTAGTATTATTACTGCAAATCCCAAAACTTCCGGGGTTGCGCGGTGGAATTTTTTAGCTTTATGGGGTTCCCAAGCTGAAATGGGAAAAGAAGATAAAGCATTGGATTTTACTAGTAAAGTTTATCAAAATGTACCGATTTTACCGAGAGATGCCCGGGAAGCCAGCGATGTGTTTTTTAATCAAGGGCAAGGAGACGTTTTAATTAATTATGAAAATGAGTTGATTTTAGCGGGTTTAAAAGGTAAACCCAGTAATTATATTGTTCCCGAAACGAATATTTTGATTGAAAATCCGGTTGCAGTAATTGATAAAAATGTCGAGAAACATGGTAATCGAGAAATAGCAGAAGCCTTTGTAAAATATCTTTTTACCCCAACAGCCCAAAGAGAATTTGCCAAAATTGGATTTCGTCCCGTAAATCAAGTTGTAAAAGAAGAATTTGCGGATAAATATCCTCCAGTTAAAACTTTATTTACTGTAGAAGAATTGGGTGGTTGGGATAAATTACAGAATAAGTTTTTTGCTGATGGTGCGGCATTTGATGAGATTCAGAATCAAATAGCTCAAAGGTAAAAGGTTAGAAATAAAAGGTTTCATATCCTTTACCGATACATCATAATTATAAAAAAATTAGCTAAAAAACTCTGCGTCCCTCTGCGCCCCGAGGCTGAAAAAAATGAGGTCAATGCCAACGGATTTGATATCAAATATTAATTCCTTATTCATACCTAATGGGAATTAAAAATTATTTGACTGATGAAAGGTTTTTTAGAGAATATGGTGCGTTACGGCATTTTCAAAATCAAAGTTTTTTTATCAAATTATCTCTTGCCGTAACACACCCTACAATCGATGAAAGGTTTGTTTTAGAGACTATGGTGCGTTACGGCATTTTCAAAATCAAAGTTTTTTTATCAAATTATCTCGTGCCGTAACACACCCTACAATTTAATTATTAAGTGAAAATGACTGTTGCAGAATCTCGAATTAAAAATACAAAGTCTAAATTTCCCAAATTTTCTTTGCCTTGGGGAATTACTATTGGTTATTTGACTATTATGCTGTTGCTGCCGGTGACGGCTTTGTTTTTACAAGCTTCTCAGGTAGGATTAAGAGAATTTTGGCGGATTAGCACTTCAGCGATCGCAATTTCTGCTTACAATGTGACTTTTCTGACTGCGTTGTTTGCTACTACGGTTAATGCTGGGTTTGGTTTGTTAATTGCTTGGGTACTTGTTAGATATGATTTTCCGCTGAAGCGTCTTATGGATGCTGCGATCGATTTACCTTTTGCTTTACCCACGGCGGTTGCGGGTTTAACTTTAGCTAATGTCTATGCTGAAAATGGTTGGATTGGCTCTTTACTTGCACCTTTGGGTATAAAAATTGCTTTTACTCGCTTGGGTGTTTTTGTGGCGATGCTGTTTATTTCTTTACCTTTTATTGTGCGAGCGTTGCAGCCGGTATTGCAAGAAATGGAACAGGATATAGAAGAAGCGGCTTGGAGTTTGGGAGCGTCGAAGTTTCAAACTTTTTGGTTGGTGATTTTACCGCCTTTATTTCCAGCTTTGCTGACGGGGGTAGCGTTAGGGTTTTCTCGGGCTGTGGGAGAATACGGTTCAATTGTAATTGTCTCTTCAAATATTGCTTTCAAGGATTTAATTGCGTCTGTGTTAATTTTTCAACGTTTGGAACAATATGATTATGCCGGTGCGACGGTAATTGGTACGGTACTTTTAGGAATTTCTTTGTTGATATTATTGGCAATTAATTTATTACAAGCTTGGGGGAAAAGGTATCAATGAGTAAGGAGTAACGAGTAACGAGTA
>DESS01000234.1:2753-10718 GCA_002361335.1 Richelia sp. UBA3308
GAGTAACGAGTAAAGAGTAACGACTATCAACTAACAACTAACAACTAATGACTACGAAACTTTTAATTATCAGTGCTATTACGTACTTAGTGTTTGTATTATTTATTCCGGCGATCAATGTTTTTTATCAAGCTTTTCGGGGTGGTATTGGGGAATTTTTTGGGTATTTGACGACTGATGATTTTATCAGTGCTGTATGGCTGACTTTGGCGATCGCTTTGATTGTGGTGCCGATAAATGCTGTTTTTGGACTTTGTGCGGCTTGGGTGTTGGCTCGCAATCGTTTTCCGGGTAGGGCTTTTGTGATGAGTATTTTAGATGTTCCTTTTTCTGTTTCGCCGGTGGTTGCTGGTTTGATGATGGTTTTACTTTACGGACAAAATGGTTGGTTTGGAAGTATATTGTCAACGGTAAATTTTAAGGTTATTTTCGCTTTTCCTGGAATGGTTTTAGCAACTGCTTTTGTGACTATGCCTTTTGTGGCAAGGGAAGTAATTCCGGTTTTAGAGGAAATTGGATCTTCTCAAGAAGAAGCTGCTAATACTTTGGGTGCTAATCAGTGGCAAACTTTTTGGCGGGTAACTTTACCAAATATCCGCTGGGGTTTACTTTATGGCTTAATTTTGACTAATGCTAGAGCTATGGGTGAATTTGGGGCTGTTTCTGTGGTATCTGGTAATATTATTCGTAAAACTCAAACTTTACCTTTGTTTGTGGAACAAGCTTATAAACAATATGAAACTGAAACGGCCTTTGCTGCTGCTGTTTTACTTGCTTGTTTAGGATTTGTCAGCTTGGTTTTGAAGGAAATTTTGGAACGTAAAACTCTTATTAAATAAGTTTACAAAAAGTTGACAAATAATTACATTCGCGGTATATGAAATACAGTTTTATATTTAAAAACTCTTGTGTTACGGTCATCCGGGGTCCGTCAAAATCAATCTCATAAATATGAAATATGCTGTATTATTTATACCGGAAAACCCCATGCTTTGTTTAATTTAGTAATTGTCGAAGAAGTAATTAGTTAATTTTCAATAAAGTAATTCTGGACTTTAGATTAGTAATTTAAATCTCAAATTTAAAATATCAAATTTAAAATCTAAAATCCAAAATCTAAAATCCAAAATCTATGGCTTTATGCCATTTGATTTTCAATCGCCCAGCGAGCTAACTCGGTGCGATTGTGGAGATTGGTTTTACCCAACATATTAGAAACGTGGCTTTCAACGGTACGCTGAGAGACGTTTAATTCTTCAGCGATTTCTCTGTTAGCCATACCTCTAGCCACAAATTGCACTACTTTGAGTTCTGTTGGGGTTAATTGGACATCAAAGGGTACTTGGATGCGAGAGCCGTTTTCGCCTCCTTTGGCTTGATGTTCTTTCCAACGAATGGTTTGTTTGAGTGAGGATTCAACTTGGGCAACGAGTTCTTCGGGTTCAAAGGGCTTGACCATATATACATCAGCACCTTTATTCAAACCTTTAACTCTGTCTGCGCTTTGTCCCTTTGCAGAAAGGAAGAGAACTGGTATCCAACTGGTGCGTTCTGTTTGTCGGACTTGTTCTACAAAGGTGTATCCGTCCATTTCCGGCATCATTACGTCGCAAATAATCATATCTGGAATGTCTAACTCTAAAATTTCCAGAGCTTCACGACCATTTTCGGCTGTGACGACTTCATATCCCCGGAATTCCAAGTAGTCCTTCACCAGCAAGATGAGGTTGGGGTCATCATCTATGAGCAGTAAGCGTTTGTGATCTTTCATGCTGGGTTCTTTCATAGCAGTGGCACTTGTCGCGCTTCGTTCCATCAAGGTCTTGAATAGTTTTCCTAATTGGTGGATGATTGAGATGTTGTCCCTTTTCCCACTTACCTTGCCTTTGCTTTGTGCAACTCTCAAAGGAGATTACCGCCTCCATTGAAATTTCACTTTCAACTTTAAGAGCTACAGTAAGGATACGTAGAGCAATAGTATTATAATGCGCTATTATATATCGCTTTGAAAGGTGCGGGCTAATAACATTCCATTAAATAATAATCCTAAAGGATCACTCGGGGGGTATTGGGCAAACATACCTCTTGTCAAAATAACCCGCCCTTCCAACTTTATTTTTTGCTTTGACGTATCCAACTGCTTGCTATCCTCCCTTTAATAGATTTTTATTTCTGATGTCGGGAAGTCGATATCGCAAAGTACGAATAATAAAGTATCGAATAACTTGCGGTTTTTGTAATCAATTAGAAGCGTTGGGAAATAACGCTTTCAATGACTTGGGATAAAGGAGTAGATAATAAAAACCGTAAGGCAGGTAGATTACCATTATTGGTGTAGAACAACCCAGACAGCAAGTCGTTAGTTTTTTGTTCTAAAAATACCGCCGCCAGTTTTTCCACTTGTACAGAGTCCATTTTGAGCTTAAATAGTGACTTTTTCAAGTATTTCTAAAATTAATACTAGCTGTCTTCTTCAGCCTTCCCTTGAGGCAATTAAACCTAAAAATCATAGAAATACAGGTTGTTGAATTTTTGACAACCCTAAATTTTCTATACAATTATTAAGGTTTGTTGGGGCTACAAGCCTAGTTGTTTTTCGTACTTGAAGGCTCCAATGAAACACTGCATCATCACTCATTTAACGACAACATTTTACTGTTCTATAACAATTTTTTGGCTTTGCAAATAATGGCAAACCATATCAAACTATTCTTCATCTGTTTCCTAAAACCAGAAAACACTAGTCAAGTTGAGCATTTATACTTAAGTAAACCTACTTTTAATTAAGTTCGGGAACCCGTACTTTAGACAATATTGCCATCCCACACCTGACTTCGTTAAATTAGCACTCAGGAGTCGAGAGTGCTAAAAAGGTAAGATTTAGTATGGCAGCTGTATCTTTAAGCGTATCTACAGTAAAACCTTTGGGCGATCGGGTTTTTGTAAAGGTGAACGCCTCGGAAGAAAAGACCGCTGGTGGTCTATATTTGCCCGATACTGCCAAGGAAAAGCCTCAAGTAGGTGAAGTAGTAGCAGTAGGCGATGGTAAAATGAAGGATGATGGTGGTCGTCAAACTGTGGATGTAAAGGTAGGAGACAAAGTTCTTTACTCTAAGTACGCTGGCACCGATATCAAGTTGGGTACCGACGAATATGTACTACTTTCTGAGAAGGATATTCTCGCAATTGTTAGTTAGTTGATAGCGGTAAGTGGTTAGTTGTTAGTAGCTAGTTGTTAGTTGAGAGCAACGCCACAAACAGTAAATAACAACATTTTTTTTAGAAAGTAAGCAGGTACAAACGACAGAACTATGGCTAAGCGAATTATTTACAATGAAAATGCTCGCCGTGCTTTGGAAAAAGGCATGGACATCTTGGCTGAGGCTGTGGGTGTAACCCTCGGACCTAAAGGTCGTAACGTAGTATTAGAGAAGAAATTTGGTGCACCCCAGATTATTAATGATGGTGTAACCATTGCTAAAGAAATTGAATTGGAAGACCACATCGAAAACACTGGCGTATCTTTGATTCGTCAAGCTGCTTCCAAGACTAACGATGCTGCTGGTGATGGTACCACCACGGCAACTGTTTTGGCCCACGCAATGGTTAAAGAAGGTTTACGTAATGTTGCGGCTGGTGCTAACGCTATTTCCTTGAAGCGCGGTATTGACAAAGCGGCTAATTTTTTGGTAGGAAAAATCGCCGAACAAGCTCGTGCTGTAGAAGATTCCAAAGCTATTGCTCAAGTTGGTGCAATTTCTGCTGGTAACGACGATGAAGTCGGTCAGATGATTGCTCAAGCAATGGATAAGGTGGGCAAAGAAGGTGTGATTTCCTTGGAAGAAGGAAAGTCCATGACCACCGAATTGGAAATTACCGAAGGGATGCGTTTTGATAAGGGCTATATCTCTCCTTATTTTGCCACTGACCCTGAGCGCATGGAAGCAAATTTAGATGAGCCTTTCATCTTGCTCACCGATAAGAAAATTGCTTTGGTACAAGATTTAGTACCCGTTTTAGAACAAGTAGCTCGTAGCGGCAAACCTTTAGTTATTATTGCTGAAGATATTGAGAAAGAAGCTTTGGCTACTTTGGTTGTCAACCGTTTGCGCGGCGTACTCAATGTTGCTGCTGTTAAAGCACCCGGATTTGGCGATCGCCGTAAAGCGATGTTGGAAGATATCGCTATTTTAACTGGCGGACAGGTAATCACTGAAGATGCTGGTTTGAAGTTGGATGCTACCAAGTTAGATATGCTTGGTAAATCCCGCCGCATCACCATCACCAAAGACAACACCACCATTGTTGCTGAAGGTAACGAAGAAGCAGTTAAATCTCGCTGTGACCAAATTCGTCGTCAAATGGACGAAACTGAATCGAACTACGACAAAGAAAAGTTACAAGAGCGTTTAGCGAAGCTATCAGGTGGTGTAGCAGTTGTCAAGGTGGGTGCAGCCACTGAAACTGAAATGAAAGATAAAAAGCTGCGCCTTGAAGATGCGATCAACGCTACCAAAGCTGCTGTAGAAGAAGGTATTGTTCCTGGTGGCGGTACAACATTAGCTCATCTTGCTCCTCAATTGGAAGAATGGGCAAATGGTAACCTCAACGGTGAAGAATTAATTGGTGCGATGATTGTAGCTCGTGCTTTACCCGCTCCTTTAATGAGAATTGCTGAAAATTCTGGACAAAATGGTGCGGTAATTTCCGAGCGTGTTAAAGAAAAAGAATTTAACACTGGTTATAACGCAGCAACCAATGAATTCTCCGATATGTTTAACGCTGGAATCGTTGATCCCGCTAAAGTAACACGTTCTGCACTACAAAATGCAGCTTCTATTGCTGGAATGGTGTTAACAACCGAATGTATCGTTGTTGATAAGCCAGAGCCTAAGGAAGGCGCTTCTGCTGGTGCTGGTGCTGGTATGGGTGGAGATTTCGATTATTAAGTTTATTGAAGCTTACTGACACCTTAGGTAAATAAAACCCCTATTTGTATAAGCAGTCGTCTAATGGCGACTGTTTTTTTAGTTGATAGTTGTTAGTTGTTAATTCTAAATTCTTCATTGTTAGTTGTTAATTCTAAATTCTAAATTCTAATATTTGTTGTTTTATTCATTTTCTTATCTATAAATAGTTTTCCTGAATTATAATTCTCTAAATTGATTTGTAAATAACTATACTTTTAAATTAAATTCCTACATTTATCTATTCTCAAACCAACAAATATTTCTGTGCTAGCAAAGCAGCAGCGACTCTATCTCTTAAAGATAATTTGCTCAATATTTGAGTAATGTAGTTTTTCACTGTACCGATGCTCAGATGGAGGGCTTGAGCGATTTCTTGATTGTTTTTTCCTTGTCCTATTAGTTTTAAAACTTCTAGTTCTCGTTGGCTCAGTTGTTTTAAATTGTGGGTAGAAGCTGAATCGGTTGGTTTAAGATTGGCAAAAATTTTAGGTGCGATCGCCGGACTCAGTTGAGAATAACCTAGGTAAGCTGCACGAATTGCGGTTGCTATTTGTTCGGAGGGTTTGCGTTTGAGGATATAACCCATTGCTCCTGCTTCTAAGGATTTCCAGACATACTCGTCGTCGTCAAAGGTAGTCAAAACTAATATTCGTATCCAAGGATAGCGTTGATGAATTTCGCGAGTAGCTGCTACACCGTCGCAAATCGGCATTCTTACATCCATAGGTAACTGGAGTGGCTTTTCAACCCGATGGCTGTCAATCAAGCAGTTGCACGGTTACAGGAATTGATACTTTAATTTTGCCAGAAGGAACAGATATTTATACTGGATTATTGACAGTCAAATATCAAGAAAAAGAACTAGCCCGTTCCGTTACTTTCCGAGTTCCTACTGATACACAAATAGAAACCATAAACACTGTTACCATAACAAAATAGCCAAAGATGATTATGAAAATTAGTCAGATTGATTGTTTCAGCTATCAGTTTCCTCACTCAACAACTCAATCGCTTCTTCACACCACTCAATCCGATAAGTTTCGTAACGAATACCGCAGCGTAGGGTGACATAAAGACATTTGTCTTCGTAAGACAGTTGAGAAATATCGGGAAATTCTCGCTCTTTTATTTCTTTGTATTCGTACAACTTTTGCAAGTGAATTTGGCGGTGTCTTTCAATTTCTTTTAATATTACTGATTTGGGAATTAATTTAGCAGCAAGGACTTTGACTAACAACTCTTCTCGAATTGTCATTGGTTCTGCTGGTTCTAATAACCAGGTTTTCAGTTTTTCTATCCCTTCTTCGGTTACTCGATACAGCTTTTTGTTCGGACGACCTTCTTGGGGAATCAATTCCGGACAAATCGCACCCTCTTTTTCTAATTTACCTAGCTCCCGATATATCTGTTGTTGGGTTGCTTGCCAATAATACTTACTTGTGCAAGAAAATTTCTTCCATAAGTCATAACCACTGTAGGATTCGGAACCCAGTGTTGCCAAAATTGTGTGTGCTAGTGACATTTTTAGTTGTTCGCAGTTCGAGTACGGTTGATCAAATTCAGCTTGACATACTCAATTTGTTGTATATAATAAAATCATATACACAATTTGTTGTATATGCAAGGTTTGTTAGTAATCCTTTTTCTCTGCAAAGAAGTCATGAATCAGCAATCGATCTCGAAAGTTTCGGAACGGGGAAAATCATCTGTCTCTCAAAGATTGCAGTTATTTTTAGCTGGTTCAATCATCTTAGTGGCTGGTGTGGGAATTGGTAGATTAAATGGGAAAATTGAGCCTAGTAGTTCTGTGGTTCAAGCACAAACGAAAGCAACACCACTTCCGGTAAAGACGACCAAAATTCAATTAGCGACAAATTATCAGACAACGCAAAGTTATACGGGGGAAGTGGTAGCGAACCGTACTAGCGAAGTTGGTTTTGAGGGTGGTGGAAAGTTGGTAGAGATTTTGGTGGATGAGGGGGATAGGGTTAGTAAGGGGACGATTTTAGCGAAATTAGATACAAGTAATTTGCAAGCACAACGTCGTTCTTTGGTTGCTCAGAAAGCACAAGCCGAAGCTAGACTGGTGGAACTGAAAAATGGTGCGAGAAGGGAACAGATTTCGGCTGCGAAAGCTAGGGTTAGAGATTTAGAAAAGCAATTAAAATTAGAACGGATTAAACGCGATCGCCGAAAATATCTTTATGAGGAAGGAGCAATTTCTAGGGAACAATTTGATGAAGTTGCTTTTAATTCTCAAGCTTTAGCGGAGCGTTTGAATAATGCTCGAAGCAGTCTGGAAGAATTGCAAAACGGGACTCGTTACGAACAAAAAGCAGCACAACAAGCAGTTGTTGACCAATTATCGGCTGAAATTACCAATTTAGATATTACTATTGCTAAAAGTAGTCTCAAAGCTCCTTTTAGTGGGACTGTGGGACAACGTTCTGTTGATGAGGGGACGGTAGTTAATGCTGGAACATCGATAATACGTTTGGTTGAAGATATTAGGGCAGAAGTGAAAATTGGGGTTCCGATTGATGTTGCGAGGAAATTAGTATCTGGGAGTCAACAAGAATTAGAGATTGGGGGGAAAAACTATTCTGCTAGAGTAAAGTCGATTTTACCGGAAGTTGATGCAGCTACTCGGACTCGGACGGTTATTTTACAGTTACAATCTAGCGCTAGAGTTTCTCCGAGAGAGATTGCTCGTTTCAAAATTACTCAAACTGTTCCTATAGAGGGTTATTGGTTGCCAATTACAGCATTAGTAAAAGGCGATCGCGGTTTATGGTCTTGTTATGCTGTAATTGAGAATGCGGATAATCCTAATTCCTATCAAGTAGAGCGGAGATTAGTAGAGGTATTAGAAACTAACGGGAAAAGGGTTTTAGTTAGAGGGACAATTAAAGCGGGAGATACAATTGTTATTGATGGTACACAAAGAATTGTTCCAGGTCAATTGGTAAGTAAAGGTGAATTTAGAATTTAGAAT
>DESS01000234.1:10753-18385 GCA_002361335.1 Richelia sp. UBA3308
GAATTTAGAATTATTACCCCATCCATGAATCGAGGGGCTTGAAAATAAGGAAAATTTTTTTTATTCCACGGATAAATCCGGGGGCTTGTATCCAACTTTTTTGGTCAATTAATTTAAATAAATATTGATTATTTAAAGTGGAATAAAGAGTATATTTGATCTCAACAAAATCTAGGTTTTCAGTAATTAATGAGGCAAAATCATGAAAAAAAACACTGGAAATAATGGTGTAAAAATTGGTGCTACTGCTATTATCTGGGCATTTGCAACAGGGATGATGGCTATTTGTATTCCTCTAGTTTCTATATCTAAAAGTGGTATTATTTTACCGGTAGCTGTAATTGCAGGAGTAACTATAAGTACAGTTTCAATTTGGGGTAGTGCCAATAAAAAAGTAATTGACTCATCTGAAAATTTGCGACAAATAGAGCAAAGAGTAAGAGATTTAGAAACTATTGTTAGCAGCGATAAATTAGACTCTACTAACAAATATCAAGAACCTTCTTCTAGTTGAAGTTTGAGTTGAGCCACCTCTTTTTCTAATGCAGGCTAATCTTTAAGCTATATTTAAACGTTCTGAATCAGCAGATTGATGATAACCGTAAAACTGATTGAATTGTTCTCTTTTATCTACGGTTAATTTGGCCATTTCTGTAACTAAATTTTTGAGATCTTTTTTCAAGCTTCTGATATCTTGAATTATATAAATTTTCCAATTACAGCATATTTTATTTTTTGAACGGTACATTATCACGGGCCTTCTCTGCCCGTACCACAAGAGTTTTAGAAATTTTTTTTGTACCTCATTTACTTGCAAAATGCTGTATATAAACAATCCAAAATATTTAACTTAAACATATGGGTTTAATTCCCCACCCTCATAGAGTGGAAGATACGCCCCACGCTGCCCGTGAATGGGTTGGGCATTATACCCCATCCCAATTCCAAACAACTTCGGGCGGAGGCGGAGATTCTCCGCCTCCGCTCTTCCGCTCAAACCTTCTTCCTTCGTTAATAATTGAAATAATTGATTATTCTTAAAGCTTTAATTGGTGCGTTACGGCATTTTCAAAATGCTATTTTATATCTGAAGATACCGAAGCCGTAACACACCCTACAAACATTAAATAATGGCATTAATAAATTAAAAATAATTTTTAAATGCCCTTTCGGCCCAATGCCCAATTCTAAATTCTAAAATGTTTACTCTATTTTATCGAAATTCACGCTTACTAATTCTGACTATTATCTTAATTACAGTTTGGGGAATTTCTTCTTATTTTACTTTACCAAGATTAGAAGATCCGGAATTAGTTTCTCGTAGTGGTGTAATTACTACTTTTTTTCCTGGTGCTGATGCAGAAAGGGTAGAAGCTTTAGTTACGGAAAAAATCGAAGATAAACTTCCAGAAATTCAAGAAATTGATAATTTTGAATCAACTTCCCGTGCCGGTAGTTCTATTATTACAATCGAATTACAAGAAACTGTCACCAAAGAACAAGTTGATTCGGTTTGGACGCGGGTTAGAAATAAATTAGATGAGGTACAAGTTGAATTACCAGAAAATATTATTGAGCCAGAATTAGAAAAAGCTAAAGTAAAGGCTTATGCTTTGATTGTGGGTTTAACTTGGGAGCAGGATGATAAACCAAATTATGGAATTTTACGACGACAAGCGGAGGTTTTAAAAGAACGTTTAGAAGCGATATCGGGGACTGAGGAAGTTGAAATTTTTGGCGATCCTAATGAGGAAATTATAGTCGAAATTAATCCCAAAGCTTTGGCTAGTTATAATTTAACTGCAAGGGATTTATCGCAACAAATTGCTTTGAGCGATTCTAAAATTTCTGCGGGACAATTGCGGGATCAAGATAATAATTTATTGATTCAAGTTGCGGGAGAACTGGATACTTTAGCCAGAATCAGACAAATTCCGATTAATTTTGGTTTTAATGGTCAATTTGTGACTTTACAAAATATCGCTACAATTCGTAAGGGAATTAGAGAACCAGCAAACGAACTTGCTTTATTAAATGGTCATCCTGGTGTTGCGATCGCAGTTCATGTACAATCAGGAAAAAGATTGGATTTATGGGCGGAAGTCGCTGAGAAAAAGATTGCTGAATTTAGATCGGATTTACCTAGTACTATTGGTTTACCAATTATTTTTACTCAAAGTAGTTATGTTGAAGACAGGCTAAATAATTTAATTATTAATCTCTTATTTGGTGCAGGTTTAGTATTTGGTGTAACTGTAATTATGATGGGTTGGCGGAGCGCTTTGATAGTTAGTTCTGCCCTACCTCTATCTGTATTTATGGTGTTTGGTTGGATGAATTGGTTAAATATTCCTCTTCATCAAATGTCTATTACTGGATTAATTGTTGCTCTGGGAATTTTAATTGATAATGCAATTGTGATGGTGGATGAAGTCAAAAATGAATTACGAAAAGGAGTTAAAGCTAAAGCGGCAATAAATCATAGCATTCAAAATTTGGCAATTCCTTTATTAAGTTCAACTTTAACTACTGTTTTGGCTTTTTTACCAATTGCATTATTACCTGGAAGTACGGGAGAATTCGTCGGAACTATTGCTGTGACTGTAATTGTCGCTGTCTGCTGTTCTTTGTTTATTTCTTTAACGATTATTCCCACCTTCACTGCTAAATCACATCGATATCACGACAACAAAAAAAATAGATCCTGGTTGCAAAATGGTATTTATATTCCGATTTTGAATCGGTTGTATCGACGTAGCGTAAAATTTACAATTAATAAACCAATTTTATCGATTTTGCTAGCTTTATTAATACCAGTAATGGGTTTTATTCAAGCTGGTAGTCTCGAACAACAGTTTTTTCCCGCAGCAGATCGAGATCAACTTCAAATTGAAGTAGAATTACCGGCTTCAGTTTCTTTAGCTAAAACACAAATTTTAATTAAGGAAATTCGCCAAGAAATTATCAAAAATCCCGAAGTTAACGATGTTCACTGGTTATTAGGCAGAAGTATTCCCTCCTTTTACTACAATTTGACTGGGGGAAGAGAACAACAAGCTAATTATGCTCAAGCCTTAATACAATTAAAATCTCTGAGCACCAGTGACATCGCCAACAAATTGCAAACCCAACTCAATAAAACTTTTCCCTCAGCAAGAATTATAATCAGACAATTACAACAAGGGCCTCCTTTTGATGCACCAATTGAAATGCGGATTTATGGTTCTAATATAGAAACATTGCGATCGCTAGGGGAAAAAGTTCGACAATTTTTAGTAGAAATCCCACAAATTACCCATACCCGTGCCAGCTTAGATGAAATTCAACCACAGATAGAAATACAAGTAGATGAAGAGCAAGCACGTTTAGCTGGATTAAACCGTAAAACTATAGCGCTACAGTTAGATAATACTTTAGAGGGTGCCCTTGGTGGTTCAATACTAGAAGGAAATGAAGAATTATCCATCAGAGTTCGTTTGGGAAATCAACAACGAGGAAATTTCGGAAAAATCTCTTCTTTAGACTTATTAGGAAATTCTGCCAATAGGCAAGGAAATAATCCTCTAGCTGCCATCCCTCTTTCTTCTTTGGGTAAACTACAGCTAAAACCAGAATTAGCTCAAATTACTCACTACAACGGACAAAGAGTCAACACAATTCAAGGTTTTCTTAATGCTGGAATTTTACCAGCAGAGATTTTTTTCAAGGTAAAAAGCAAATTAGAACAAAGCAATTTTTCCTTAGCTCCCGGTTACAGATTTGAATTTGGTGGAGAGGAAGAACAAAGAAACGATGCTGTGGGTGGTTTGGTTTCCACCGTAGGAGTTTTAATTATTCTGATGGTAGCCACATTAGTACTTTCCCTTGGTTCATTCCAACTCGCCGGTGTTATTGGAATAGTAGCGATCGCATCTTTTGGTTTGGGTTTATTTTCCGTGTGGTTATTTGGTTATCCCTTCGGTTTCAATCCCATTATCGGCACAGTTGGTTTAATTGGGGTAGCAGTCAACGACTCAATTGTTGTTCTCAGTGCAATTTCCAACCATCCAATCGCCAAAACTGGGAATCCCAAAGCTATTCAAAAAGTAGTATTACATTCAAGCCGTCACGTACTCACCACAACCCTGACTACAGCTATCGGTTTTGTACCATTATTGGTTTCCGGTGGAGAATTTTGGCCACCTTTAGCAGTAGCAATTGGTGGTGGTGTTGTGGGAGCTACTTTACTCGCTCTTTATTTCGTTCCTGCTGCTTATTATCTATTGCGATGGCAATTTGGGAAGAAACGATTTTCAGCAAGTAAGATGGTAATTGATTAACAGAGTTAACTAGTGAAAATCACAGGGAGCAAGATTTATGAAAAAATCTTTTTCTATTTCAATTGTAGTATTATCAAGAGTTTTTATAGAAGTTCCTTGGGTAATATTATCCCTGTTGAATCACCAACTGTAGTTACTTTTCTTTTCATTGGTTTAACTAGATGTAATATTTTTACAACAATAATTTAATACTAGGAATTAACTAAAACTTTCCGAAAAATTATCTTATCATCACCGGCTTTATAAAATTCCCGAATTCTCGCTTCTTCTTCATACCCCTGTTTTCTGTAAAATTTTCGCGTACTCTCGAAGTTTGGCAACCCAGAAGTTTCTACTAATAACAAACGTTGGCCTTTTTCTGCTAATGTTTTTTCTACATGATTAATCATTGCAGAACCATATCCTTTACCCTGAGATTTGGGATCAACTGCAATAAAGTAGAGATTCCATGTGCCATTAGCATATTGTTCGGGAGCAAAATAAGCAACTCCAACTACTCCATTATCGTCGCAAACAATCCAGGAATGTCCTTCACCAAGACTATCTTCAAAGTAACCACCCAGCATACCACCAAGCTCTTCAAGTTCTTCCCCTTCAAACAACCCTATTGCTTCAGCCACATTCATTATGGCTTCTGTATCATCGGGTTTCGCGGATCGAATGGTTATTGTAGTATTCATAGTTTTATTTTTAACTGAATTAAACTATACTACAGGCAATTTTCAATCCCGATCATAATTCTTAATATTAAATTTTCTCGGTTCAATGATATAAGCTCTTGTTAAACACATATTATGGTGGAAATCAATAACTAATAACTAATAACTAATAACTAATAACTAATAACTAATAACATTTGTTATGAAACGTGATCAAGTTTTAGAAATTGTTGGAAAGCACCGAGAAAAATTAGAGAAAATGGGAGTTAAATCTTTAGATTTATTTGGTTCAGTTGCACGAAATGAAGCACGAGAAGATAGTGATGTAGATTTTTTTGTAGAGTTTAATCATCAGGTAGGATTATTTGATTTTATTAAAGTAAAACTTTATTTGGAAGATATCTTAGGACGTTCTGTAGATATAGGAACTTTGGACACTTTACGAGAAAATTTAAGAGAACCATGTATTAAGGATGTGATTCGTGCCTTCTAGAAATTGGCGTTTTCGTATAAGGGATATGATGCAAGCTATTGCAGCGATTCAGAACCGTGTATCCGATCTAAGTTTTAATGATTTTCAAGCTAATGAGACAATAGCAAAAGCTGTATTTTACGACTTTTTGATTATTGGTGAAGCAGCAATAAATATTCCTCTTGAAATTCAATCGCGTTACCCTAATATTCCTTGGCGCGTTATTGCTGATATGAGGAATGTAATGGCTCATGAATATTTTCAAGTTAATCAAAAAATTGTTTGGAATACGATTGAAAATAATCTTCCTCAGCTAATGCTGCAATTAGAAGCATTAATGGAAGCGGAAGAATTTTGATAAAATTACTGATTCACCTGTTTGTTTAGGTAAAAATTAGATTAATTCCACCATTTCCCGAATATTCCCCTTCAATCCTCCGACTCCTTGATTAAATTCTCGATCTTGTTGACGAACAAGCATTGGTAATCCACCTTTAGGTGCTAAAACAATTAAAGCGCTACGTGTAATTTTTTGTTGTGGTAAACATTGAAAACGGAATTTTTGCAACAACATTGCCAACACTATTTTGATTTCCATCGTCGCAAATCCGGCACCAATACATTTACGAGAGCCTGCGCTAAAAGGATTATATTGAAAATTATCAACTTCTAATGTTTCCCAACGTCGGGGATTAAATTTTTGGGGTTGTGGATAAATTTCGGAATCTCGATGAGTATGGTAAATACTAACCCAAATTTCCATTCCTGCTGCTATTTCATAACCTCCCAACACCGTTGGTTGGGATGTCACGCGAGCATTCCATGGTACTGGGGTTAATACCCGCATACTTTCTTTAATAACTCTTTCTAATAACGGTAATTGCTGCAATTGTTCCACCGTGGGAGCATTTCCTTGTAATACGGAATCGAGTTCGTCAAGTAAATCAGCAGCAATTTCTGGATGTTGGGAAAGTAAAAATAATGTCCAAGTTAAAGCATTAGCACTGGTTTCATGCCCAGCAGAAAAAATCACGCTAACATGCCCTAATAATTCATCTTCACTCAATGTCATGCCAGTTTCAGCATCCCGTGCTTTAATTAACATCGAAAGTACATCACCACTATCGCGATCGCTATCTTGTTTAGAACGAATTATTTCCCGCATATTTTCGTCTAATTCAGCCATTAAATTCATCATTCGGTAGAAAGGAAACCCCGGTAAATCGAAGGGTAAAATCGATGTCATGGGACTACCTAATAAAATGCCAATTTTTTGCAGAAGTTGGGCACTTTTACTACCTTTTTCTCCCATATCTACACCGAATAATGTTTTAGTAGCGACTTTCAATGTCACCTTTCGCATCACTTTGGCAATATTTGTGACGCGATCGACTTCTAATTGCTGTAAAATTGATTCGGTAATTTCAACAATACTATCTCGATAAGATTCAATCCGTTTTTGATGAAAAGCTGGCATTAATAACTGACGATGACGACGGTGTTCGTCGCTATTCACGCCAAATAATCCTACACCAAAATGTTTTAAAGGTTCTGTTCGAGGAGATTCATCGCGTCTACGGTACAATCCACCAGTCAAAGGATATTTATAATAAATTTCATGTTGACTTGCTACGGTTTGGACATTTTCTGCACCATAAGTAAATAGAGTACCAGGACAATTATCTAAAGGCGAGTGAAGATTTGTGCCACCACCACGAGCTAGTAATACTGGATGGCCATATTTTTCAAATAACTGACTGGTAAAACCTAAAGAATCTCCAACAAATTTTGATAATAATATTGTACGTCCTATTAATGGTAAAGGTTGAGGACCAGGGATTGTTAATTTATTCATTATCATGATTCCCACTACGATTGTTATATGTAAATGAATGTTAATATCAAATTGGAATTTTTTATGTTTATGATTGACTTTTTGTTCGGATTGTGCATTGTTCCAATAAATGTAGAGACGCGATTTAGGAATTTAGAATTTAGAATTTAGAGTTTAGAATTTAGAATTTAGAATTTAGAGTTTAGAATGTATAATTTAGAATTAATAATGTATAATTAGAATCTCTTAAATCTTTTTTCTGATAAAGCTGAAAATTTAGGAATTTAGGAATTTAGAATTTAGGATTTAGAATTTAGAATTTAGAATGTATAATTTAAATCCCTTAAA
>DESS01000234.1:18409-20695 GCA_002361335.1 Richelia sp. UBA3308
TCGTTTTTCTGATAAAGCAGAAAACTATAGAAAATATCGTCCAGTTTATCCAGATGTAGTAATTGATAAAATCCTGGAAAATTTAATTTTACCAATAACAGCAGCCGATATTGGAGCCGGTACGGGAATTTCTGCCCGTCAATTAGCTGCGAGGGGTGTAAAAGTAATTGCGATTGAACCAAATGCTGCAATGAGAGAAGCTGCACAAAAAGATGAAAATGTCTCATTACAAAATGGAACGGCGGAAGCGACTAATTTACCGGAAAAATCTGTTGATTTAATTACTTGTTTTCAAGCATTTCATTGGTTTAAGCCAGAACCAACTTTATTAGAATTTCGTCGGATTCTCAAACCACAAGGAAGATTGGCGATGGTTTTTGGAAATTTAAATCGAGATGATGAATTTACAAGAATTTATGGTGAAATAATTAGTAAAGCTGCAAATAATCGTCTACCTACGGATTTGGATGCTAAAGTTGAACCTTTGAAAGAAAATTCTGATTTTCAATATATTGATTGTTCTAAATTCCCTGACAAACAGGAATTGGATTTATCAAGTTTTATTGGTCTTGCTAAAAGTATTTCGTTTATTTCCTCAGAAGAAGCTGTGCAAAAGCAACTTTTTGATGATTTAAAAGAATTGTATCGGCGTTTTTGCAATGGCGATGGTTTTGTGTATCTTGCTTATTGTATTAGTTTACATTTAGCAAAATGAACCTCACCCCGGCTATGGCACCCCTCTCCGATACTTTGGATACTTGCTCGCGAATGTAGGTTGGCTTGTAGAGACGCGATATATCGCGTCTCTACATTTACCGGAATAATGGAAAATGTTTGGTAATCGGGTTTTACCCGACTCCGCGGTTTATATTATTTTAAAATGACCGAAACTAACAATCAATTAACACCATTACACACACTAAATCCTTTAAATCGATTTTCCGATCGCGTCGAAGATTATGTAAAATATCGTCCTAGTTATCCAGCAGCAGCTATTGATCAAATTCTGGAAAATTTGACGTTACCAATTACAGCGGCTGATATTGGAGCCGGTACGGGAATTTCTTCGCGATTGTTGGCTGGCAGGGGTGTAAAAGTAATTGCGATCGAACCCAATGCCGCAATGAGAAATGCTGCCGAAAATCATCAAAATCTCTCATTACAAGATGGAACAGCGGAAAATACTAATTTACCAGAGTCATCAGTTGATTTAGTAACTTGTTTTCAAGCTTTTCATTGGTTTAATCCCGAATTAAGTTTAGCGGAATTTCGACGTATTTTAAAGCCACAAGGAAGATTGGCGGTAGTGTTTAATAATCGCGATCGCAATGACGAATTTACAGCAGAATATAGTCGAATTGTCCGTGGAGCATCGAATAATCATCCCGCAGAATCAAAAATAAAATCAACGGAGCCTCTTTTTGAAACGACTTATTTTAAAAATTTCTGTGAATATAATTTTATTTATCAACAACAATTGGATTTAAACGGACTTTTTGGACGTGCGATGAGTGTTTCTTATCTTCCTAAAGAAGGGGAAGGTTATGATAAATTAATTTCTGATTTGGAGAATTTATTTCAGGGATTTAAGAATGAAGAAGGTTTTGTTTATATGAGTTATGTTACGAGCGTGCATTTGGGAGAAGCAGAAGCTAAAACGCCCGCAGCCTAGGGGATTTATTTCATATTGATGGAAGTTTATTTATGGAAAATTGATTAACTTATAAGAGGATGTTTTAAAAGCTGAAGATGGTTAAAAAACTATGCAAGCCGTCTAACCATTATCCGAATCATCGCAATGTATATAAAAGTCTCCGAAGTAATAGGCAATCTTTCATAATCTTTACTTAAACGACGACACCAGTTAAGCCAACCAAAAGTCTTCTCCACAACCCAACGTTTTGGTAGAAGAACGAAACCCTTCTTTTCAAGCGGTTTATTGTGAAACTGCCATTACCAACGATTTATGTTGAAAGTGTCATTGCGACGTATGTTGCAATCCCAACATCTTAACTACCAACGAGTTAATGCGAAACTGTCATTGCGAACGAAGTGAAGCAATCGCAATATCTCTCATTACCAACGAGTAATTGCGATGATCCACACCTTTCAGGTGATTGCTTCACTCCACTTCGTTACGTTCGCAATGACAATCACTGAAACTGATAACTGCTCACTGCTTTTTCCGAAAATCCTCAAAATTATTGCGAATAATCACCGTATGCGGATGATTTGCTCCCAAAACCCGCTCCGCAATTTCTACAGCTTGGATATAAAGGGGTTGTG
>DESS01000237.1:0-18080 GCA_002361335.1 Richelia sp. UBA3308
ATATTGTGATTCAGCAACACCGAAAATCATATTCATGGGGGAATTTAATTCCCCACTCTTTTGACTTTCTCGGTGGGCTTAGAGCCAAGTCTCTTCAAGTAGAGGAAACCCCGGTGCCAGTTAATGCCGACAAACCTGACTTATGGAAACAAGATATTGCTCAGTCGGTAAACTTCTACAACAACTGGTTTATGCAATTTGCTCCAGTTACATACCGTCAAACTCGCATTAATACAACAGAGCAAGTAGAATCAGCATTATATTGGACTGCCAATTTGACTAATATTACACCTGCGATATTGCGGCAACATCCATCGGTATTACAAATACTTCGGATGGGTACCGCACCACCAATAGCACGGGATAGACTTATTGGTTTGGCTGGTGTTTCGCCAAATTTAGTCAAAAGCATGGAAGATAAGCAACGCATTCCACCAAGAATGGAAAGTGCGCTTGTTGATGTTGAATTAGAAAGAATTAGTCAAGTACTCACACAGCTAATTGATAAAGATATTTTTCTTTGGCTTGATACGCAACTGCAACCAACTCAAACTCAGATTATAACAGCAGCAACAATTATCGCAGACCGTTTATGTGGCGCGGTTGCAGATCCAATTATTCGCAATGCTCAAGAACAAAGACAATTAGCTGTAATTCGTGAGTGGTTAGAAGCACGCGGTTACTCATACTTACCGGGAGGAACTGGATTCAAATTTAATACAATCGAGCCAGGAAATTTTACATTTCGGCTTAATATTCCGGTAAACTTACAATCTGGTAAAAAACAAGTCAATATTCCTGTAGATGCTGTCATTATGCCAATAAACTCATCAACAAGTGAATTACCTTTATTAATTGAAGCAAAGTCCGCAGGAGATTTTACCAATCCGAATAAGCGCCGTAAAGAAGAAGCAGCTAAAGTTGCACAGTTAAAAAGCAGTTATGGTAACAGTATTAGTTTTATTCTGTTTTTATGTGGATATTTTGACAGTGGATATTTAGCATATGAAGCAGCAGAAGGAATTGATTGGGTATGGGAACATCGTGTCGATGATTTAGCTTTATTTAATATATGAATATCACTAAATTAACGGAAGAAACGAGAATACAGCGTCAAAATCAACTTGACGCAAAGAAAACTCAAAGCGAACGCAATAAGCTTGGTCAATTTGCTACGCCAACAGAATTGGCGGTCGAGATTATAGAATATTCTAAGAATTTACTATCACCAAATGAAAAAATAAAATTTCTTGACCCAGCATTTGGTACTGGTTCATTTTATTCCGCATTGCTGCAAGTATTTCCTCAATCAAAAATTGAATCAGCCCTAGGGTATGAAATTGATTCCCACTATGCTAATGAGGCAATTTCACTGTGGAAAAATACACCGTTAATAATCAATATTAGTGATTTTACAAAAGCTTTGCCACCCAACAATCAAGAGGAAAAAGCTAATTTAATTATTTGTAATCCACCTTATGTCCGCCACCATCATTTAAACCGTAGCGATAAACTAAGACTACAAAATAAAAGCCTAAAAATAGCTGGAATTAAACTAAGTCAGTTAGCAAGTTTATATTGCCATTTCTTGTGTATTGCAGATGCCTGGATGGTCGAACATGGAATTGCTGGATGGCTGATACCAAGTGGATTTATGGATGTAAATTATGGACAGGAAGTCAAAGATTATTTACTTAATAATGTAACGTTAATCCGCGTTCATCGTTTTTGTCCAAATGAAGTGCAGTTTGATGATGCGTTGGTATCAAGTACAATTATTTGGTTCAAGAAAACTTTGCCATCACAGAATCATACAATTGAGTTTACCTATGGCGGTAGTCTTACAGCACCTAAAGAGAGAAATTTCCTTACATCTGATACATTACGCAATACTTCCAAGTGGACTAGCATTGGATTAATATTTTACCCAAAAAACTTTAGTTCCAAACAATTTCAATTAAAAGATTTATTTACTATTAAGCGCGGGTTAGCGACCGGAGGAAATAATTTTTTCGTCCTAACTAAAGAACAAGTGACCTCTTACCAAATTCCTGCTAAGTTTTTAAAACCTATTTTACCAAGTCCTCGCTATTTATTAGTAGAAGAAATTGAAGCTGACATACTTGGTAATCCCCTTTTAGAACAGCAGTTATTCTTACTTGATTGTAATTTACCTTTACCTGAAGTACAAAATAACTATCCTACGCTTTGGCAATATCTCCAGATAGGTGAAGACAACGGTATTAGTTCCCGCTACTTGTGTAAACATCGCACTCCTTGGTACTCTCAAGAAAATCGTTCTCCCACTCCATTCCTCTGCACTTATATGGGACGAACTAATAGTAGTCGCACAAAACCCTTCCGATTTATCCTGAATCATTCCAAGGCGATCGCCACTAATGTTTACTTGATGTTATACCCAAAACCGATTTTAAATGAAGCTTTTTCCCATCAACCTTCACTCAAAAAAGATGTGTGGCTTATTTTAAAAAATATTTCCGATGAAATGCTTATTTCTGGAGGTCGGGTGTACGGAGGAGGTTTACACAAATTAGAGCCGAAGGAATTAGGAAATGTGCTTGTTGACTTATCATCTATTGGCGAATTTCACGAAGCAATGACCTCATCCTGAACAAAATACAGCATGGCGAAAATAAAGCAAGCATTTAAAACGGTTGAAACCGCTATGCCTCAAAATACGGTGAGACGTTGCACTGCAACGTCTCTATATTAATTCTATTACTAAATACATCCCTGGGACTTCTGCAATTTCTCTTCGCTAACCCAATCACCGTGGAAACCATAGGGAACTCGTTCAGGAATTAACACCCGCGCTACTGGTTGGGATGTCATATCTTGTGCATTAACAATTACTAATTCCGATTTATCCTCATTTGAGTCATAGACAAAAGTCATCACCCAACCTTCATCTTCCTCACTTCCACCAACACGGGGTGCAAATACTGCTTCCCCGCCATAACGCCCTTTACCAAATTCATGGGTTTGGGATTTACCGCTATTCAAATCATATTTAATTACACCTTCAAATAAAGGCATGGTACCTTGCCCCATTTTGCCTGTATAACCGTAGCGCGTTAGTTTTCCTAAAAAGCGATCGTTGACGCGGGGAAATTCCGAAGGTACATCATCTAACATTTCTTCGCCGACGCTACCATCTTTCAAGTTAAATCGCCAACGATGCAGCCTGGGAATATCACCTTGTGCATCCCGTTGCTCGTTATCAGTGACAAAAACGTTTGTAGAATTAACCCGACAAGCAACGAGTACTACTTCATCTCCTTGTTCGTAAGCGTTGAGGGTATGCCATACAAAACAAGGCGGTGCTTCAAACCAACGAATATGGTTATTATCTCCGTGACGAGGAATTATACCGAAACGACTTGCTCTATCTTTCTCAAACATCATACCGGGTTCGCCTTTCTGCATCCGCATGGGATTAAATGTCAAAGGCAAATCCATAAATATTGTATATTTTTCAGTTATGGCAAAATCATGCATCATCACTCCCATGGGTAATTCAATGGGTACGGTTTTCATTAGTTGCCCTTGGGATGATACTACACTGTAATGCAAGTATGGCGGAGTAAAGGAATAACCGAAAAACATCATTTCACCGGTTATCGGGTCTATTTTGGGATGTGCGGTAAAGGCAGATTGTAATTTGCCATTGTAAGTAAATTCACTGATAGTATCTAATTCAGGTAGCTTAATTGCATGAGGCGCACCTCCTTCCCAAAGCGCTAAAAATTGACCTGCGTGCCATACCACTGCCGTATTGGCAGTATTTTTAGATTGCCCGTGGGGGTTATCCATTTGTGGCGGTTCCAATAACCCAGTCCACACAGCTTCACCCGCTTCATGTTCGATTTGCCATCCTTTTGTCCGCACGTAACGATTACGATAACTAGCTTTACCGTTAGAAATCCGCAGGCCATGCAACATTCCATCGCCATCAAACCAATGATACTGCCCTTTGGGCAGCCATTGAGGATTGGAACCATTTCGCAGGAACATTCCCGATAAATCGGGGGGTAATTCACCAATTATTTTTAAATCGTCAGTGGTGATTTCTTCACGCACTGGAGCAAAATTACCATCGAGAAAGGGATTTACAGCAGATGTTACCATTATTTAAGGTCACAGGTTACAGATTAAAGGATAATCTATTTTAGATTTTAGATTTCCTATTTTGGATTAATCCTTTGGATGAATTTTTGTTCGCACCACAAAATTCAAATAGTTTTAGCTTGGTTTTTTAAAGCTATAGTATTTGTGTTAGAAAAGTTATTTGCTTTGCTTTTTACAGCAAATACTAATGATATCAGTTTGGGCAAAGCAAGGCAAATAGCAGTATTGATGATAGTTAGTAAAAGACTATCGGTGAAACTCATATCCAATTCTCCAATAAGAAAAAACAATACTTGTATTCTATTGTTGAACAAATTTTCAATAATTAAATCAGTACTATCTTTTAAATTTCTTTTGCTTTATTTAAACTTCTTTTAATGTTTATATCTAAATTCAACAAGTCTCGGCATGTTTTTTTCTCAAAGACTTCTAAAATAAAAGGGTTTTTAAATATTCTGTGGTGGCAAAATAAAACCAAACAGAGTCTAAATTGTTAATTATCCATGATTTAATATATTTTTTTTCTCAAAATAAATATTGACTAAATTCTTTCTTCTAAGTAGTTAAACAGCACTCAGATAATTTATACCTAAAATATAAGATAATCCTGGACACAGTGTTTTATTTTTATAGAAATAAAACTGATTATACAGTTGAATTTCTCCATTTTTAAATTAAAAAATATAAGTTCATCGTTCCTTATTAATAGAAAATTAATAGAAATATTTTTTTGTACATAAAAATTAACATCTCTGGAAAAATAAGTATTACTTGAGATAGAAGCGATTGTATCGATAATAGTTGTGTATTTGTAATTTATAAAGGAATATGCTGGAAGAAATAATTGAGTGTAAAATTTGCGTGTGATGTCTAAAACTAAGAGTACGAATTATTTCTTTTCTAAGCTTGCAGAAAAAGACGGGCAATATTTAAAAAGTATGTTGGATTACTCAAATGTGGAGTCGTTACCCGAAATTTGGGCGATCGCAGCAGAAAGATTTGGGGATATAACGGCGCTGCATAATCCCCACGCTCAAGGAGAAGAAGTCAAAATAAGTTACACGGAGTTATTTGAGCAAATTCAACAGTTTGCGGCTGGTTTGCAAGCTTTGGGAGTCAATCCACAGGCGGGAATTTCCAGGATTTCACTGATTGCCGATAATAGTCATCGCTGGTTCATTGCCGACCAAGGTATAATGACTGCTGGGGCTGTAAATGCGGTACGTAGCTCTCAAGCAGATGTCGATGAATTAGCCTTTATCTTGGCAAATAGCGATAGTATGGCTTTGGTGGTGCAAGATTTAAAGACGTTTGAGAAACTGCGATCGCGTTTATATGATTTACCAATTCAATTAGTAATTTTATTAACTGACGAAACAGCACCTAAAGAGAAAGTGATTAAGGTGTTGAATTTCCAGGAGTTAATGGAAATTGGAGCAAAACACAAATTAGAACCGGTTAAACAAAATCGCGATACAATAGCTACTTTACTTTATACTTCCGGTACTTCAGGAAAGCCCAAAGGGGTAATGCTTTCCCATGGGAATTTGATGCACCAACTAACGAATTTAGGTGCGATACTTCAACCAGAAGTAGGAGATGTTGTTTTAAGTCTTCTTCCTACCTGGCACGTGTTTGAACGTACTGCGGAGTATTTCTTACTTGCTTTCGGTTGTACCCAAGTTTATACAAATTTGCGCTCGGTAAAAAATGATTTGAAAAAATTTAAACCCCATTACATGATTGGAGTGCCGCGTATTTGGGAATCGATTTATGAAGGGGTACAAAAGCAGTTTCGCGAACAACCAGCATCAAAACAGAAGTTGATCGATCGGTTTTTAGATATTAGTGGCAAATACATTAAAGCCAAGCGAATTGCTGAAAAATTAGATTTAGGAAATCTGAATCCCTCCATGGGAGAAACAATAGGGGCTAACATTCAAAAAATAGTCCTTTCACCCGTACATGCTTTGGCTGAAAAAATAGTTTACAGCAAAGTGAGAGAAGCAACGGGAGGAAGAGTAAAACTATTAATTAGTGGTGGTGGTGCCTTAGCAAAACACATAGATGATTTCTACGAAATTGTTGCTGTAGAAATCCTGGTTGGTTACGGCTTAACGGAAACTTCTCCAGTAACTCATGCCCGTCGTTATTGGACTAATTTACGGGGTTCTGCCGGATTACCGCTACCGGATACCGAAGTAAAAATTGTCGATTTGGAAACTCGTCAAGAATTACCAACTGGGGAAAAAGGTTTAGTATTGCTTAAAGGACCTCAAGTAATGCAAGGCTATTATAAGAATCCAGAAGCGACACAAAAAGCCATTGATGAGAACGGTTGGTTTAATAGCGGTGATTTGGGTTGGGTAACCCCTCGTCAGGATTTAGTTTTAACTGGAAGAGCAAAAGACACTATCGTATTAACCAACGGCGAAAACATTGAACCCCTTCCCATCGAAGACGCTTGCTTGCGATCGCCATATATCGATCAGATAATGCTTGTGGGACAAGATAAAAAAACTCTTGGTGCTTTGATTGTGCCGAATTTAGAAGCATTAGAAAAATGGGCAGCAGATCAAAACTTGGAATTATGTGTTACTGAAGACAATGTTACGGCATCCACCAGCCAAAAAATCAACCTTGAGAGTAAAATGATCCAGGATTTGTTTCGACAAGAGTTGGTTCGAGAAGTACGAAATCGTCCGGGATATCGGCCAGATGACCGAATTGGACCATTTCAACTGATTCTAGAGCCGTTTTCCATGGAAAATGCCATGATGACAAGAACTCTTAAAGTCCGGCGACACGTCGTCATGGAACGCTTTCACGATACGATCGAGCTGATGTTTGCCGCAAACTAATCCACTGTGTATTTAACTTAAGGAAAAAAAGATACTTATATGGACATCTCCAATCCTCAACTGCTGCTAAAGCGCGTTATTAACGTAAAAGCCATTGTCACACCTCTATGGAAAGAGGAAGTAACGCAGCAACTACAAACTCAAATCAATCAAGTTGACCAGCAGTTACAACAAATCGATGTCCAAGGACAGCGGGCAATTACTGAAGTTCAAAAGCAAAGTTTGCAACCCCCAGGACCTCAAACTCTCCAACAAATTGACAACATCCAAACTCAGGTAAATGAGAAAAAAAGCGAGATGTTAGAACAAAAAAACCAAAGCTTGCAAAACCTGCAACAGGTGCAAATGCTTGAATTGGATCAAGAAGTTAATCAATTTCAGTTGGAAGGGTTTTTCCGAGCTGAGCAAGGCGATAACCTGATTAGTAAAATGCAGGTTGAAATTGTTTTGCGTGACGGCGTTATCGAAGAAATTCGTGGCGATATCTAAATAAAATCGGAATTCTGAATTCTTAATTATGAATTCAGAATTCACGATGTTTATTTTTAATTAAGCGTTTTGATTTTTCAGTAATATTCTTTCCGGATACATCGGAATATTGCGAATTTCAGTTGGATGCAATACACAAAAAATTAGTAGAATTCCCACGGGCAGGGATGCCCGTACCACAAGAATGTATTCTACTCAAATGAAAACCGCTATAATTTAAAAACCAAGCTAAAAAAACTCTGCGCCCCTCTGCATGTACCTCAGCGCTACTCTGCGTTTAAAAATATATAATTCCGATGCCAACGGATTTGATATAAATCATTATTTTATGCCTTTTGACTTATTGACAAAATGCACTAGCTTTTAATTTATCACGAATGGGCTTTGAGAGATGTGGCGAGAAATTCAGGTCAAACTTTCACGCTTAGAAAGTGCATAAGTTGATTTTACCTGCATTTATATATATTGAGTTGCCCAAATTTTGAAAACAAAGAGGCGCAGATAACATGGCAAATATTAATGGTACAGCAGGTAGAGACCAACTAATTGGTAGCCCTTTTGACGATTTTATTCAGGGTTTTTCTGGTAACGATAATATATTTGCCGGTGCTGGTAATGATAACGTAAATACCAATGCTGGTGACGACCTTGTATTTGCTGAAGATGGTAACGATACAGTTCAAGGGGAAAGCGGAACTGATGTAATTACAGGTGGTTTGGGAAATGATTCCCTTCTTGGAGGTCCTGATAACGATGTTTTAGTCGGTGAAAATGGAGATGATACCCTTATTGGCGGAAACGGGAATGATAATTTAACTGGGGATGCGATTGATACAATGGCAACTGGGGGCAATGATCTACTTGATGGAGGTGATGGAGATGATAATTTAGCTGGTGGTCCAGGTAGTGATACACTATTGGGTGCAAATGGTGAAGATTTAATATCGGGCGATGGCGGCGATGACTTGATTCGTGGAAATGAAGGGAATGACCAATTATCTGGTGCATCGGGAAATGATTCAGTATTTGGTGACGATAGTGATGATTTAGTTTTTGGGTCATTTGGAAATGACCTGGTTTCCGGTGGTAATGGAAACGATACTTTATTTGGAGCCAGACCTAGTTTCCTTGCATTTGGTACCGGGGAAGTTGATACTTTAGATGGTGGTACTGGAAACGATACATTTGTTTTAGCTGAAACACTTGTAGATGGGACTGAAGTTGTTTTATACAATGACGGGGATACTTCGACCGTTGGTAATAATGATTACGCTTTGATTGAAGACTTTGGTAATAACGATATTATTAAACTCGTTGGTCAACCAAGTAATTATTCCCTGGATGTATCTCCCCAAGGTTTACCGTCGGGAACGGGTATATTTTTAAATGATGGAGAAAATCCAGAATTAATTGCGATTGTTGCCAATACTTCTCCTGAAGATTTGGATTTAAATAACTCAAATCAATTTAGTTATGCTGCAACGGTTATAAATAATAGTGGTACACCAGGTAGAGATGATCTGCTAGGCACCCCTGGAAACGACTTTATCCAAACCTTCTCTGGTAGAGATAACGTATTTTCCCTGGATGGAGATGACACAATAATTACCGGTAGTGAAGGTGACCTTGTATTTGCCGGGGCTGGTAATGATACAGTTCAAGGAGGAAGTGGAACTGATGCAATTATCGGTGAATCTGGAAATGATTCCCTTCGTGGAGGAGCCGATAACGATAACTTAGTCGGTGGAGATGGAGATGATACCCTGCTTGGTGGACAGGGAAATGATAATCTCGTTGGTGATAATACTGATGATAGTAGTTCTGGAAATGACATTCTCCGTGGAGGTGCTGGACAGGATAACTTAGTTGGTGGTCCTGGTTCAGACCAAATCTTTGGCGGAGATGGAGAAGATTTGATGTCTGGTGATGGCGGTAATGATGAAGTTCGAGGAGGTGCTGATAATGACAAAGTATTTGGTGGCAGAGGAAATGATTCTGTATTTGGTGGGGATGGTGATGATGAAGTATTCGGTGAATTTGGCAATGACGAGGTTTTTGGCGGCCGCGGAAATGATACTTTATTTGGAGCAACACCCAATTTTACTCAAGGACTTGGTATAGGTGAAGTAGATACCTTAAATGGTGGTCAAGGTGACGATACATTTGTTTTAGCATCAACAATTATTGATGGTACGCCAATTGTGTTCTATAATGACGGCGACACTTCCAGTGCTGGAACTAATGATTACGCTTTGATTAAGGGCTTTAGTAACAACGATATTATTCAATTAATTGGCGATCGAGATGATTACTTTCTTGAAGTTTCTCCCCAGGATTTACCCGAGGGAACGGGTATATTTTTTAATGATGGAGGAACTCCAGAATTAATTGGAGTTGTTGCAAGTATTTCTCCTAGCGATTTGAATTTAGGTAGCTCTAATCAATTTAGTTTTGTCTAATCGAAATTAAAAAGCTTCTAAGAGGATGTTTTAAAAGTATCTGGCGGTTAAAACCGCTACTACACAAACAATAGTAAATTTTAAACCCGTGGAGACGGGTTTTGCTTGTGTAGTCGCGACTTACAGTCGCCATGGTTTTGTATATACTTTTACTTTACAAACATCCTCTAACAGTAGGTTGAATGGGAAAAACCCACCAAGGCGCTGTTAGTGAAGACAGATGGTGCGTTACGGCATCTTGTGATTTACTCAATCGATGAAATCTAATGGTGGCCCTAACACACCCTACAATCTCTTGTGGTACGGGCAGAGAAGGCCCGTGAGAATCTATGAAATATGCTGTATCTTACTTTTTCTCAAACACCATCAAATGCTGCTGGGGAAGAATTTCTTTTGTTTCGCGCCAAGTCAATCCTACGGCTTGCATTTCTTTTTTGACTTGTTTTTGAGTCATTTTATGCAAGCGTTTGATGGCGATAAAAGGATTTTCACCACGATATTCAACCAACACCGCTTTACCACCTGGTTTAAGGGATTTTACTAGCCCTTCCATAACTTCTTTGGGATATTCAAATTCGTGATAAGCATCTACCATTAATGCAAGATCGACGCTTTCGGGTGGTAAATTTGGATTAGTCGGTGTTGCTAAAATAGGCTCAACATTATTAATTTTTGTTTCTTTTTTATAAAAATCGATAATATCTAACATTTCTGGCTGAATATCTACAGCGAATACCTTGCCATGCAATACTTTAGGGGCAATGCGAAAACTCATATACCCCGTACCAGCGCCAATATCCGCCACAACATCTGTATCTTTGAGTTCGAGGGCGGGGACTATTTTACTAGGTTGTTCTTGGTATTCACGGGTAGGTCTATCTAACCACATTGCACCCCTATGTCCCATGACTTTAGAGATTTCTCTACCCATATAAATTTTACCAATACCATCGGAACTAGGAAAGATTTTATGTTTGTAAACATTAGTAGATGTACTGGCAATTGCTGTATTAAGGGGATAAAACAGCAACCCGAAGACGATGAGTAAAATAATTCCACTAAAGCGTAAAAAATTTAATTTATTATTGCTATTATTGCGATTCATTTTCTTAAAAATTACTATTGGGCATGAGGAGGGGGGATAAGGGGACTAGGAGACAAGGGGAGAATTCTAAATTCTAAATTCTAAATTCTAAATTCTAAATTCTAAATTCTAAATTCTAATCCCTTTAACCGATTTCAAAGGGTTTAATTTCAGGATAATTCCATTTGTGTTTAAAACGTTCGGCGACAAATGGTTTAACAACAAATTTAACAGGAGTACCGGCTTTGACATCTATTCGCACGCCGGAATAAGGAAAACGTTCTGATGATGCGTAACCATTGCGACCAATAAATAATAAAGAATCCGCAACTTTACGGGTAGGGCTGCCAGAAATATAATCAAATGTTTCCATTAATTCTGGTCCGTTGTTTCGTTGACGGCGGGGATAATGCCCACTACCACCGCTGACGATACAGTTAATGTTGGAGTCTCCATATCCGGTATCGGTGGTATAAAGATGCTCAAAACAATGGGCGTGTCCGTTAAAAATTAAATCTATTATGGGGCGATTACCATTCATGTCACCGATGGTTTGAGCAACTTGATCAAATACCCATCGCAGACGACGACGCACAGCTAAAGTTTGTCCTTGATACCATTTACTGGCTTCGGTAACGTAGGGGGGATGATGAAAATAAACGATGCGAGCGCGAACTTCTGAACTGTTCCAAGATTCAATTAACCTTTGTTTTAACCATTCAAGTTGTTCTAAATCAACCTTGGGATGATGGGATGCTAGTTGTTTTTCTATATCAACTTTTACTTCATTAATTTGGCTTAATCTTGCTTCAAATTCATCGCTTTTTTCAGCATCTTGGGGATTATCCTGGTTTAGTCGATCGTATTCTTCTAAAATTTGTTGTTCTTCAATATCTATCTCATCGCGACGCTGAATTAAAGCTTTTCTGTGAGCATCTCCCTCTTGGGTTTCCGGTATGGGCGATGGTTGATTAATAGTATTGGAATCAAGGGCAAAAAAGTCAATACCGCCGTAACGAAATGTATAATAACGATTTGGTAAACGGGTAAAATGTCCGGGTTCGTAACGCAAACAGCGCCCAGAATCGGTTTTAGCGGTGTAATGTTGGTCTAAATGAAATTCTAACTTTTGCTGTGAATTAAACCGGGCTAAATAATCAAGAAATGCCTTTGCATAAGCATCACCTTGTTCGGAACCATGCCAACCAATTTCAATATCTTTGTAGCGTAATAAACGGCGTAATTCTAGGGTTGGACCTGTAATTACCCGATATAAAAAAGGTACATCATAATAATCATGATTTCCCAAAGTGGTCAGCATCGGAGTATCAAACACCATATTGTCATAAGCAATATTTTGGGGATTTTCACCGCCCCGTAAAAACTCGCGATAGGGTTGGATAAAATTTGACTGGTAATACTCCCGAGAACCCACAGTATAAACTACATCGCCAGTGTGCAGAACAAAACGGCATTCATGGCGGTGTTGAAGCATTAATTTGGCAACTTCTCGCTGGGGGTGATGTCCATCTTGACAAGTTGTACCGCTGTCGCCAATTACCATAAAGGAGAATTCTGGACTATCTTCCTTACCATCATCGATAACCATACTGGTTTGATCGATTCCCCGTTGCACAATACTTTGATGCTGCCATAGTACCCGTTGCTTCATTTTCTCGATTTTTACGAGAATAGCCGGTTCCATTATCAAATCCATCGCTGATTACTCCGGGTAACGCACGCCCAAGCTGATTGTAACTAATTGTTACGCTATAGGGAAGGTGGAGTGATACAAAATTCACCCCAAAATACTCCACGGAAAAGTTGTGTAGGGGTGAGGCTTATCTTAATTACTGCATTTATAGTTCACGTTTGTATAATTTTTATCTAAGTACTTAGGATGTCATAGTAAATAATTAAACATTGTAAAAAATAAAACATTTGAAGTCAAAAACATATTTACATTCTTATATATGTTTGTTAGCTTACTAAAAGCCAGGAGCTTTTTGAGAAACGACAACTTGGGTAATTTTGCGGATGAGTGAATTGAAGAGTAACATTGTCAAACAGCTAAATTTGTCGGGTTCCCATATAGAGGCGATCGGAATTTGTATTCGCACAATCTCCACAAAGTTGAGCTTTAGCGCTAAACAGATACCATTTCAAGCCTCTTCTCGATATGAATCCAAATGAAGGAGACGTAGCACTGCTACGTCTATACATTAATATCAACTATTTAGCAAAAAATTTTTTTTCCTTGTCTCCCCATCTCTCCATCACCGATACCCCTTCGCTTGCAAGGAAAACAGCGTCGCATACCTTCCCTTTGCTTTTAATAATTCTTCATGGGTTCCCGTTTCCAAAACTTCACCTTGCTCAATTACCACAATTTTGTCAGCCATTCGCACTGTAGAAAAACGGTGAGATATTAAAACGACCATTTTGTCAATAGTCAAGCTGCGAAAACGATCGAAGATTTCGTATTCAGCTTGAGAATCTATTGCTGAGGTAGGCTCATCTAACACCAGAATATCGGCGCTATTTCGCATAAATGCCCGAGAAAGAGCGATTTTCTGCCATTGTCCCCCAGAAAGCTCTTGCCCTGACTTAAACCACTTTCCTAATTGTGTTGTAAAAGCATCTGGTAATCTTTCAATAAAGGGTTGAGCCATTCCTTTTTCAGCAGCCATTTCCCATGCTTTTTTATCTTCCAGTCTTTCCACATCACCAACGCCGATATTTTCACCGACGGTAAATTGATAGCGAACGAAATTCTGAAAAATAACGCCAATTCGTCGCCGCAATACATCCACATCCCATTCTTGTAAATTCAATCCATCTAATAAAATTCTTCCTGATTCTGGCGTATAAAGCCGTGTCAACAATTTAATTAAAGTTGTCTTTCCCGAACCATTTTCACCGACAATTGCTAACTTCTCTCCCGGCTTTAAATGTAGCGAAATATTTTTCAAAGCCGGTGTTGTACTTCCAGGATAAGTAAACCAAACATTTTCAAAGCGAATTCCATCTTCCGGATTTGTACCTGCGATCGCCCTTCCATATTTTTTGGGTACTTCTGCTTCTAAAAATTCGTAAAGGTTGGAAAGATAGAGATTATCTTCGTACATTCCACCAATAGAAGTCAAGGCACCGGAAAAAGTAGTTTGTCCCTGACGAAATACGGTAAGATACATTGTCATTTCTCCCAGAGAAATCCTACCGGCAACTGTCTCTACCACAATCCATGCATAAGCAATATAAAAAGTTGCAGTACTTAACAAACCCAATAAATAACTCCAAAAACCCCGTTTGATTGTTAAATCTCTATCTTCAACGTAAAATTGATGGAATTGATTGCGATAACGTCCCAACAACATTTCACCAAGTTGATAAAGTTTCACCTCCTTGGCAAAATCTTCTCTAGCAGCTAGTATCTCCAAATATTGCTGCCGTCGGGTTTCCGGGGCACGCCAGCGAAATAAACGAAAAGCAACTCCTGCAAAGCGAGTCTCGGTAATAAACGCAGGTACAGCGGCTAAAATCAATACAAAAACAGCCCAGAAGGAAAAACCGATCAACAAAGCACCGTAGGTAATTAAAGATAAAGCACTTTGAACTAAACTAAAAATACGATTAACTACAGAAAGCGGACGAATAGAAGCTTCTCGCCGGGCATTGGTCATTCTGTCGTAAAATTCAGAATCTTCAAATTGACGCAATTCCAACGTCAGGGCTTTTTCGATAATCAGTTCGTTGACTTTTTGCCCGAGTAATATTCGTAACAGCGATTGAGAAATACTAAGTCCTCGCCTAGTCAGTTCGAGTAAAGCTACAGCAACAGCTTCCAATCCTACATACATTAAAGGAAGAGAAGTGTTGAGATTATTTTGTAAAGAAGATAAATTTCGGCTTTCAACAACAGCATCAACAATTAATTTGCCAATATAAGCAACAGCAGCCGGTAAAACTCCCCCAACTAAGGTTAAAATTGCCAGAATAATGGTGAGAGTACGGTTAGTAGTCCAAACTAAATTTACCGCTCGTCCGCTGTAGCGAAATACAGCGAATGATTGACGTAGGTTTTGAAATATTTTGGTAATCCTCATTATATTGAATATAGCGCGAAATTGAGGATTGTTTTACAGCTTGTAGAGACGCAAGGGTATCGCGTCTCTACAGGATATATCGCGTCTCTACATAATTTCGGGGAAAAAATCGAAATTTCTATAACCAATTACCAACTAGAACATAGGGTGCCCAGTACATTGGACGATTGTATTCGGAATTTTTGAGCATATTTAATTGAGCAAAACGTAGGGCTTGTGCGGTGGTTTTACCGGTCATTAACTGATGGTAAAATTGATCGATAAAATAAGCTGTGGAATCATCGCCTATTTGCCACAGAGAGCCTAAAGTACTCCGGGCACCTGCACTCAGAGCAATTCCTGCTAATCCCAAGGCTGCACGGTTATCTCCTGCTGCTGTTTCACAAGCACTTAAAACTAGTAGTTCGATTGGCTCTGTTCTTTTTTGCCCTCTACTTTTAAGTAAGTTATCTAGTTCAACTACGTTAATGCGTTTATCTGATGCTAATATAAATGTTTCTCTGGGATCGGAACTAAATTGTCCGTGAGTTGCAAAGTGAACGACTTGAAAGGGCCGAGCGTTAATTTGTTGTTCTAAAGTATTACTTGTGAATTTATCATTATACAATGTAAGTGTTGATATTCCTGATTCTTTAATTGATGCTAGTTCTTCTTGAACATTGGGAAGCGGTGCAAAGTCTTCAGTTTTGGGTATTTCTGATAATCCACCTGCAAGGGCATTTAGTTGTTGTCTTGTTAGAGATTTGGGGGTAAATAGTTGTAGCCCTGGACTAATTGCGATCGCGTATTTTTGAAATAAATATTCTTGACCATCATATAATGCGCCAATGGGAATATTTCGCAGGGAACCATCGGGGATAAATACTAAGGTTTTTACTTGACTATTTTTTAGTTCTGGACTATTGTTTAGTTCTTTTTCAACTGGTTTAATTAACAATTGATAAAGTTTGAAAGAAGTTTTTTTGAATTGATTAACTCTATCAACTTGGACTATATATTTTCGGATTTCTGTAATAATTTCCTCTAATTGTTGACTATTAATTTCCGATGTTTTATGTATTAATTCTCGTTGGGGAAGCTTAAGAATAATTTCTAATTTATTCTCTAAAATAATCGGATAAAATATGGCAGTATCTGTATTATCCTGGTCTACGACTTTGTCAAGTGCGACAAATTGATTGTTTAAGCAAGCTTCTCGAAAAAAATTATCTAGTTCAGCTAATTGTAAAGCTTCTATTCGTTGGCGTACTTTATCTAAATTGGGTTTATTTTCACCTTTTTCTTGTAAAAGTACTTCTACCGACTGTCGATAAATTGGCTCTACGCGATCGCGAAAGTTAAACTGTACTTCTCGGTTAACTGTAGCTAAGTCACTGCGAAGGGAATCAAGGTTTTCTATAGCGCGATCGAAAGCTAATATGGCTTGTGGAATTTTGTTTTGTGCTTTGAACAATCTTCCTAACTGCGAATCCCAAAGATAAGCTATATCTGAAGCATTTTGATTTTGAATGAGAAGTAAGGCTTTTTCAGTTAAATCTAGTGCTTCTTGGATTTGATTGTTTTGCTCGTAAAGTTCTCCTAAGCTTCCTAATCCATAAGATTCGGCACGTTTGTCACCGATTGTTTTGGCTTGTTTAATCGCTGTTGCTAAAATTTCGGCGATATCTTGTTTGTTGCCAATTTTAGTGATAGTACGAGCAAAATTTATTTGTGCGTCAATACCAATTCGGTTTGCTGGTAAATTATTTAGTTGAGATTGAATTTGAGGTATTAATATTTTGGCTTCTGTTATTCTTTCCTCATTAATAAGCAAGTTGATGCGGTTGATTTGGGCTTGAATTTTTGTGACTGAATTGGAGGCAAGTTTAGCAGCATTATGATAATGATTTATTGCCTCTTCTATTTTTAGTAACGATCTAGTAGTATTACCAAGACTCAATTCTGTTAAAGCAATTTCTTCTGATAATTGTAAACGTTGAGCAATTTCTAAGCTTTGTTCTAACTTTTCCTGGGATTTTTCTAAATTGCCTAATTGTTGATAGTTATTTCCCAGACTACGCAAAGCTGCGACTTTCACAGCCGAGTCAGTTTGAGCTTGTAAATAGTCATCAAAAAATGTTTCGGTAAAATTATTTTCAGAAAAGTATTCAATTAATTTTGTATTAGTACCTAAATTTCGATCTATTTCCTCCAATATTTTGAGACTGCGACGATAAAAACCACCAACTCGTAAAGCTTGTGCTTGATTAATACGATTCCGCATCACTGCTGTGGAATTGTCTAATTTCTGCCAAATTTCCTCAGCTTGCTGGGATACTTCTAAAGATTGATTGGGTTTTCCCTCAGTCAGTAACAACCCAGCTTGAATATCGAGAGTTTGGGCGATAATTGTCCATAATTCAGACCTGGGATGGTTGACATTTAAATCTTTTAAATTATTCTTCTCATCATCCCAGCCAAGTAACTGCAAACTTTTATTAACAGCGGCATCGGCTTCTTGAGTGGCACCAAGTTGCTGATAAATTAGAGAAAGATTTGTCAGCGCAGCCGCTTGTCCAAGGTTATTATTTTCTCGTTGATAGATATTGAGTGCTTGTTGAAGAATGGCGATCGCTCTTTTAAAATCTCCTGTGTGATAAAGTTTTTCTCCTTCTTCGAGAAGTAGCTGTGGTTTAGTAGCTGTAGATTTGATAGTGTCATTAAACAAAGGTGAATTTTGTGCTTGTTTAGCGAAAGTGCTAGGAGTAATAGTTAATAAACAAGCAAGAGTAAATAAAATGACGTTTTTGAGAGTAAATTTAACTAATCCTTGGGAATGGTGAAGTTTTCGCATTTTACACCTTATATTATCGATAATGTTACCCCTGCCCAACCCTGCCCTTACCCAAATATTTTCCGTTATTCCGTTAAATGTAGAGACGCGATATATGTA
>DESS01000237.1:18149-19177 GCA_002361335.1 Richelia sp. UBA3308
GCGATATATGTAGAGACGCGATACCCTTGCGTCTCTACAAGTCAATTCCTGGGCAAACGACGGGCAATCAATTAAACAAAGCACAATCAGCCGGATTATTCCAAGGATTTTGAGAATTAACCTGATTCCCTTGTGCAACAAATTCTATATTCCCATGTTCATCAACTATCCAACCAGTAGCTTCCACTATTTGATTTCTTTTCCCAACTTGATTACGATTTGAAACTTTTGTTGATGATGGTCTAATTATTGTATTTACTCTTGTTTGTGATTGTGGTTTTAATTTCACCCAAGTTGATATTGTACTAGTATCTTGCAATGTTTGGGTGGGATTTATCGGTAAACCTCCCCTTCCTGTAATGTAAAATTCATTTTCAAATTCTGGACTTCCAGGAACGCAACTTTTGACAATTTGATTGGAAGCATCAACAATATTATCCGGGAGTTCGATTAAACCGGTACTGGGATCTACATCAGGCGTGTTAATTTCTACATTGCCACTCAATTCGTTATCTTTCCCTGTAGCTGTAATATCATTTGTGATTTCAGTTGCTTCATCCCGAAATCTTAGACCAAAAATACCTTCTGTGGTAATTTTGATATTGCCACCGCGATCTTCACCGGAGTTAGCGGTAATATTACTATCTTCAAAACCGGCAAGTACGTCTGTATTGATAGTAATGTTGCCGCCGATGACATTTTCTCCTTCGGCGTTAGCTACGATGTTACTGCCACGTAAAATTAAATCTTGCGATCGAATGTTGATATTAGCTTGGGGGTTGTTGGGGTCATTTTCATCACTTCGGGTGTCTGCGGTGAGTCTGGCGTTGTTATTTAAGCGTATAGAATTCGCATTTATGTCAAGGGTACCTGCCCTTCCTTTTCCAAGGTTTCTAACAAATAAACCTCCTTCATCAAGTAGTAAGAGGTTGGTGTTAATTTGTAAATTTCCTGCATCTCCGGTTGCTTCTTCGGTATTTTGTTGAGCAAACAAACCAGTGAGAGACTGATCATTAGCAGATCTACCA
>DESS01000164.1:0-4403 GCA_002361335.1 Richelia sp. UBA3308
ATGTATTTTGAGACACGTAGTGCGAAAAAATACGGAGTCCTTGTTAGAAACCCCTTATTTTAATTATGGGGTTCCCTAACCCCTAATCCCTAACACCCAACCCCTTTCATACAAGAGGGATACTAGATTTAAAAACATATTTTGTCATTGCGAGAGTTCTTGAAGCGTCTTTTGAAGGGAGATAACAAGGATTGCATGATTTCGCTGGGCTACATATGTCCTATCGACAGGCGCTCGCCGCACTTCCTGAACGGTAACGCAATAACAATCTAAATCTTAGTAGATTTTCCTGCATTAGGATACTCCTAATAGTTCAGTCGAATATCTTGGGCTGATTTTTTATGGCTTTTTATCAACTGTGTATAATTGAATGCTGATGAAAAAGTGAACATAAATGTTTTAATTATATTCTCAAAAAATAGATGATTTGGGGATAACATATACTATTTGGATTTACTTAAACAAAAACTCATAAACCAACAACATAAAATTCTGATTATGGAAACCTTTGTAGGTAAAAAAACAAAGTTTGAATTTGGATAGCATTAAATCATTTTCGTCCAGGAATTTTGGCTTGGACTCTTAGGTTTCGTAGCGCCAGCAGCGGAACGGCGAAGGTAGTAGAGAAACATTTAAATTTTTGCTTTAACATTGTTTCTTGTTGGAACTGCTATTTTTACGTAACAGTTTTTTGAACATAAAAGTTTTAGTTTTATCTAAGAAAAAATACTATAAATTGAATGAATAACTTACTTCTTGTCTAGAATTTTTAACAGAGATTATGCAATTACATTGCACGGTCTTTCAGCATAAATACAGTCAAAAAGTCAGAGGAAAGTTGAAATGGATAAGCAACACACAAGTCAACTTGAAATTAATGACCTAATTGGTGATGCAGTAAATAATGCA
Source organism: Richelia sp. UBA3308 (assembly GCA_002361335.1). Lineage (GTDB taxonomy): Bacteria > Cyanobacteriota > Cyanobacteriia > Cyanobacteriales > Nostocaceae > Rivularia. Next base: position 910 of record DESS01000164.1, read on the forward strand.
GTTGCACGACGAAGCCAGATAGATTCTGAATTGTCAGCCCTATCTGATGAACAGCTAAAAAGCGTTGCAGGTGGTCTGATTATAAAAGATGCGATTTGGCCACCATTTACAATTGGTATTATTTTATGTCCACCAGTTATAGTTGGACTAATTGCAGTACCGGATGACACAGCTTCTATAAAAAATGTAAGCTTTTAAGTATTTTAAGTTACTCATTTCTAGAGGCTAAATAGATGGAAGAGTTTGGAAAAGAACGAACCACCCTTTGCCCCAGTGCTAGGCCAGAACCAGGAGAGAGTCTTGTCTTCGGGGTGATTAGCGGGACTCCAGAAAAACCCCAAGTAGCTTATCTGAAGCAACCACAGCCTATTACTGATGAATTGATCGCAAAGGTAAGTCCGGTTACCCCTGCTGAAGTCTTTCGCACAGCAGCAACCTGTATACAATCTGGTTGTCAGCATTTTAACGGCAAGGATTGTCGTTTAGCAATGCGAGTCGTGGAAAAAATGCCAGCAGTAGCAGAGGAATTACCACCTTGTTCCATACGTAGAGATTGTCGGTGGTGGCAGCAGGAAGGAAAGGCTGCCTGTATGCGTTGTCCACAAGTTATTACGGATAATTACAACCCGTCTGAATTAACGCGGGAAGTAGGGACACCATCAGTAATACCTGTCAAGAGTTAACTAATCTCGGGGAATTCCCCACGGTATTTTACGGTAGGGATGGATCGCGAGACAATAATTTGTGGTAAAATAAAAATGGTCCTAGACCCCCCTAAATGACTAAAAGGCTACCAAAGACTTGGTGTAAAAGTATTAGCAGAGTTCAGAGAAAAGACGCGCCCGAGCTGGTTAGCGATCCCTGTAATTCCAAGGTAAGTCTATCGTAACCAATACACGTCTGGCTGTTGGCGGATGTCTGCCTGTGGACGCGTTCATAAGACCAATTCTAGTTTGCTAGTAGAGGCATCGGCGGATGAAGCCGGAAGCCCGAAGGACGAATAAAACCGTCCCTGATTGAACTGAGAATTGGAAGCCCCAACCGGACTCGAAGCAGGTTGAGGTACTTCACAATCTGACAATCAACTCTTTATTTCCCAGGAGAATTTTATGTCAAGAGAAAATGTCAAGGCTTTTTACGAAAGATTAGTAAATGATGAAGCTTTCCGTACTCAATTGCAAGCAGTAGAAAGTAAAGAGGAATGTAGCCAAATCGTTAAAAATGCTGGCTATGATTTCACTTCTGAAGAGTTTGAAAAATATACGGCTCAATTGTTAGAGTCAAATTCTGATAACGACGAAATGATCGACTTAGATGAAAAAGAATTAGACGCTGTTTTTGGTGGAGCTTCATCACTTGTTCTTGATCATAAAATTTATCTTCCTATGTATGGAATTCCTATATGGCCATGGCCATTACCACAACCACAGCCAATGTATGGAGGAGTGAGAGAGGACTTACGAAAGTTTTAGCAGACTACTGACAATAAATACAGCATATTTCATCAAAGTGAGGTACCTTCCGCGAGCGGGCAGGATGCCCGTACCACAAGAGTTTTACAATTAATGGTTGTACCTCAATTAAAAGGCAAATGTATTTCTCCTTTCCTATAATATTTAGTTGAGGATGCATAATGAATAAATATCGCAGAATTAGTTATGCAGTTTGGGAAATCACTTTAAAATGTAACTTAGCTTGTCAGCACTGTGGTTCTCGGGCTGGGCATACAAGAGCAAAAGAACTTTCTACTTCTGAAGCCCTTGATATGGTCAAACAGTTAGCAGAAGTAGGGATTACAGAAGTTACCCTGATTGGTGGTGAAGCCTTTCTCCGTCCTGATTGGTTAGAAATTGCTCAGGCAATTACTCAAGCTGGGATGGTTTGTGGTATGACTACTGGTGGTTATGGTATCACTCTTGACACAGCACGCCGGATGAAGGAAGCTGGGATCAAGGTAGTTTCGGTGTCGGTTGATGGCTTAGAAACTACACACGATCATCTGCGTGGTAGACAAGGTTCCTGGCAATGGGCGTTTAAGACTATGAGTCATCTAAAGGAAGTTGGTATTCCTTTTGGTTGCAACACTCAAATCAATCGCCTTTCCGCACCAGAATTTCCCCGTATATATGAGCGTATCCGCGATGCTGGTGTTTTTGCATGGCAGATTCAGTTGACTGTACCCATGGGCAATGCTGCGGATAATAGTAACATTCTGTTGCAACCTTATGAATTATTGGATGTCTACCCAATGATTGCCCGTGTTGCTCAAAGAGCAAAGCAGGAGGGAGTGCAAGTTCAGCCAGGGAACAATATCGGTTACTATGGTCCCTATGAGCGATTGCTACGGGGAGGAAATGCTTGGTCTTTTTGGCAGGGATGTAGCGCTGGATTGTCTGCTTTGGGAATTGAAGCAGATGGTGCAATTAAAGGTTGTCCCTCACTACCTACTTCAGCCTACACTGGAGGAAACATCCGCGATTATTCACTGCGGACAATTATTGAAGAAACAGAAGAACTGCGGTTTAATCTCGGCGCTGGTACTCCCAAAGGTACCGAACACTTGTGGGGTTTCTGCAAGACTTGCGAATTTGCTGAACTCTGTCGTGGTGGTTGTTCTTGGACAGCTCATGTATTCTTTGATAAAAGAGGAAACAATCCTTACTGTCACCATCGAGCGCTGACTCAAGAAAAGCGCGGTATTCGCGAGCGGGTGTTTCTCAAGCATAAGGCGGAGGGGAATCCCTTTGATAATGGTGAGTTTACTTTGATTGAGGAATCGATTAATCAACCAAAGCCTGCGAATGATCCACTTCATTTTACATCTGAGAAGATTCAATGGCGAGAAGGTTGGGAGATTGAAGGGGAAGCAGTAGTGTCTTTAGCTGTTTAGGTTGTAGGACTTACACAACTGGCATATTTTACTCTAGTGGTGCTTGTACACTGATTGATGATTGTAAACGAAAAATTAAACTTTTCGTGTCACGCACCAACCTGGATTTTGTGACAATTGCGTAAGTGCTGAGGTTGATTAACTCACATCTTTGAGCAATATCAAAAAGCCGACATTATCGCCTTGGAATAAATTCCCAGGCTAAGAAACTAAGTCTGATAAATCAGACTGGGTAAAGGTGTCAGTACGTTTTAACGTACTTTGTATATGAGCCTTGAAATTGATTTCAAGGCGGTTGTGAATGCTAAGTAATATATTTTTTGATTGGATAAAAATATTATGTCTACAGAAAATAATTTAGTTTTTGATAATAGTACTGATAGTTTAGTCTCATCTGTTGATGATCCCCAGCTTAAGGAAGATTCTTTACCAAGGCTTTTACCTCGCGCTAGTTGGAATAGTCAGGTTGCTTATTTGCGAGTTATTTTTCGAGTTAAGAAGGCTTTGGATCAAATCGAAAAAGAAGCTGGTGTGTTGAGAAGTTGAATAAACCTCACCCCGCCCGATTGGGCACCCCTCTCCTTGCTAAGGAGAGGGGAAGGGG
>DESS01000164.1:4465-11927 GCA_002361335.1 Richelia sp. UBA3308
TTGCGTTCACGAAGTGCGGCTAAGGAAGTGAAGCAATCCCAAAGTATTGCGATTGCTTCGTTTCACTCGCAATGACATGTTATGGGTGATTTGCCGGACATCATATCAGTAATTTTTCTACTTCAGTCCAATATCTTGGGCTGATTTTTTTATGGCTTGTTATCAACTGTGGATAATTGACTACGAATAAGATGAAAAAGTTAACATAAATGTTTTAATTATATTCTCAAGAAATAGGTGATTTGGGGATAACAAATAATATTTGGACTTGCTTCAGACAAAAGGTCATAAAACAGCAACATAAAATCATAAATAACTGTATCAGTTTGGTTCATTTTATACTAGTAAAAACCTTGAAATCTGAGATTAAATAAGTGATTATACTAAGTATGGGGATGAGGCAAAACAAACTCTAATCCTAACTTAAAAAAATTTACTTAGGAGAAAAACAATAATGGCTAATATTACAATTTCTAATCTACGTGGTTCTGATTCTGACAGCTTTTTGGATGAGTTAACATATACTGAAATTAAATCAGTCAAGGGTGGAACTCCATGGTTCATTATTGCTGCAGTTACAATCACAGTTCTGAATGCAGCATACGATTTTGCAGAGGGTTACGCAGAAGGAAATAAAAAATAGAGTGCGTCTAATAAACTTTAATTAAGGAGATTAAAATAATGAAAGCAACAATCAAAATTCTAGATCTTGAAAAAAACTACTTATCTGAGTTAACTCAAAAAGATATGCTTCAAGCAATTCATGGTGGTGGTTTCTTTAATTGGTTGGGCAAAAAAGTTGCTGAGGGTGTTGACTGGGTTGAAGAGAAGACAGGAGTAGATATTCCTTATTTATAGAGGAAATAATTTACAACTGCCATAAAATCACTTTGCTGCCTCCGGTTGAACCTAGAGGCAGTTCTTCTATCGCTATCTATGAGCTAATATTGGCTTTAGTCTGACTTACCTAGTTGCTTCCTGTAAGATGGGAACTTCAACTTCCTCAACCCGCTGCTTCATCCAAGCACCAAACAAATCAGACATAATTTGCAACCGCAACCCATTATCCAATTCCGGTTGAATAATCTCCTCTACCAAAATCAGATGTACGCCTTTAGAAGTAATAATTGGCTTAAGTAACTGTGGGGGCTTGGCAGCAAAAACAGCAGCAGAAATCTCCGGTTTCAAATCTTTACGTTGTACCGTCCCTAAATAACCACATTTGCGACTTAATTCCTTGTCTTGAATGTATTTATGAGCAACATCATAAAAACTCATTTCCTTTTCTTTAATTGCATAGAATAGCTCAATGGCTAAATCCTCATCATCTAAAATAATTTCATAGATTACTGCACTAGTATAGTTGAGTTGATTTTCAAAAAAGTAGGGTTCAACTTGATCCGCAAAAAGACGAGCGACTAACTTTCCAGAAATTAGGTTGTTATAAACCATTTCTTCGTAATCTTCTAAAGATAAACCGTGTTTTTCCAACCAAGCCCAAGTATCATCAGCACTATGAAGTTGATTTATCAAACGTATTTGATCTGCTGCTTTTTGTAATTCTTCGGTTTCTACTTTAATACCCGCTTCCGCCACGGCTTCTGTAATTATTTTTCGAGAAACAATTTGTTCAATAATTTCCGGAATTTTAAAAGATAATTTAACTTGTTGCAAAATATCTTCCTTTGTAATCATCATTGATTTTGACATTATTTTTCTCCTAATTTGTAATACGAATATGTTTTATTTACAGTTTTAATCCACCATTTTGTAACTGCTTAAATGGGTCAAGCAGAAAATCAATAATCCGACGCTGACGTACAATTACCTCCGCTGTCGCTGTATCTCCAGGACGTAAAGGAATACATTTATTACCGCTGTTAATACATTGTTTATCTAAAGCAATTTCTAAGTCATAAGCTGCCACTCTTCCATTAGGTGTATCCATTTCTATAGTAGTAGGAGAAATTTTTATTAACTTCCCTTCAACTATTCCATAATCCTGAAAAGGATAAGCATCAAATTTTAATTTTACTGGTAATCCTTGCCGTAAAGAACCACTTTCTGTTGTCGCCATCTGCGCTCTAATTATAAAAGGAAAACCTGACGGTGCAATTTCTGCTACCATTGTCCCTGGCTGGACTACAGAACCAGCTTTTTGAATCGGTAATTGAAAAACTATTCCGTTAACAGGTGCTTTTAATTCTCGTTGCGCTAATTGAATTTCTAAGGATTCAATTTGTCTTTTAGTTTGAGCAATTTCTGAAGACAAACTAGTAATTTCTGTCTCCGAAGCCTTCTGTTGTTCCTCTATTCTTAGTAAAGCTAGCTTACCGGAACGAGTCAAACTTTGATAACTTCGTTCTTGTTCTTTTAACCGTAACTCTGCTTGTTCAATATCGGCATTTCCTTGTTTGATAATTCTTTGATAACTACTTTGTTGTTCCGCTAAACGTAACTTAGCTTGTTGAATATCTGACTTACTTTGTTCATATAACCTTTGCCTTTCTTTAACGTTATCTTGGTTTTCTACAACCTGAATTTCGGGAATAACTCCCTTTTGAAACAGTTGCTGATAGCGTTGTGCTTCACGTTTAGCGCTTGTTAAACTACTTTCCATTAATTTACTAGCAGTTTGACTGTGTTCAACAGTTTGTCGTGCTTGATTAACTTGAGCTAATTTTTCTTCTTTTTGTAAATTGTAAGTATTTCTAAGAGCAATAATATTTTGCCTTGCTTGATCAACTTGAGCCTGCTTTTCTAACAGTTGAGCTTGATTTTGTTGTTGTTGAGTCGTTAAAGATACAACTAACTGATTCTGAGATGACTTTAATTGAGAAAGTCGATTTAATTGCCCCTCTAATCTATCTTGTATCTGCCGTAATTCTGCTTTAACTAATTCTGATTCTAGTTTTAATAAACTCTGTCCTTTTTTGACTGTATCACCTTCCTTAACAGAAATTTGTTCAACAGTACCCGACACAATAGAATCTAATATAATAGTTTTTCCCTTTGGTTCAAATCTTCCTCTAGCGGTACCCGTTTCATCTACCTTAAATAGCATTGACCAAGGTAAAATAATTGAGATAAATATGACTAAGAAATATAATAATCCCCTTGTCCAAACCTGGGGTAAACTATCAACCAATTCTTTAGTTACATCAGACCAATCATCAATTGAATTTGATGTTTTTTCTGATGTTATAACTTGGTGATTATCATCTTCATAGACTTGATTTGGTACTTGTGCAAATTCACTTGGCATAATTAAAAGCATTTAGAATTTAGAATTTAGAATTTAGAATTTAGAATTAAACCTTTGATTATTGGTGGTTAGTAGATAGTGGTTAATTGTTGGTGGTTTTTCCTAACATCAAAAGGGTGTTAAGCGAAGCTCTACCGAAGGTAATCGCCATTGCCATGGGGCTAATCGTTAAATTTTTGACTAACAACTATAAACTAACAACTATCAACTAACAACTATCAACTATCAACTAACAACTAACCCCCATCCAACTGCTGATGCTGCTGTTGATTGAGATAGAAATAATGTCCCCGCTTCGCCATTAATTCATCATGAGTTCCACTTTCAATTAATACACCTCTATCCAATACCAATATCAAATCAGCATTCCTCACGGTGGAAAGACGATGGGCAATTACTAAAGTAGTTTTTCCCTTAAGAATTGTGTTGAAATTCCTTTGAATAATCCTTTCCGATTCCGTATCCAAATGAGAAGTTGCCTCATCTAAAACTAACAACTTGGGATTACCTAATAAAGCTCTGGCTATAGCAATTCGCTGTCTTTGTCCCCCAGATAATAATCCCCCACCTTCACCAATTTGGGTTTCATAACCCATGGGCAATTTTTTGATAAATTCATCAGCACCCGCTAATTTTCCTGCTTCAATTACATCTTCTAAAGTTACTCCTGGATTCCCTAAACTGATATTTTCTCGAATCGTACCGCCAAATAAAAAGGTATCTTGATCGACAACTCCCACTTGTTTACGTAAGGAATTCAAGGAAATACTAGTAATATCATGTCCGTCAATTAATACTTTGCCATCTGTAGGAGGATATAATCCTAAAGCTAATTTAGAAATCGTAGTTTTACCAGAACCACTACGCCCTACGAGCGCTACCATTTGTCCGGGTTTTATTTCAAAGCAGAGGTTTTCTAAAACATTAGTATCGCTTTCTGGATGATAGCGAAATGTTACGTTTTCAAAGCGAATATGACCTTGAATTGTTGGTAAATTTTGCCGTGCTTGATGTTGTAAATCCTCCTCTGGTTCCGCATCCAAAACATCATTAATCCGTTCTACTGCAATTACTACTTCCTGCAATTGATTCCACAAAACTGTTAATCGTTGAAAAGGCGTAATAATATTGCCAAACAACATATTAAATGCTACTAATTGCCCAATAGTTAACTGGTTGTGAATTACCAAATGTGCCCCAAACCAAAGTAATCCAGTAGTAGCTAATGCTTGAATTGTGTTGCTAAAAATTTGTAGACGATTGCTAATAACTTGTCCTGAAAAGCTAGTTTTTACTTCTTTATGTAACAAATCTTCCCAGTGCCAGCGTACTGTTTGTTCTACTGCTGTAGATTTAACAGTCCTCACACCAGTTAAAGCTTCAATTAAATAACTACTTTCATTGGCATAGGCATTAAATATCTCCCGGGAAATCTTTTGTAAAAAGGGTGTGCCAATTAATGCTAATAACGCAAAAGGCGGTACAATTACTAACGCTAACAACGCCATTTTCCAACTGTACCAAAACATCAAAGCTACATAGATAAATACTGTAAGTAAATCCAGCAAGATTGATAAAGCTTCACCGGAAAGAAATTTCTCAATTTTACGATTTTCCTGCACGCGAGAAATTATATCCCCTACATAACGAGACTCGAAGAAACTCAAAGGAAGCCGCAAGGTGTGGCGAATAAATCCTACAATCAATGCCACATCGAGCCTGTGTGCAGTATGATCTAAAAGATATTGTCGCAAGCCTGTCATCGCGACTCGAAAAACGCTGAAAATCAGCAATCCCAACCCCACCGCAGTTAATGTTAATTCCGAACGCTGCACTACCACCCGATCTAAAATTAACTGAGTAAATAGGGGAGTGATAAGTCCAAAAATCTGAATAAATAAGGAGGCGACAAACACTTCCAACATTATCAAACCATGAGGCTTCATCAACTCAAAGAATTGCCAAAACGCAGTCGTGCTTTCCGATACGTCTTTTAAAAATGCCGTAGGTTGCAGTAACAATGCATAGCCTGTCCAATCTTGTTTAAATTGTCCATGACTCAGAGTACGTTGACCAATTGCAGGGTCGGCAACAATTACGTGTTTTTTCGTAATTTCATACACAACTATGTAATGCTTGCCTTCCCAATGCACAATGCATGGTAATTTTTGTTTTGCTAACTGGTTAAGACTTGCTTTTACAGGTCGCGTGTTAAAACCAATACTTTCTGCTGCTGCTGTTAACCCACCCAATGAGGCACCGTTACGGTCAACATTAGAAAGATCCCGCAAGCGATTGACACTAAAACGTTTTCCCCAATACCGAGATACCATTACCAAACAAGCTGCACCGCAATCAGATGCACTTTGTTGGGCAAAATACGGATAACGTCGAGTAAACCGCTGCCATAAATGGCCAACTTTCTGCCTAGGATGGGGGAAGTAAGCTAAAAAAATCTTTTTTTGAGGCTTTGACTCAGAAACATTAGTTTCCGTTGACGTGGTGCTACCTCGAATATCTCCTTGTCCCTGGCTCTCCTTGTCTTTTGGATTCTCTTCCGTATTATTAGATGTATCCTCTTTCACTAAGAGGCTATTACGGGATAAAGCTTCACTCCACAAATGTTCTCGGATTTGCGGATACTTATTCATCACTGGTAACAACACCTCACCCGGCACAAAGTACAACTGTAAATTTACAGAAGCTCTTGCTCCATAAGGTTGAAAATTAGCCTCTGGGAACAAAGTAAATTCTCCAAAGGCTTTCCCTGGTTCCAATGTGGCGATTAACTCACCCGTATTATCAAGTAATCTCACCTTGCCAGCAATGACAATATAAATACCAGCTTCAACATCAGTACCTTGCCAAAACTTTCCGACTTTAGGCTCTCTCAATTTACATTGTTTGAGAAAGCCTTGAAATTCGTTTTCAGAAAGAGAATGTCCTAATGTTTCCTTGAGCCTCGTAATTAACGACTCTGTGAGATTTTGCACCATAGATATCTAAATCTTTACCTTAAAGGTCTACAAGAAAAATCCGGGAGAATCGGCTGTATTTTCTGATTTCAAATCGTCAATCAAGATGCGGTTGCCATTGGCATTCTGATTATTTGTATCCTGATTATTAGTTTGCGAACGAGTAGACAAGCCCATCCGTTTGAGCAAACGATTAACATGATGAGCAGTTACTTCAACTCCAAATTCCTTCGCCAGATGCTTGCTCAAGCAACTACCAGTCCAACGTTCAAAAGAATAACCATAATCGCGGGGGCTATTGTGAACTAATTCCTTCAAACGCGCTAAATACTCCTGGGTTACAGCCTTTGGGCGACCAATGGGACAATCCTGCCATTGGTGCGCCAAGCCACTACGGGCTATGTGCATCCAATGACGCACTGTCGCAGGACTACATCCCAAAGCACGACAAATTTCAGCTTGAGATTTGCCCTCATCTGCTAGCAACATGATTTGGATGCGTTGACGGTAAGACTCTGGTAAATCCTCTTGTAATTTTTGTTGCAGCAGTTTGTGTTGAAAGGAAGTTAAATATTTCCTACCTTCTTTATTCGGGTTTTTAGTATCTGATTTTTCTTGAAAGTTTGACATAAATTCGGTTCCCACAAGTCCGATAATCCATTAACGATAATTTGATCACAATTCATCAAAATTTCTGGAAAAATTAATTAACTTTCAAATGTAGGTGTTGTGCGTGCAAACGGTTCTTAGAAGCAGGATTTTGATCAACAAAACTCTCTTAAAAAAGTTGTTGAGCTAGCTCGATCGCTTTTATAATCCCTTGTTTAATTCTGGCAACTTCAACTGCTTATTTCCCAAGGGGTCTAATCTAAGTGGACTCGTTGTAGGCGCTGACTCGGAAGTACCGAGAATCCCCCTGTCTTTAGAGCAGGGAGTATCACTTTACACACTCTAACCACATCTTAAAAACCAACATGGAAATAGAAAGTTTAGGAGAAGAGCTAAACAGCTTGCCAGTTGTTCACCTTATTTATTTTCGTTAATTGATATCTCTCTTATCCTCAGTACAAAGACTGAAAAATAAACACAAAAATGTAACAGATAAATACTTTTTGTTTATTTGTTTTTATCAAAAATAGGACTGACAAAAGTCTCACAATAGACTAGCATAAGTCGGCGAAAATAAGGCAACCATTAAAAATGGCTGAAAAGCCTAGAAAAT
>DESS01000164.1:11950-26378 GCA_002361335.1 Richelia sp. UBA3308
ATCAAACTTCTTACTTCTTACTTCTTACTTCTTACTTCCGCGAAGCGGTACTAGTTGGTGCCTTTTGCCTAGGAATTATCGCCGTTGCAGATACAATAGTTTAATACAAAGTGTAGGTAAATATAATTCATTGCCTAATTCAGCAACGCCAATTTAACGGACGTGATAAAAAGTACATTAGTAAATATTATCGAAAACATTTAAAGCATAATTTTATATTATTATAAGGTGAATTTGCATAATAATTGGCTTCATAATCCAAGAACAATATAGAAGTTAATAGATGCGCTTACAAATGTTGTTTTTCAATTGTTCAAAAATCATCGAGAAATCCTGGTCTAGATATTCCCAATATTGGGTTAGTCTTCCTAAGGCTTGTTTAACAAAAGCCACTCTGAATCAGAAGGAATAATTTATATAAATTATTATTTGTTGTAAAAAAAATCTGAATCTGTATAATAAATAAACTTTAGTATCCAAGAAGGATATAAAAGTAAACTGATGGGGCTTGGATGTTTGTTTTAAACATCCGACAATCATGCTACAGTTCAACTGGCTTAATTGTCACTTCTCAAAAATACAAAGTCCAAGGCTTTGGGAATTCCTTCGTGTCGGTTCCCTTTGAGATCTAAAGACTCGTTCGTTTCCCCCTTACCGCGTTTTTTCTTATGAATGCTTTTTTTAACTTGTCTTTAGACGAACGTTTGAAAAAATTAGCCCTCAAAGCTAAGGAATTAGCATTATCTGCAAAGGTAAATCCAGCCAAAAGACGAGCTAAACAGCAAGCTCTCGCTAAGTTAATCAGTGCCTTACAGAGTTCGGGAAAACTTGTGAAACCTCAACTAGGACAGTTTCAGGGATTTTACGAAGAAATTTATGCGGAGGCTTTACAGAGATTATTTGTCCATATATGTAAAAAAATAGAAACTTATAACCCAGAAAAAGGAGAAGTCTTACAATGGGCAAATTTTCTTCTCAAGCGTCAGTTTTTTATTGAAGCTAGTCGGGAATTTTTTCCTGTACTTCCTAAAGGAGTAGATCCCAAGAGCATCAAACGTTTGACTCTTGATGACTTAGATAGAGAAAATCCTACCTCAGTCAACCCCAGGCAAGTTCCTTTATTATCTCAAGAAGTAATTCAATGTCTTGAAGAAGATCCAGAAGGAATATTTAAAAGTACTTATATTAAAAATTATCCAGCAGCAAATTTCCAGAGTATAGCAATCTTAAGGCTTTCAAGATACTCTTGGTCAGAAATTTCACAAAAACTTGGTCCTGCAATTCCTACTTTGAGCAGTTTTTACCAACGCTGTGTCACTAAATTCGCACCCAAAATCAAAGAATATTTATCTTAAAACTAACTCGAAGGAGGAATTTGCTTTCATGATTGACCGTATAGAAGATAACTTGACTTTCACCATGCCACTTACACTCAAGGTACATCAAATTGCCGATCGCTTTCGTCAGCAACAAACAGATATTAACAAGAGAAAGCAAGTTTATTTGAATACTCTAGCGGTACAAACAGTTCGTTCCTACCTTGATTGGCTGGGAATTGAAACTGAACTAGAGGCAAGTGATAGCTGGAATCGGGTTGCCCAGGCACTGACAGATACAGCAGATTTAATTGTTACAAATAAAGGTAAGTTAGAGTGTCGTCCTGTACTTCCGTCAGAACAAACTTGTAGAATACCACTAGAAGTAATGTTAGACCGAATTGGTTATGTAGCTGTTCAATTTAATCAACAATTGAGTGAAGCTAGATTATTGGGATTTGTTCCATCGGTAAATGTACCAGAATTACCGCTCGATCAATTACACTCCCTTGATGATTTACTAGAACATCTAGAACCATCAGAACAAGACGAAGTTGTGCAAACTCCTGTAAAATTAGGTCAGTGGCTCCAGGATGTTGTTGAAACAGGTTGGCAAACAGTTGAAGAGTTGTTGGGTTTGTCTGAACCTATCTGGAATGGGGGACAACCACAACTTGGCTGGAATATGAGGAGTGCTGAGTCCGAGCAAATCATTCCACCAGAAGTAGAATTTTTGACAACTAGGGGTCAGTTGATTGACTTAGGAACTGTTGTAGAAAATGAGCAGGTGGGATTATTTATTGGGGTGATGCCAACTAATACCTCAAAACTGGAAATATGGGTTCAAGTCCGCCCAACAGGTAGTCAAACCCATTTACCACAAGAATTAGAGGTGATGGTGTTAGATGAAACAGGTGTTGCTGCGATGCAAGTGGAGTCCCGTGGTACAGAATTTATTCAATTAAAGTTTAGTGCTTTACCGGGAGAGCGCTTTGGTATTAAAGTTGTTCTAAACTCTATAAATGTTACTAAAAATTTTGTTATTTAAAGATTATTGAATGCTATCTGTGGAGGCTAAGTAATGAGTAATGAGTAATGAGTAATGAGTAATGAGTAATGAGTATTCATGAGTAGTAGTTAAGGCCATCTTTTCAATAGGGTTATATAGTAAGTAATTAGCCGAACTAGATATAAATGCTTGAAACTCTTGGTAATTTAATCCAAAATCGAAAATCGAAAATCTAAAATTTTTTCGGTAAAGTATGGGGGGGTGAAGTATGTCCACAGCTAGTAAATTAGTAGTTTTGAAGCTTGACGGCAATCTCTGCGAGGATGGGTTTCGAGTGACACTAGAAATTAGTTCCGACATGGATCGCCCTTCAATTGAGATTTTTGGAGAACTTCCCCCTGCTCCAGATTTGGTAACAAACCTTTCTCAGTGGCAAAAAAATTACCGTAGTTTAGGCAATCAAAACCGACTTGAACCCATAGCAATTAGTTTAGGGGGTTCTGTCAATAATTTGGAAATGTGCCGTCAGTCAGCTGATACATTGCGCTCGTGCATGAAAGTATGGTTGGATTCCCCATCATTTCATCCTGTAGATAGACGATTGCGGGAAGAATTGAGTGTAAGCGAGCCAATTCGATTTCTAATTCGCACCCAAGATAGATATTTGCGCCATCTACCTTGGCATGATTGGGATTTCTTTGAGCGATACTCTAAAGCCGAGTTTGCTATTGGCTCTTTGAGTTACAAGCAAGTAGAAGTCCCAAAAAAACCAGCAATTACCAAAGAAAAAGTCAAAATTTTAGCTATTCTGGGAGATAGTACTGGCATTGACATCGAAAAAGACCGTTCTTTTTTAGAGAGCTTGGATGAAAATGCAGATATTAGTTTTTTGGTAGAAAAATCTCGTCAGGAGATTAACAATCACCTGTGGGAGGAGTCTTGGGACATTTTATTTTTTGCAGGGCACAGTGAAACCAAAGAAGAACAAGGAATTATTCAAATAAATTCTCAAGAGAGTTTAACTATTGATGAACTTAAGTATGGACTTAGACAAGCTATTGCCAATGGATTACAATTAGCAATTTTTAATTCCTGTGATGGCTTGGGTTTAGCCTATGAGTTAGAACAGTTGAATTTACCACAACTAATACTAATGCGGCAACCAGTTCCCGATCAAGTTGCTCAAGAGTTTTTGAAACATTTTCTAGAAGCTTTTGCTGGTGGCGATTCGCTTTATTTGGCAGAGCGCCAGGCAAGGGAAAGATTACAAGGCTTGGAAGGTAAATATCCCTGTGCTAGTTGGTTGCCAGTGATTTGTCAAAACCCAGCTTCGGTTCCACCAACTTGGCAAGAATTAGCAGGAAATGGCATTGCCGTTCCTGGGGTTGAGACTATATTATCGCGATCGCGCAATTATCGCCAAAAAAAACCTAAGCTTCCTGTAATACTGTTGATGAGTTTGGTTATAGCAAGTTTATTATTAGGATTGCGTTCTCATGGTTTATATCAACCTATGGAACTTTGGGCTTATGACAAATTTATGCAGTTACAGCCTGGTTCTACTATAAATGACAAACTTCTGATTGTTGCAGTTAATGATCAAGATATTCGACAATTTAAAAAGCCCCTCAAAGATAAAACAATAACTCAACTATTAACTAAACTGAAAAAATATCAACCAAGAGTTATTGGACTAGATATTTATCGAGATATACCTCAAGGCACCAAAAAAGATTGGCAAAACTTAGGAAAAGAAATACAAAATAGTCAGATTCCGATTATTCCAGTTTGCGTAGTTGGTGATGTTTTGGGGGAATTTCAACCTCTCACTGCGATAAAACCTCCTCCTAATGTTTTATCAGAAAATCTTGGCTTTGCAGATGGGCTGATGAAAGACTCAGATGGTGTGATTCGCCGCTATTCATTAATGATGCCTTTACGACCAGAATCACCTTGTTATACACAATATTCTTTGAGTTTTCAACTTGTAAGATATTATTTTTCATCACAATTTAAAAATCCCCAGTATTTAGATAAAAATTTGCTAATTAATTCCAAGAATATCAAGACTTTAAAACCATTATCTGGTGGATACGAAGCACAAGAAAATAAAATGCCTGGTCATCAAATACTGATTAATTATCATCCTCCACATCAAGTTATACAAGAACTTTCACTTCAGGATGTTATCCATGGTGTTGATTCTGATTTAGTTACATTAATAAAAGATAGAATTGTTTTAATTGGTTATATTGTAACGGATACTAAAGATTATCATGTGACACCTATTTCTAAGATGCATGGAGTTAGAATTCATGCTCAGGTAGTAAGTCAACTTCTGAATGCTGTTGAGAATAAAAGTCCTCTTATTTCCTACTGGTCACAATCTGGAGAGAAGCTTTGGATATTATTTTGGTCAACAGTAGGTGGTGTTTTAGTATGGCAGTTTGGTTCACTAAAACATATCATAATTACCATCGGAATTGGATGTCTAACTTTATTATTAATTTGTTTATATTATTTTATTAAAGGTATTTGGATACCTCTAATTCCATCATTATTGGGTTTGTTCGTAACTAGTATTATGATTTACTATTTTAGTAAAAATTATCTGAAGTATCTAAATATTACAAAAATAGTAACTATTACAAGTAATAAAAAGCATAATTTATGAAAGTCTATAAATTAAATTAAGCATTGATGAATTATTGTATAATGTAATTTATATTGACTGTAATTAAATAAATATAGAACTCCTACTTGATTTTTGTTAGCAAAGCCTGCCCGGAAAGCATAAAATACTCCGTAAATTTTCTATTCCCTATTCCCTATTCCCTATTCCCTATTCCCTATTCACTAAAAAAATATCTTGAACCATGAAACAATTAAGAATTATTAGCATAATTACTTGGATAATAATTAGTTTGTCCATCAACGTGTCATTAACTAAGGCAGAAAATACAAATACAAATACTACAAATAGTGAAGAAGATTCAGAATTAATACAGAGAGATGGTAGACGTACAGCAGGAGGCGATCGCGGTAGTTGTCCAACAATGAAGAATGTTAACGATGCTTTAACGGCATTAGTACCCGAAAAGGGTAGTAGTTTAACTTTGAGTGATTCTCCCACATTGTTATTTTACGTTCCTTATGTATCTAATTCTCCCATCGATGCTAAATTTTCACTGCAAAATGATGATGGTTACAATGTAATTCAGCCACCAATAATGTTAAAGTTATCTGGTACACCAGGAATTATCAAGATAAATTTACCAAAAACGTTGGAGAAAGAAAAATATTATCGTTGGTCTTTAGCGATTATTTGTGATTCAGAAGACTATTCTACAAACCCTGGAGTTCATGGGTGGATAAAACGGGTTGAACCTAGTCCGAATCTGACAAGAGAATTACAAAAAGAACTTTCAAAACAAGAACTTGCAACTGTTTACAGGAAAGAAGGTTTTTTGGTTGATGCTCTTGCAGTATTAATAGAAATTCGTAACCAAGAAATACAAGCTAAAAATGATTGGAATAGCTTGTTAAAATCTCTTGATTTAGATGTTTATAGGGAAAATAAACTTGTTGAATAAAAATATAATATCGAACATAGAAATTAGATAAAATACTCAATCAGTTACCTGGGCTAACTTTTCTGCTTCTAATTCTTTTACTTCTTTTTGTAAGAAAAAGTTGAGAAAAGTTCGTATTCCTGAGATTGCTGCAAGTTTACCCAGAGAATCCCAACTTGGGGATACAGCAGTTGCAGCAATATCTGCTGCTAAAAGAAACTCCAGAGATAGAGCTAAAGACATTCCTAAATTAAGAAGAATTGATAATAAATTTTTTTGACGATGATTTCGCTTTAGGATTGAAGGTAGTTTCTGGATACTTTTTAAAATTGCAAAAGCAAGAATTAAAAGGGCTATGCATTCTATACCTATTTTTAGGAAAAATGCAGTTTCTAATAAGATACCTTCAAGGAAATGATTGATATTTGTACTATTTCCTGAATGAGCATTTTCTGTTGCGGTAGCAATAATATACCAATCTTGTTTGAAGGTGATTATTTGAAAGGGATTAATCCAAAAAGTAAACGCAGAAGTAAATATTGACATATTTTTTTATTTTTGGGCTTATTTTGTTTACTGTTCATATGTAGTTTATCAATTTATTCAATATTCTTCTATGTGTTTATTTGTCCTACATAAAAGGTAAAATTTAATATTCATCATATAAATAGGTTGGCTTTGACAATAGTAATGCCGGATAAGGGAATAGGGTTCGGGAGAATAGAAGTAAGGGGTTTGAGGGTAATTTACATCTAGTACATAGCTCAGATTATTTGTGCCGACTTACTTATCCCTATTATTTGTAAAATAAAGGGACTCGAAAGCGATTGTCAAAAGGATAGATGTAAGATAATTGTAATGTTTCCTGTGAAACTTGATGTGATTCAACTTATGGCACGGGGCAATAGCAATCGGGAAATTTCCCTCAACTCAAGCTACGATTCTCCTGATGTGGAAAAGTATTGGATTATAACCAATTTCCAATAATAACAAAAGGAGACCAAAAATAAGGATGCTGATAATTTTTATTTTTCAACAAATTAAGTTGAGCTTGTTGGAGAGATTCAGCTTTACTTAATTGTTTATTATCTAATTTGGATTTCAATTTTTGATAGAATTTATCAATAAATAATGAAGTAGACTTATCCTCTACTGCCCATAAAGTTCCCATTGTACTACTTGCTCCTGCTTTAATGGCTACTCCTGCCATTCCTAAAGTTGCCCATTTATCACCTGCTGCTGTATCGCAAGCACTGAAAACTATTAATTCAATTGCATCAGGTTTTCTTGCTTTTCCAGCTTTCAATAAATCTTGTAATTCATTTATATTAATATAATCATCAGATGCAGTTAATATAAAAGTTTCCTCTAAATTAGAACTAAAATTTCCATGAGTTGCTAAGTGAATTACAGGATAAGAAGAGGAATTTAGTTTACGAATTAATTTTTCTCTTGTGAACTGTTCATTTAGAATTAGTGTCGAATTTGGCAAAATATTCTTGATTGTTTCTACTTCAATCTTTACATTTGGCAAAGGGTCAAATTTAAATGGTATACCATCAATATTGATTTTGCTTTCTTCAGTTGTAGTTAACCCAGCAACTAGAGCTTTTAATTGTTTTCTTTGTAAACGTTTTGGTCCTAAAAGTTGTAAGCCGGGAGTAATAGCTACGGCATATTTATTAATTAAAAATTGCTTTGTTTTACTGTCCCAAAGAGCCGCTATGGGAATATTTCTAAAATATCCATCTAATACAAAAACTAAAGTATTGATTTCATCGGTTTTTAAATACTCTTTTTCTTCTGCTGGTTTAATCAACCAATCATAAACTTTAGCAGATAAAGGTTCATATTCATCACGACCAGAATATTGATCTGTGAGCTTCTGACGCAGTTTTTTTAGAGTACGTTCTAATTCAATTTGCTTTACGGGAATACTATAATGAATTGGATTTGGTTGGTTTGGTAATTTTAATATGACTTCTAATCCATTTTTGACAATAATAGGATAAAAAATTGCGGCTTTTGGGTCTTTTTGTTCGACAACTTTTTCAAGCTGAACTTGTTGTAAACCACCTAAATTACATCGAAAGAAATTTTCCAGTTCTGCTAATTGTAGCGAATCAATTACACCAATAGCTTTTTGAAGAGTTTTTGCATTTTTTCTGTTTATTTCATTTTCGTTTAAAAGTAAATCAACTAATTGACGATATACTGGTTCTGCACTATCTCGAAAAGAAAATTGAAGTTCTGAATTAACATTTAGTAAATCTTGGCGAACAGATTTAAGTGTATCAACTGCTTGTTCATAATAATTTACAGCTTTTTGGTTATCACCTTGAGCTTTATAAATACGTCCTAATTGCCATTGCCAACGATAAGCAATATCTGAAGCATGATAGGCTTTAGCAATTGCAAGTGCTTTCTCTGTCTGTTTTTGGGCTTCTAAGAATTGATTCCTATTCTCATATAAATAACCAAGATTACCGACAGCGTATGATTCCGATATGAAGTCTCCTATTTGTTGAGCTTGTTTAATGGCAGTCAACAAAAGTTCTTTTCTTTTATGATTGTAGTTTTCTTCTACAAAGGAATTAAAGCAATTCAAACTTCTAGCAAGATTAATATGAGCATAAATATTTGTGCGACTGGGTGGAATTTGCTCTAAATTCTGACTTTGTATTTTATTCCATAAGTTTTTCGCTTCATTCTCTTTGTTAAGTTCTAAATATAAACTAAGTTGATTAATTTCTGCCTGAATTTCTGTCAAAGGCGAAATATCTTTAATATCTTTACCAATTTTTGCTGCTTGAATATAATATTTTAAAGCCTGATTAGCTAAATTCTCTTCATTATATATTTTGTTCTTTCCTTGAGAAGTTTTGTAAATTTTACATTCTTTGTACTCATTAGAACTTCTAGCTTGTCTTTGATCTCTTGCTTGATTGGCTAAAGCTCTTTGAGTGTTACCTAAACTAAGTAAAATACGACTTTCTTGTTCTTTATTTATTTCAAAATTACCGAGTGCTTGATAAACTTTAAGTTGTTTATGTAAAATCTGTTTTGACTTATTAAAATCTCCTAACAAGGCATAAGTATTAGCAAGACTATGTAATGCTGTAATCTGTAAAGCAGGGTCTTTTTGATTTTTTAATGATTTTTCTAATTCATCTAAAATATTTTTTGCTTGATGCAAAGCACCTAATGATTGAAGTGCTTGCGCTTGATTGATTTTATTGATTATAATTCCTTCATTGTCATTTAATTTTTCGTAAATTTGAGCCGCTTGTTTCCAGGTATCTAAGCCTTTTTGTGTTTGACCTTGAATATATTCCAGATGACCTTTAGTATCCAATCCTTGAGCATAAGCTTGTTTTTCTGGAAAAAAACGTAAGATATTTAAAGCTTTTAATATGGCTGATTCTGCATCCTTCCACTCTCCCAATTTTTGATAAGTTAAGGAAAGATTATTCAGAGCAAGGGCAAGATTTTGATTGTCTTGTTCCTGGCGATAAACTTTGACTGCTTTCTTCCAGATGATCACAGCATCGCCAAAATTACCTGCTTCATAAAGTTCTTTTCCTTGTTGCATTAACTCTGAAGCATCAACAAAACCTCTTGGCTCCTCTGCCCTTACCTTTACGGGTAAGGGATTCCATATAATTGTTAAGGAATGGGAAAAAAAGGTTAATAGCAACACCAATATAAATATAAATGTATGTTTTAAAAAGGATTCCATAGCACAGAAAAATATAAACCTTGCTCTTGTAATGTTCTTTCACTAGAAGAAAAATCAACTAAGGGAATACCCCAATCAAATCTGGCCAAGAAATAATCATCCATACGCCACCGCAAACCAATACCAGTAGATAATAATGTATTGGGGTCTGGGTTTGGTGTATCATTATTCCAACCGCTGCCAAACTCAATAAACGGCGTAAGTTGTAAAACACCATTTACTTTTGCAACACGAAGGATTGGTAAACGCAGCTCTGCAGAAGCTAAAACCCCATTATCAGTAAGTAGAGCATCTTGACGATATCCCCGCACGCTATTGATGCCGCCAATACCAAACTGTTCCATTGATAATAGAGGATTAGCTGCAAACTGTACCTCTCCACGAAGCAATAATTCTGCATCATCATTAATTAACCGTAGCCATTGTGCTTGTCCCCGCCAAGCAAAAAAACGACTATCTGGTGCGTTACTATTAGGGTTAGTATTAATAGTAGAGTTTAAGGCATCAAGTCCGATACTAAATTGGGAGCGAAAAGCTAAAACTTCTCTAGCACGACTCCTAGTCCATTGCTGAAAAAAGCGGGCTGCTGAAACCCTTGTACGTCCCCTCTCATCAGCACCAGGGGAAATAGGAAAAGGTCCAGTATTGTCAAAAGAAACAGAAGTTTCACTCTCTCGACGAGATAAGTTTACACCAATATCAAACTGTTGTGTAGGTGTTTGTATGAATGGATGACGCAAAGTCAGTTCGTAGTAACGTGAGTTTGATTCGATACCTAAAACCTCAAAATCAGGCTCTATGACATCGCTGTTTGTAGTGCCGTAAGCGAGGTCAAGAGTAGTATTGTAAGGATTCAAAGGTAAAGTATAATTTACACCTATACCGTTACTACCATCAGTATTAGTGTACAAAAAGCTTAAACCATCCCCAAACCCCAACAGATTTGCCTCTGTTAAATTAATACCACGACGAAAACTACCCACAGTTGGCGATCGCCCATTATCGGTATTAAATTGTGTTGTAAAGCTTGGTGCTTCTTTGACTGTAACATTTAGAAGACTTTTACCAGGACGAGTACTAGCAGAAAGTTCTGCGGAAATATTCTCAATTAAAGGATTCAGTCGCAATAATTGTAGTGCTTGTTGGAGACGATTGAGATTTAGGGGTTTATCTGTAGCTATAGCTAAACGGCTGCGAATATAGCTAGAATTGAGTCTTTTTGTACCACTGACTTTAATTTTCTCTTCTAACTCTCCCTCAATCACCCGAATTTCAACTTTACCGCCATCCTCAAATTCCTGTTGGGGAATATAAGCTCCAGAGTTAACGTAGCATGGTCTATTTTGCGATCGCAAACCGGTGTTATTATTACTATTATTAGTACTATTACATCCGGCAGTATAGAGCTTAGTAATTGCACTGCGGGCTTGTGTTAATTCTTGAAAAGTTATGGGACGATTTGTAAACTGTTTGGTAACAGCATCAAGTTCAACATAGGTGAAAATAGTGCTTCCTGTAACCTCAAAGTGTTGAATTGTCACAGTTCCAGGAATATTAATTGGCTGCTCTTCAATGTTGGGAGGTTGTGGAGTAGGTTTGAGCAGCTCCTCTGGAGTCGGTAGGGATGGAGGAAATTTGGGAGATGGAAGTGGTGGTGCAGGGGGTGGTAATTCTCTAGGAATTATATCAGGTTGGGGTTGTTGTGGAAGTTGAGCTAATCCCCCGCATTCTGGAAGAGTAGGGCTATTGAAACAAAGCCCGTCTACATCGGCATCTTTATAAAGAAATGGTTTCCTCAATGTTGGAACAGAATCTTTAGCTTGTGCAGCTTGTACTATAATGGTCGAATTTACTATACCATTCAAAGTAGTTAAGGTAAGTAAAAGCCATAATTGCCATAAACTCTGTGATAATCTAACGTCCATAACAACCAGTGCTAGCTTGCCAATTTCCTTGTGTACCCGGAGATGCTTCTGCAACCAATCGAATTTTTCCATTAGGTAATTTCACCCAGCCTTGAGCTTCTACAATCGGTTCTGGGTTATTGTTATCTGGTAATAGTGGCGAAGATTGAGGGGAACCAGATTGCGATCGCGATCGCTTAATAGGTGTAGCCAGTCGTCTTACTGTAGTATCAGGATTAAGGGGATTGTTGGGACTTTGTGGTAATCCGCCACGCCCTATATTAACAAACTGACTTGAACTTTTAGCGCTAGCCACAGAACAGGTTTCGTCAATTAATTCGGAAGCGTCTATAAAGGCTGTGGGTAAAGGAGTTAGTCCCCTACTAGGATCTACAGTATTAAGCAAATCAATACTTATTAAACCATTTAAATCGGGATTTTGTTGAGAAAAAGCGGTAATATCATTTGTAGGTAGCTCACTAGGGTCTAATTGATCGGAAGAACTCAGTAAATCAAGTAAATCTTGACGACTACGTGGTTCCATCCAAAAAATTCTCTCAGATGCAATATTAATTTTGCCTCCACTACCTTCAAAAGCATTAGCAGTGATATCGCTATTTTCATTGGGAACAGTTACAACAAAACCGCTAGAAATAGTTATATTACCTCCATCTCCAGGTTGTTCATTAGTACCTGCCGTAGTAGAAATATTACTGTGATTACGCATTAACAGTACATCTTCCACATTCAAGGTAATATCGCCGCCAGTATTGGTAGCAGTTTCAGCAGAAATTTCTGCCTCATTGTTAAGAATAAGGGAACCTGCTTGAATGTTAACTTCCCCACCTTCTCCCTTTCCCTGGCTATTCACAGCGATTTTTGCACCATTGCGGATAGCCACAGTTTTAACGCTTTGAGGTGTAATTAAACTACTGCCATCATCTTGTTCAGTGGATTTACCAGTTAAGATGTTGCCTCCTTTACCTTCAGAACCAAGGGCAGTGTCAGCAAATAATCCACTGTTGTTTCCTTCAAGAATAATTTGCTCTGCTACATCCAGAGTTATATTTCCGGCATCTCCTCTACCTCTTGTGGTTGTGCGGAGTTGCCCACCTCCCGTAACCTCTAATATATTGCCTGAAACCGTGAGATTACCTCCAAATTCATCAGCGGAAGTATTCAATACCTCAGTAGATAACACAGCCCCATCCCGCACAATTAATTTTTCTGTGTCAACAATAATATTTCCAGTTTGACCTAAAATTTTTCCAGTTTCACCTGAGTCTTGAGAGTTAACAAAAATACCACTGGGGACTACCGTACCATTATGATCAATTACACTACCAGCTAACTCAACCAAACTTGATGTAATAGTTATAGTTGCTCCATTTCCCGTGTTATCAGTTGCTGCACCAATGCGGGAACCATCGCTGATCAAAAGCTGATTCGTTGTAATATTTAAATCACCTGCATTTCCTGAGCCAACAGTATCGGCACTAATGACAGCCCCTTTCTTAAGAGTTAATTTATCTGTTTCCACAATCAAATCCCCAGCATTACCAGATCCTGTTGTGCCAGTAACTAAGAATGCTTTACCTGACAATGCAATTTCAGAAGCTGTTATTTTTAAATTTTCTCCTTCTCCTGCATTTTCATCTTGCGAGATGGTACCTGTAATAATTCCAGCTACATTTTGCATCGTTAAAAGTCTGGTATTTACTTCTATTTCTCCACCTTTGCCGTTTCCTTGAGTAGTTGCTGTCAAACCTGTATTAACATCTACGATCAAGGAAGCTAAATCTCTATCGGGAGTCGGAATAAATGTATCAGTTTCGTCGTTACCAGAAATATGAATCTTATCAGCATTAACAGTTAATTTTCCAGCATTGCCCGTGCTAGGAGAAAATAGAATAACTAAACCCTCCAGATTAAAAGAATCGTCTCGAAAAGTACCCGTCGCAGCACCAGCTATGGATACTGGGAATATGGAAAATTCATCTAACTCTTCTTCATTAGCTTTGTTGTCGATAATTAACTCTTGAGTGTTTATGGTTAAGTTACCAGCATTACCACTTGAACCTGCTGCAGTGCTAGTAGCGAAACCAGTTGCGTTAAATGCTTCTCTAATTAATTCTACCAACAAGTTGCTTGTTTTATTACTAGATAAATCAGTTCCACTAATGAAATTAAATATAGATTGAAATAATTCCTCTGATGATTTACGATTCTCAGAAAAACTTGAACCTTTTTCGTTGATAATTTCTATCTTGTCAGGGGCATTGACATTTATATTTCCTCCTTCTCCTTCACCAAATAATGTTAAATTTCCAACTCTAGCAAAATTAGTCAAGGAAATTGAAGAAGCAGTCAAATTGATATCGCCCCCCTTGTCTTTCTTCTCACCACCAGTTGTGATACCGAAAATCACAGCATTGTCAATATTAAGTTTGCCTTTGCTATTTAGAGTAATCTTACCTCCAAGCCTTCCAATGGCATCAATATCACCAAATTCAAGACTTTCTGCCTCCATTAAAATATCTCCGCCATTACCAGAAATATTACCTATAAAATTAGAAATATCGGTAGTACCAGAAGAATTAATTGCAGAAGAATTAATGTTTAAAGCAAAGGAAGAAGAACTGAGATATCCTGTAGAAATATTGCCCTTGGCTTGTAAAGTAATTGCTCCACCATTGGCAGATGTAGCTGAAGCATTACCAAAAAAAGAAGAAGCATTAGCAGAAGAACTTGTATTTAGATTTCCTGTAGAAATATTGCCATTGGCTCGAAGATTAATTGCTCCCCCTTCAGATGAAGTAGCTGAAACATCACCACCAGAAAAAATATTAGTAGAAGCAGAAGCAAAAGAACTTGTATTTAGATTTCCT
>DESS01000164.1:26410-29150 GCA_002361335.1 Richelia sp. UBA3308
TTTCCTGTAGAAATATTGCCATTAGCTCGAAGATTAATTACTCCCCCTTCAGATGAAGTAGCTGAAGCATTACCAAAAAAAGAAAAAGCATCAGCAGAAGAACTTGTATTAATATTATTATTTACTTCAATATTGCTGCGGGAATCAATCGTTACCCTTCCACCATTTTCTGTGGTGCTACTAGTGTCAATTTCATCAACTTTAATTACTCCACCTGGTAATGTGACTTCGGGATTATATTGATTAGTTAAAAAGACGATACCTCCTTCATTAGTCACCTTACCAATGGTGATATCAGCACTCGTTTTCTCATCACTAAGTGCCAAAGAACTAGGAGAAAAACCAGAAATCGCGATCGCAATATTTTCAGTTGGATTAATAGCTGTAGTTCCAGCCCTTATATCAAGAGTTGGTACCGAACTACCATCGATATCAACTACAGTTGTATTATCCGATAGCTTAACTTTCTCCTGAATCGAATTTTCTGGTGTATCTTTGCTTGTAATTGTGACATTACCAGGAATAGTCACACTTCCACCAGCGAAAATGTGTAGCGAAGCTCCCGTATAACTATCAAAACTAACATCTCCCTGGGAACGAATAATCGGATCGTAAGGGCTATATAAATCCCCCAAATTCCCATCCAAATTCTCAATCAGAAAACTGCCACCACTCCAGAAATGAGCATCTCCTCCCACAGTATTAGCAGAACGCAATACCATATTTCCACCAGAAGCGAAACCGCTACCAGGATGATTTAAAGCAAATATATCAATTCCTTGATTACCCTGTACTAATAACTTTCCTCCAGCTTGTGCCACAAAAGGATTTACAATACTATCCCGCACTCGCACCGTATTCTGGGCCAACAAACTTAAATCGCCAGTAGTGGCTAACTGACTTTCTGATAAAATCAAATTACCGCTAGCAGAAAGTTTTGCAGTTTCTGCTTTCACATCTCCTACTTGAACATCTCCTCCCACAGCTTCCACGATTAAATTCCCCTCGGGAGCCCCTAACCTTCCTTTACTGGTGATACTCCCACCCCACAGAGTTAAATCTTTTCCTACAATTAAATTCCCCTGATTTACGATCTCTGATGGTGATTTCCCACCAAATTGCAATCCTGGCGTGAAATTTACCTTTAACAACGGTGGAGCTTTAGGATTAGTTGCGCTATATTCCAATCCATCTGCAAATGAAAAACTGTTCGCCGTACTCGCAACAAACGAACCTCTGATATCCAACGTCGCATTCCGTCCAAAAATAATCCCATTGGGATTTAACAAAAATAAATTCGCATCGCCTAAAACACCTAAAGTTCCAAAAATATCAGAACGATTTCCTCCAGTTACCCGACTAAAAATATTTTCCACATTAGTCGGATTCGCGAAATCAATCCTTTGTCCTTCCTTTATATTAAAATCTGTAAAACTGTGGAATAAATTAGAACCTCGAACCCCACCGCCATCAATTCGATTAGCGTTGGGGCTTACAGGTGTGATTATAGAACTTTCCTTCCCCAAAGTCTGGTCTGGTGTAGTTTGAGCTAAAGCTGTATTTCCAAAAAAAGAAATCACCCCAGATGTGATCAAAGGAACACAGAGCCACAACTTCTGGTTCAAAAGTTGCCAGTTTAAAGGCATAGTAATTCGTAATTCGTAATTAGTTTTTATTCTGACTTACAAAAAATACAGTACAAAACAAGCGCCTTGATTATGGCATTGTGCCGAGATTAATCTTCACCTCCTAGAGAATACAGTATCAGAAAATAATCCGAGAATACAGCACAATACATATACATATATGTTAACTCTTGTGGTAGGGGCCGAACAGCCCGTTTATGATGTACCGAACGCCGCCTCAATATGCTTATTAATAGGATTCTTTAGTTTTTCATTAAACCGAAATTAACAATCACTTGTGTATATTAAATAGCAGTTAATCATCTTACAAGTAAATTAGATTACATATACATTGTATTTTTCAGAAATTCTAATTGTTCTTGGTTTAGATACAGGCTATTAGTCCATTTCATTTATTCTGACGGGTTGTAGAGACGCTCATAGTATCGCGTCTCTACAGAATTTCGGGAAAAACGAAACAGGGAAAAGTATGGGAGATAAACTACTAAACCACTCACAGAACCATAGAGAACCTGAGTCGCACCGGAAGCGTTAATAGTTCCGATGTCTTCACCAGGCACTCCTATAGCCAAGTCATCAAAACCGTTACTACTGAAGTCCACTCAGTATAATTTGGAATTAAACAAGAGTGATATCTAAGTTAGTAGAGAAACCACCAGGCTTATTCTCAAGAATCGCAAAGGTGGTAGCTGCAATACCATCAGTGGGCGAAGCATTAAAGGATAAAGCACCAGTAGAGCTGTTATAAGAAAATTGGTCCTTGGAACTAGCCCCAAAGGTAATTTTTTCAATTACAATTTCGTCTCCTTGTGCCCAACTAAAGTCTTTAATGGTATCAACACCGTCGGTTTTGTAACTGAAGATAAAATCATCAGCACCAGCACCACCAACAAGTGTATCTTTACCACTTCCACCGTTTAACTTATCCTTTCCATTTCCACCACTTAAGTAGTCATTGCCAGAGTTACCTAAAAGTGTGTCATTTCCATAACCACCGTATAACTTATCCTTTCCACTTCCACCACTTAAGTAGTCATTTCCCGAGTTACCATAGAGGGTATCTTTACCAGCACCACCGTATAACTTATCCTTTC
>DESS01000164.1:29254-31691 GCA_002361335.1 Richelia sp. UBA3308
CCACCACTTAAGTAGTCATTTCCCGAGTCACCATAGAGCTTGTCATTTCCTCCCAATCCATATAAATAGTCATTTCCAGCGTTACCATAAAGCTTATTAGCACCATTATCTCCGTAGATGTTATCGTTACCGGAACCACCTGCTAAGTTTTCGATATTTTTGAGAGTTTCAGTATATGAAAAACCAGGAAAACTTGCTTTGTCAGTCTTTAAATTTGCATTAACGGTTCCAGAATAGTAGTAGTAAGAAACTGTATCTGAACCCTTTCCACCATCAAAGTAGTCTTTACCACCATTACCTACAAGGAAGTCATTACCAGCTTCACCTTTGAGGGTATCATTACCACTACCACCATAGATTGAGTCGTTACCAGTCCAACCTAGTAGATTATCATTACCGCTATCGCCATAAATGATATCGTTACCAGTCCAACCATCTACGTAATCATTTCCACCTTTTGCGTAAACAATGTCATTTCCACCTTTTGCATAAATACTATCATTCTTATTCGTTCCGTTGATTGTCTCGCTTTTGTTTGTTCCGTTAATAGCCATTTATTTGTCCTCTAATTTTGTATTCAAATAGAAATCGATTTTTGAGAGCTTCTATAAACTAATCATTTAAGCCTCTCACCATGTTCTTACGTTGAAGCGCAAACTTTTATGCACGCACTTTGTCTTTGTTACAAAACTTAACAATTAGTTGGGAAACCGATACATCCATTCCATATATATATTCCATATATCTATATATGTTTGAGTGCTGGAAATCCATCTATTATTAGGGTTAATTAACGACTGACGGACTCACAGTATTAAGGAATGTTAACCGCTGGGCGTTCGTCAAAATTCTGGCATTCAAAAGTCAATCATGCAACATTAGCCAGACTTATAAGATAAACACAATTGATAATTTTTTGTAAATCAACTCCGAAGGCGCATAATAATTGGCTTCAGTATCCAAGAAGAATATAGAAGTTGACGATGTTTAATATCCTGGAATGGAGGTTATTTCAATGTTTAATGAACAAGCTTATTTGTTAGCATACCCTGACGTAGCGGCTGCTGTTAATGCTGGCTTTTTTAGCTCTGGTTTACAGCACTACACACTGTATGGGCAATTTGAGGAGAACCGCGTTGGCTTGTTCTTCGGAACCGATGGAAATGACAGTGTAACAGGTTTTGGCAACGGGACTAAACTTATTGCTGGAGTTAGTTTTGACACTTTATTAGATAATTCAGCAGCCGCCGGAGTTGGTGAAGTTGATGTTTTAACTGGCACACAAGGAAATGATATATTCGCACTGGGACATCCCAGCTTACCTGGATTAACGTCCATCCCTCAACAATTTTACGTTGGTGGCGGTAATACTGACTATGCTGTAATTAGGGATTTTGAGGGGTTCAATATTTTTCAGGGGTTATTTAATTTTTTTGAGGGGATAAATGACTCTATCCTCTTAGAAGGACCACTACAAAACTACAATATTGAGCAAGTAAATGGAAATACAAACATTTCTACAGTTTCAGGAGATCTAGTTGGTATTGTGGAGGGGGTTACGTCTTTGCAAGGGTTAAATATTGAGGCAGTAGATGGAACTGCGAATATTTTTACAGCTTCAGGAAATCTAATTGATACTGTGGATTTGGTTGACATTACAAACTTTAATATTCCATTTGATGTTAATGGGTCGTTTTCTGTTTTAGTGTAAAAATAATTGAGACGCAAAAATCACTCCTAAAAGGAGTGAAAATTTCATGTTACGTTTTGAAGAGCAGCAGGGTTGGTGACAACCTTGCTCAGTTTAATCAAAAATGTAAATAAACTTTTATCTGGGATCAATTTTATTTTTTCTTAATTTACTATATTTCAACAGGTCACAAAAATACATCGTAATTTTAAATAACTTTTGGTAACATTCTTCTAGCTAGCAGCCATTCACCTTTATGTGGCTCCTATAACTGCCATGTCAGAAGAAATTGATTACCTGCAAGAACCAGACTACATCGGTGCTGGGTTAAGTTTCCCATTAACAATAAATGTCCAAGGAGGAATCCAACTCAGTGCAGACGAGCCAAATATAGAAGAATCAATAATGATTATTCTTCGCACGGATTTGGGGGAACGGGTTTACCGACCAAATTTTGGTTCCCGTTTATCTGAATTAGTATTTGAACCTTTAAATACTCAAACTTTGTTGTTGATAAGGCTTTACGTCGAAGAAGCATTAGAAATGTGGGAACCGCGTATAAATCTTATCGCAGTACACACTGAACCAGATCCTATTAGGGGAAAAGTAAATATTGTTATTGAATACCAACCCAAAAATAACCACGATATTCGCAGTTTAGTATATCCGTTTTATTTAGCGCCAAGGGAATGATATGGGCTGAAGGGAATTAAGAATTAAGAATTGAGCATGGGGCATGGGGCATGG
>DESS01000171.1 GCA_002361335.1 Richelia sp. UBA3308
CTGTTGCGCTATCGCAATAGTTTAATTAGCCGTTAAATATCAAGTAAAAAAATACTGTCGCGCCATCGCAATAGTTTAATTAAGCGTTAAATATCAAGTTAAAAACTACTGTTGTCGATGGGTAAGCACCTCTCCTTTAGGGGAGAAGGCAATAATTTTATTTCAAGGGAAGCGTTTTAAATATAACTTTGTATTGAAAAACCAGAATTATAAATCAAAAATAATAGTTAGCATTAGAAATTATGACATAGTGGGTTCCTAAAGGTTAGGATTAAATAATCATCTCACTTGCTGTCAGAAAATTCCTTAAAGTTGAGTTACTCATGTCACAACGTCGTTATACTCCGGCACGCTTACGCTACCTGAAAGCTAGATTATTGTTTTTAATCCGTCCAAATTTTTTGGTTGGCGTAGTTTTTTTATCAGCGGTAGGATTAGTAATTCAAGAATACTGGACTAATCCTGAGTTTTTGAAATTTTCCCAGAATCAAGAAGCATCTCCAGAGTCATCATCAAATTCTCAATCCTTACTATCAGAAGAAGATAGAGCGATCGCTGCTGATATTGATAATTTATCAATACTTGATTACGATCGAGAACAAGCAAGGATACCTGTAACGACAATTATTAGCGATCGCAATAAAATTAGAAAACAAAATGAAGAACAATTAAATAAGATATTAGATTTAGCTAAAAAAAATCAAAAAGCGAAGGAAATTCAATCGAATATTCAATCAAAAACACCATCAACTTCTGTAATATATCAGCAAAACCCTTTTTTAACCCAAGCTGAGAATTTATTAAAGTTTAATTTTGCTAATCAGCAACAGGCTTCAAAAATTAATAATTTATCTCCTATTTATTCTGGTATACAAGCGTCTCAAAGCTCATTAAATAATGGTGTAATTAACAGCAATTTGACTAATCAGATTCAAAATACTAGTCCTACAAGTGCTTTAAAAGCAGCAATTGATCGATCAAATATTCATCAAAGCCAGGAAAATCCATCAGCAACAACTCCAATTAATAAAAATATTTTTGAAATACCTCAAAATACGATTAAGGTAAACCCATCTGCTTTAGCTAATCAAAAATTGCGTCCAAATCCGAATAATCCTCTTGTTGATACTACAATTTTTAATCAACCTTTAAATAATCAACAACCCACAAATAATTACAATCAACGGAATTTATACAATAATTTTAATATTAATCAACAACAAAATCAAAACAGTAACTTTAATAATAATCAACTTCCTACAGCTAATTACAATCAATCATATTTAAATAATTCAATTTTCAATAATTCAATACAAAATCCTTCTAGTAATATCCATAATAATCAACTGTCTAGAAATAATTATATTCAACGAAGTTTAAATAACCCAATACAATATCCCTACAGTAACTTGAACAATAATCAAATACCTGGAACTAACTATATTCAACCAAATTTACACAACAACTTAAACAATAATCAGATTCCAAATGCCTACAGCAACTTTAACAATAACCAAATACCTGGAACTAACTATAATCAGCAGAATTTAAATAATCAGTTACAAAATCCTTCTAGTAACTTGAATAATACTCGAATAAGGACTAGTAGATACAGTCCACAAATACAACAAAGAATTCAAAATATATACAATAAACTGAACAATCGGAATAATCTCAATATCCTTATTCCTAATACTTATAATCTACCAAACAACAGTATAAATACAGGTTTGCAGCAACCATTAACACAGCAATCAACTTCCCCATATTCAATCCAAACTCCCATACAATTTCCTAATAATGGGTATCGTTATTGATCGGACAATCTGAATAGGAACGTTAATAACAATACTTTTATACCCATCCTCCAAGAATGAAAATTGCTATAAAGGGAAGATAATCTCTAATTATAACAAAATTGAATACTGCTGTAAGTTGTAAATGCTTTCAAAAAAAATATTAAAAAATCTTGCAATTGGTGCAATAATATTTTCTGCGTAAATTTCAGCATTTATCTTATGTCGCAAATCATCTGGATAGCCAGACACGCCAATCGTCTTGACTTTGTAAATCCTGACTGGTTTTTAACAGCCGAAAGACGTTACGATCCACCGCTATCAGATGATGGTATGGTACAGGCACAGCAATTAGCAAATCGTCTTAAGGGAGAAAAGATCGATCGTATTTTCGCTTCTCCATTTTTACGTACCGTACAAACAGCAGCAGCAGTTGCATCGGCTCTTGATTTACCGATAAAATTAGAAACCGGATTGAGTGAATGGTTAAATCCCGATTGGATGAGTGAAGAACCACAAAGACTTTCAACTCAAGTTTTAGCAGAATTATATCCCCAAATTGACGTTAGCTATACGCCCCAAATAGGAGTCAATTATCCCGAAACTCGGGAAAAAATGCGCCAACGCTCAGCACAAACTGCTAGATGTTTGGCAAGGGAATATTCTCCAGACAACATTTTATTAGTTGCCCATGGTGCATCAGTACTAGGTGCTGCCATAGGATTTGTGGGAGATATAGCCATAAAAGAAGTCAAAGCTTCATTATGTAGTTTAGTTAAAATCGTCCGTAAAGAACCAGAATGGTTCTTAGAGCTTACAGGAGATACTTCTCATTTGACAGAAGTTGAAGAAGTCGTGAGATTTAATTGATGGTGGTTAGTTGTTAGTGGTAGAAATTTAGGAGGAAGGGAGGAAGGGAGTAACGAGTAACGAGTAATGAGTAATGAGTAATGAGTAAGGAGTAATGAGTAATGAGTAATGAGTAAGGAGTAATGAGTAATGAGTAATGAGTAATGAGTAACGAGTAATAAGTAACAACTATCAACTATCAACTAACAACTATCAACTAACAACTATCAACTATCAACTATCAACTAATTTATTATGACATTGTTATTAGCGGGAGATATCGGCGGTACAAAAACTATTCTGCGCTTAGTTGAAGCGTCAGAAAAGCCTGTATTACGTACATTGCATGAAGAACGTTATTCTAGTAAAGATTTTCCTGATTTAGTACCCATAGTAAAACAGTTTTTAGCAGCAGCTGATACAGGGACACCTCAAAAGGCTTGTTTTGCGATCGCTGGTCCTGTAGTCAATAATACTGCTAAATTGACTAATTTAGCTTGGTTTCTCGATAGTTCTCGTTTGGAAGAACAATTAGGTATTGCTGACGTTTCTTTAATCAACGATTTCGCTGCGGTTGGTTATGGTATTTTGGGTTTGGAAGAAAAAGATATATTAACCTTGCAACAAGGGCAGCATAATCCGGAAGCGCCTATTGGTATTTTGGGTGCGGGTACTGGTTTAGGACAAGGTTATTTAATTAAAACTGGAGATGTTTATCAGATATTTCCTTCAGAAGGGGGACATTCCGATTTTGCTCCCCGTACCGAATTAGAATTTCAACTGTTGAAATATCTCTTGGATAAACATGATATTCAACGGGTATCGGTAGAAAGAGTCGTTTCCGGTATGGGAATAGTATCAATTTACGAATTTTTGCGAGATCGAAAAATGGCTGCCGAATCCCCAGAAATTGCTCAAGTTGTGAGAACCTGGGAAGAAGAAGCAGGAAAAGAAAAAAGCGTAGATCCAGGTGCAGCAATTGGTAACGCTGCCGTGGAAGGGCGCGATCGCCTTTCGGAACAAACCATGCAATTATTTGTGGAAGCATATGGTGCAGAAGCCGGAAATCTTGCTCTTAAACTTTTACCCTACGGTGGATTGTATGTAGCTGGTGGCATTGCACCCAAAATACTTCCCTTGATGCAAAAGGGTAATTTTCTATTGAATTTCAGTAGTAAAGGTAGAATGAGAAGCATCTTGCAAGACATACCCGTACATATCATTCTTAATTCTCAAGTTGGTTTAATAGGTGCTGCTATTAGTGCTTCTAGGTTATAAAGAAAGCGAACTGTTGGAAGTAATATCAGCATCTTCTTAAGCAACAAATATGACAAGAAAATCTTTTTTATCCCTAATCGCTGCTGGTTTGGTATTCACCAGCTTTGGTTTGTTGGAAGTAAACATAAAACAAACAGCCATAGCCAAAACAAGCAAGTCACAATGGAGAGTATTTAATTCTCCAGACGGTAGCTTCAAAGTATTAATGCCGGGAATACCTAAATCAATGAGTCAAACCCAAAAAACCTTTATGGGAGAGATTAATTTAAATATATTTTTGGCTCAACCTCCTAAACAGCAAGTAGCCTATGTGGTGGCATACAACGATTTTCCTTATAGTTATGGCGAAATGGCGAATCCCCAAGTAGTGTTGAACAATGCCCGGGATATGGCATTGAAAACCACAAAATCGAAATTAATTCGTCAGCAAGACATTCGTAGTTCCAACAATCACCCAGGCAAAGAAATCGAATACGTCAACTCCGGCGGAAAAATCACCAGAAACCGCATGTTTTTCGCCGAAGGGCGTTTATATCAAGCTATGGTTATCACCACTAAAGAACAGGAAAAATATCTTTCTCGAAGTATTAGAGGATATTTAAATTCTTTTCAAGTGGTTTTAAGAAAATAGGGCCGAAAGGGCATTAGGCATTGGGCATGGGGCATGGGGCATTGGTGATTTCTTCCTCCTCTACCCCTTCTCCCATTTCATATCATGTCCGGTTAAACAGTTATCATATTTGATCTGAGTAATGAGTAACTCGTTCCGAAGTAACTCGTTCCGAAGTAAGAAGTAAAAGGAATAGTAGATAATAACCGCCATTTTTTCAATAGGGTTATATAGTAAGTAATTATCCGGGCTTGATATCATTCTTTAATTACTTTCAAATTAGACAAAGTAGTATCAGCACAATTACTGATAAATCCACCCATTTTATTGATATATTTCAGGTATTCTAAAGCTGTAGGGGTAATTATTTCTCCTGGCATTAATAGGGGAATTCCTGGTGGGTAAGGGCAGACAATTTCGGCACAAGTACGGTTTATTGTTTTTTCGATGGGTACGCTTTCTGTTGCGGCGAAGAATGCTTGACGTGGCGATAGATGTAAATTGATCACTTTTGTGGGATTATGACCTAAATAGTTTTGCAAAACTCTACAATCAAACCCTTTCTCAATTGTCAGGGGGGGTTTACTATATTCTTTTGCCAATTTTTTAAAAGCTTTTACTAATTGTTCTATATCGGATTCGGTATTACCCAAGCTAATAATAAATGTCAGATGTTGTAATGAAGCGAATTCTGGGGTTACGTTAAATTGTTCGTCGAAAATTTCTTCTGCTTCAAATCCTGTTATCCCTAATTCAGAAACAGTTACACTTAAGCGGGTTTTGTCTAAAGCAGTCCCCATGAAAAAATTTATGCCCTCCGGGCACGCTGCGCTATCACCATCATTTATCAAAGTTTTTTTCTCCCCCTGCTCTTTCAAATCAGATGAGGGAAAATTTAAAATTGATAATCCTGGTATTTTATTAATACGTTTTCTGGCTTGATCTGCGAGTTGTAATGTATGGCTAAGTAATTCTTTACCGTGGAGCGCCATTTGTTGTCGTGCTGCATCTAAGGAAGCTAGTAATATATAACTGGGACTGGTAGATTGTAGGATTTGTAAGGCTTTATTGACGCGGTTAATATTTATTCTTTCCCCTTGCAGGTGCAGCATTGATGCTTGAGTCATGGCACCAAGGGTTTTATGGATGGATTGTACGCTTAAATCGGCTCCAGCGGCTAAGGCGGGGATGGGTAATTCTGGATGGAAGTTAAAGTGTGCGCCGTGGGCTTCGTCTACTAGTAAGGGGATATTATGTTCATGGGTGAGTTTGGCGATCGCTGTAATATCTCCACATACACCATAATATGTTGGGTAAACCATCATCACAGCTTTGGCATCGGGATGTTTTTTTAATGCTGTTTCTAAACTTTGGGGAGTGATGCTGTGGGCAATATCTAAAGTTGAATCATATTCTGGGTTGATGAAGATTGGGATAGCACCAGAAAGAATTAAACCGGATATTGCACAAGAATGAATATTACGGGGAAGAATTATTTTATCGCGATCGCCACAAGTTGCCAAAATTGCCGCTTCTATTCCACAAGTGGAACCATTGACAAGAAACCAAGTTTGTGATGCACCAAAAGCTTGGGCGGCAAGTTGTTGCGCTTGTTGGATAACACCATTGGGTGTAAATAAACAATCTAATTCAGTTAATTCAGTTAAATCGGCACGAAATACAGTTTTACCAAAATAATCAGCGAGTTTTGGCGAAATTCCTCTTCCTTGTTTGTGCCCTGGGGTGTAAAACGGCGTATGGATTCTTTTAGCGTTGGATATTAGAGCATCGAGTAAAGGAGTTTGATTTTGATCGAGCATTTGAAATCAATTAGCAATTATTAATTATCAATTAATTCGGTACGCATTTAAGTTGTAGATTTATAAATATTATTGCTGATTCAGTACATAGTATGCTAATAATCTTGCTCAAAAGCTTGAAATTCTTACTAGAGGAAGCAAGCTGTATAAATTACCTTGATAGTAAATACTATTTTGATTCCCTATTTTCTACTCCCTCCACCCGAGTTGCCTTTTTTATTATTTGTAAGCTAAAATTATTATCTCTTTTACATGACAGCAAGACAGCCTTTTCCCTAGATTTTTTCCTTTCCACAGATAAATCCGGGGGCTTGTATCCAGTTTATTTTTTGGTGATTTGTTGATGGTTAAAAATGCCTAAGTCTATATATTTATAGTGAATAAAAAATAAAAAAATCCTGTATAAAATTAGATTTTAAATCAATTTTTGTTCAGAAATATACTTGTCTTTTAAAATATAAAGTTAGTATAAATGAAAAAATAACTAACTGTAATCTTTCAATAAAGAGTGAGTCATTATGCGAATTAGTAATCTCCTAATGCTAGGTTCTTTAATCGCAATTGCTTTACCTAATCTTTCTGCCCAAGCAGTACAAGTAAATGGTTCATTTGACTGGAATTCCAGAGGTATAGAGTTTTTAGAGAATGGTGAAAGGAATCCATTCTTTGAAGACAATATATTTTCCGGTTCCGCAATCTTTCAATTTGAAAAAGAACCTTTCCGAAAAGGTGATGTAACTTTCACGATTAATGAATTGAATAATCAAATGATTGAGCCAAGTATTCAAGAATTTGATATCACAAGTGCTACATTTGCAGAAAACTGGGAACTAATAAGTTTTGCTTTTAATAATTCAGATAATACATCCAGGGGGATAGTTGATTTTAGTAACCCGAAAGACAGTAGCAAATCATTTTTTATAGGTCCTGAGGAACCAACTACTTTGGAACCAAGTAATCTCAAAACTACTTTTAAAGGCAAAACTATCCCTGAACCTTCCACAATTTTTGGCATCATGACAGTTTTTGTTGGAGCAGGATTTACAAGAAAGCATTTAAAAAAATCAAAAAAAGCAAAATCGAAAACTGCTTAGTAAAGCTATAAAAAAAAGGGGTTGCTGTCATCAGTTATATGAATTTAGATTTCCCATCCGGCGTGCATATTGTGCACGCCGTTTCTACAATCGTTTAGCTTATACTGAAAATCAAATATACAGCACGCTCGTTTATATTTTGAGTACAGTAATATATTTGAAAATCTCCACATATACCGTGACAAGCAGATACTTAATCATTCAAATACAAAGCTTTTAACTAACTGTTGTTTAAAACTATTGCGATTTCA
>DESS01000297.1 GCA_002361335.1 Richelia sp. UBA3308
TCATATTCTCATTATGCAACGCCTGATTTTCAATGTCTGGTGATAAAACACACAACAGTCTATTTGTAAAGTACATAAGTCCTAATCGTAATCGAACTTATCCTACTTTCCACCGTAATAAAAAGCAATTTCTTTTTCTTTCAAAGGCGTAAAATCAGCATCTTCAAGCATTTTATTCAGTTCAGCTTGGGCAATATGTTTAGCCCCAATTCTAACTATACGAGACCTCATAGTATTTTTTACACCACTACGCTGTCTATTGCCCTCCAATGCCATGACTTTATTATATAAATCTAACTTTTCAGACTCAATCGGAGAACCATCCAAATCAATTCCTTTGGCAATAGCTTCGTCAACAGCATCTGCACCCTTAGTTGAGCCATTGATTTGATTATCTTTAGTAGTCATGCTAAATTACCATTATTAACTTAACTGGATTTTACCAGTAAGCGGTAGCGCAACTAATTTTTTATCTTTAACCTTTAACCTTTAACTTTTAACCCTTGACCTTAACATAAACCTTTATATGCCGTAATTATCCCTAGGCGCTTGTCACTCATAGAGCTTATAGTTTAATCTCAAAGCAATGCTTTAGCAATATGGTGACGTTATGTCAGAGCATCGTATTCCCGATAAACAAAACCGTAAACTAGAAAGAGCTTTAAGCAATACAATTGTAGATAAATGTTTTGAAAACTCTGAAAGCTGGCTGCGAGCTATCTTAAGGATGTGTATATTCTCTTTAGGTTATATAGATTCCGAGCCAGTATTTATTGTTGAATGTCCAAATCAAGCTGTAGCTAAACGATTAAGCCGCAAAACTTATCCTTTTCGAGATATAGTATACTATTTTACCGAAAACCTCCAAGCCAGCGAACGCAGTTTATTTTGTTACCAAGAATCAAAAAACGGTTCTTGGTGGTGTTTTGATACCAATAGTAGTTCTTGGAAAACCTGGAATAGTTTGCAATTCCCTCAACGCTTTCATTGAATAAGTTGGATATGGGCCATTGGGAGGGCGCAAGTGAGGAGGGGGGCAGTTTTAATTATCTCCCCTTCCTTCCTTGCATCTCTTACTCCTTCCGTGTTATTAAACCGGCAAAAAAGGCACCCAAGACGCTACCAGTCCAAATTCCGGTAGTGCTACCTCGCCACATTGCACTAGGTGCGATCGCAATTTTACAACCCGCTTTAAATAAGCTCCAACGTTGATTTTCACAGTTTTGACTGTGGGCTTGAATGCTAATTTGTCCGCCCATGTAACCGCCGAAAAAGCCGGATGCTATGGCTAAGAAGGTACAAATTAGTAATCGCTTTTTTGATGATTGTTTACTCATAAAGAAGATGGGAAGATGAGCAACTGCGTTGCTCTTCGGGAATTGTAGCAAGTGGCGTGGGAAGGGGACAAGGAGACAAGGGGACAAGGGGAGATAATTAAAACTCCTCACTACTCACTACTCACCACTCACTTCCCATCAACCAGTATTTCTCATGCCAGCAGCAATTCCGTTAATAGTCAAGAGTGCGCCTCTGAGTAATTCTCCTTTGCTGTAACGGGAGTGGATTACTCCAGAGGTGGCGTTGGTTTTACTGTCGCGCAAACGCTTGAGTAAGGATACCTGAATAAATCCTAGAGGTACAATAGTACCATTTCTTAATTGTACCGAACGCTGTAACACTGGATCTCCATCTAAAAGGGTTTCGTGTCTGGTAATTTCTAAGACTAAATTTTTTGTCAGATGGTATTCGCTGGAAATTTGGTTAAATACTTGATCGAAGCGTTCTTTATCTTCGGGTTTTGACAATTCATCTACATAATGTCGCGCCATTTGTAAATCGACTTTTGCTAAGGTCATTTCTACTTTGGAAATCACCATTTTGAAAAATGGCCACTTACTGTAAAAGCACCGTAGTAGTAGTATATGTTCCTCGGGGGCTTCGTTTAAAAATTCTTGCAAAGCCGTACCAACTCCGTACCATGCAGGTAGCAAAAATCTGGTTTGTGTCCAGCTAAATACCCAAGGTATTGCCCGCAAACTACTTAATCCTTTTTTACCTGAGGGGCGACGAGCGGGACGAGAACTGATTTGTAACTGACTAATTTCTTCTATCGGTGTAACTTGATTAAAAAAGTCAATAAAATCTGGTTGTTCGTAGATTAAATGCCGATAGTGCCTACGCGATCGCGCTGCCAATTCTTCCATGATTTCGTTCCAAGGTTGGATATCGTCAAATCCGGAACGTAGCAGCAAGCTGGCTTGAATTACTGCGGTGGTGATGGTTTCGAGATTGTACAGTGCTAGATCCGGTAAGGAGTATTTGGAAGCTAAAACTTCTCCTTGTTCGGTAATCTTTATCCGCCCGTTGATACTTTTACCTGGTTGTGCCAAAATCGCCTCGTAAGCAGGACCACCACCACGTCCTACGGAACCACCCCGTCCGTGGAAGATTCGCACGTTTAAGCCGTATTCTTCTGCGATTTGCTGCAATGATTTTTGAGCTTTATGAATCTCCCAATTACTGCTCAGAAATCCCGAGTCTTTGTTACTGTCAGAATACCCTAACATTATTTCTTGTAAGTTGGGATTTAAAACAGAAGAACTTTCCTCTACGCTTTTTGTCTCCTTGTCTTCTTCTCCCCTTGTCTTCTTCTCCTCTTCATAGGCTGCATATCCTCCCGCAAGTAGTGCGCGATACAAGGGAAGAGAAAACAGCTCTCCCATAACTTGTCTGGAACGCTGTAAGTCTTCCACTGTTTCAAACAAGGGAACTACTCGGATTGTACCTACAGCGGTTCCGGGATCGTAAAGTCCTGCTTCTTTAGCTAATAGCAATACTTCTAGTACGTCGCTAACGGAGCGACACATACTGATAATATAAGTTTGGCAGATGTTGTAACCAAATTCTTGTTGCAGCGAATGGACTATCCGCATCGTTTCAACGATTTCGTTGGTTTTATCAGAGAACGGTAATTGTGCTGGTATTAATGGTCTTCTAGTTTGCAGTTCCCCTATTAACCAAGCTATTTTCTCTTCTTCTGGTAATTCGTCGTAAGTTGTCTCTAATATTCCCAAATATTTTAAGATTTCGCCGATTGCATCGCTGTGACGGGTTGATTCTTGCCGAACATCTAATTGTGTCAAATTAAAGTCAAAAATTTCCACTTGAGTCAGGAGATTTTCTAACTGGTGACACTTTAAACCTGTTTCTGACAAGTTTCGTTGAATTAACCTTAAATCCGCTAAAAACTCGGATGCTGTTGCATAAATAGGAGCTTTGTCATCTTTGATAATCTCGCGCTTGCGTAACGCTAAATTACGTTCCCGTGTATTTTCTAATCGTTTGACTACATAAGCTAGTTTTAACCTGTAAGGTTCTTGACGATAGCGCAAAGCCAATGCTTCGTAAACTTCGCTCATCTGGGATTGTTCGATTTCCAGGGATTCTAATAAGTCCGGTAGAACATCGCTCCAGTGCAGCGATACGCTTAATAATTCAATTAACCCGCTCGCCGATTCGATGTATTTATTCAACACCATATGGCGTTGATAACAAGCTGTCTGCCAAGTTATTTCTGGTGTTACCGATGGATTCCCGTCTCGATCGGAACCTACCCAAGAACCAAATTGACAAAAGCTTTTAATTGGTGGCTCAAGTCTAGGAAAGGTGGAATGTAAAGCATATTGCAGACGCTGGTACAATTGGGGAATAGCATCAAACAATACTTGTTGAAAGTAGTGCAGCGCATAATCTACTTCATCAAGTACGGTGGGTTTAAACTGATGTAGCTCGTCGGTACGCCACCATAAACGAATCTCTTCGAGTAATTGAGAACGTAATTGAGTTGTTTCCCAAGAATATCCTCCTGGCGTTGTATTGCCAGAAGGCTTTTGGGATGCGTCGAGTTTTTGCAGTAAATCTACCACTCGCCGCTGCTTATCTCGGATGGTTTGACGCACAATTTCAGTTGGGTGAGCTGTAAACACTAAGCGCACGTCCAATTGTGCAATTAAGCGTTGAATTTGTCCTGGTGGAACGTTTAATTTAAATAGCTTAGGGAATAATTCAGCAAAGGTACCTTTATCTTTTATATTCGCATTTTTACCTAATAAATCTGCATTAACTCCGTTGTTGAGAGTCGGCTCCTCCTGGTGTTGATTGCTCGAATAAATGATATTTGGTAAAGCTTCTTTATCTTGTGCTTCCTCATCTTCTTCGTAGCGAATTAGTTGCTGCTGTTGTTCGTGATCCTGTTCTATGATGTTGATCAACTGGAAATACAAAGCAAATCCACGCGCTGCCCTTATTGCTTCATTAACGCTCAATTCTTCAATTAAGCTAGATACACTAGAAGCTTGGTTATCGGTTGCTTGTCCTTCCGGAGAACATAAATTGCGTAACTGTTTGAGGAGATCCACCATCTGTTGTCCGCATTCTTCGCGGAGAACTAATTCCCACACTTCCTCGACGATTTGTAGGCGATGGCGCAAAAACAAATCTGAAGCGGGATGGATATTCATAGCCTGAGTCGAAGGGTATAAAATGGTACTCATATCCTCTGTACTTATAGAGTTCACTACTCTTTATTCTTTTTTTGTGGTTGTGGCACCCACATCGAGTGAAATTTCCACCCAACGACGGGCTAACACTTCTTATACTGCCTTTTAGTCTTGAATAGAAACAGAATTTGAAGTTGGAAAATCAAGCATGGGTAGGCGTTCGCCTCGAAATATTTCTTCGCTGGCTTGTCCTACGGCTATGAGTGCTTCACGTGTCGCTTTTTCCGCTAACACTAATGTTAAGACCGAAAACGTACCTGCTTGCAATATCACAGATTGGGGAATTGAGAATAAACCCAAATTTAATTCGGATGAGGATGATTTAGAATTAACTACTTCAGGTGACATAGATATTTTGACGATGCAGTAAGATAAGTGAGATCAAACACAAAACTTTACAAAAATCAGGTTAATAGCTTTTTACAAAGTTAATATAGGCAAATTGAATTAGCTAATAAACAAGCACTGGAGATTACAAAAATGCTAAAAAAACTTAATAGATTAATAAATTCTATGATTCTAGTTTACTAGCTGTTGCCAACCTTTGGCGCATCTGCTCAATACCTTTTCGTCAACTTCCGATGAAAACAGCCTTTATAGAAACCCAACAATCATTAGCACAGTGGGTAAGTCAAGCAACTGGGATCAACTCATTAGGGGTAAAAGTCCGGTTGCGGGGAAATGACCTACACATTCTTTGCGAATCTAACGGGTGCCCTCCTCGTTGGGACACTTTATCCGATTTGCTCAAAGCGTTACAGCAAACTGATTTAGATGCTTTAACAAAAAGGGAACAACCTTCAATATACCAAGTTTTCGTTTACGGCAAGAAAAAAAGCGAAAAACGCCCTCAATGGTGCCATAAGGTTTATTTAAATCAACTCGATAAGCATTTAGAAGAAGTTAGTCTTGGACGTTTAAGAGCAGATAATCGCAATGCCCCTGCTGCTGGGGCGCTAATATTATCGAATGAGAGTTTAGCCCGTCAAGGAGATCCAACGGCGATCGCTCGCTATCTTAGCGAAACCCTGAGTACTTTGGGTGTATCAGTCCAAGTCAAAGTTAAAAAACAAAATACTACCCCCACCACTAAGACAAAAGGTCGTTTGTGGGTTTTTTGTCAGTCAAATTATACGCCAGACCCATCATTAATTGCAGAGCCTGTAGCTGCTAAGTTACGAAATCTTAAGCTACGTGGTTACCGGGATGCAGTTATTTGCACGCAAGTTGTTGGTGAAACTCAACCAGATTGGTTGTTGTTAATTGATTTGACACCCCCGGAAGTGATGCTCAAACAATGGGGGCGATGGGGAGATGTACAAGCAATTGTCAAGCTTTTAAATCTGGGATTTGCTGATTTAAAGATAGAAGTACAAGCTTCTTTACAAGATTCAACACTACATGTATTTTGTACTCCCATTACTCAATCCCCCGATTCGGTGGTGATTCCTGAGAAAACTTTGTGTTTAGATAAAATTGTTCCTCAATTAGAAGCATTAGCCCCCCAAGGTATT
Organism: Richelia sp. UBA3308; assembly: GCA_002361335.1. Lineage (GTDB taxonomy): Bacteria > Cyanobacteriota > Cyanobacteriia > Cyanobacteriales > Nostocaceae > Rivularia. The sequence continues at coordinate 6,074 of DESS01000297.1, forward strand.
TTATCCGCAGCAATCTACGGACAAAAAGCAGTAACAGATAGCCAACCCGTGTGGATTGATTGGTTGTCTTTACCAGCTAAAGAACATCCTGCTTTAGCTACATCACCGATGGAATTAGCCAATACTGGTGACATTGAAGCTATTACTTTTTTACTACAGCGCTTACTCAATCCCAATTTAGACAAGCGTTTGAAAACTGGTGGTATTCGCGTACTTTTACTGCGAAAACAAGATTTATTACACATCATGTGTGATGCACCAGTGTGTCCAGCGCGCAAACAAGTAGCTGCCAAAGTGATTAATTTCATTAGGCATTTGCAAATACCAGAGCTTGCTGGAGTGCGAGTTTACGGTCGAAGAGCCGGTAACAAAAAACCGTTTTGGCAGTGCGGTACGGATTTCAAGCCCCGCCAACGGGTAGTACCGGAAGCGACTCCAGAATTTGCTGCAACTTCCGCCTACGTAGAGGAAATTTTACCCAACGACACCGAACCCGTATTACGTCCCGATTTAACCCCCGAAGAAATTCATACTTTTGTTACTGACGTAGCAAAGGATTGGGGTGAAACTATCAAAAATTGGTTGGTGAGAACCCAGCTATTTGTTGAAAAACAGCAGCCATCGCAACTAAGTTCAGAAACGAAAGTCCCTCGTGTGGCGTTAATTTGGGGTAGTGTGGGATTACTATTGACTTTACAAATTGATTGGGTATTGGGTCAAATTTTGACTTACCATACACCATCAACTCCCACAATTGTTCAACCGGCAACTTCTAATACCGCTACAGAGAAAACAAAAACGGCATTTCTCACCGAAAATACCGATGGAATTTCCAACGACAAATCCAACTCAGTATTTAACGCTTCTGGCTTCACCCGTGAAAACAACTCAAACCAAAGTAAAGCAACAGCAACCGCCATACTTTTAGCTGCGCGATCGCCACTTCCAAGTTTTAATTCTAGGCAATTAGACGAACATTTGGCATTATACAAACAGCGTCTGGCGAAAAATGGTGGGCCACCGGATGTATTAATTATCGGTTCTTCTCGTGCTTTACGAGGTGTAGATCCAGATGCACTTTCTAAAGGTTTAACAAGTGAGGGTTATACCGATATTGATGTATTTAACTTTGGTATTAACGGTGCAACAGCACAAATTGTTGATTTTATAATTCGTCGCGTACTCCAACCAGAGGAATTACCCAAGACAATCATATGGGCAGATGGTTCCCGTGCTTTTAATAGTGGTAGAGAAGATAATACCTATGATGCGATCGCAAAATCACCGGGTTATCAATATGCTTTCAAAATATCATTAGCTAGACTTGATTCTACTGATGATTCTTTAACAACTCCTAAAGAAGCAGAAATTGTTAAACAAAACAGTAATGGCTATGAAATTATCAACGAAAACTTAAATCAAGGATTTGCCATTGTTTCGAGTTCCTACGAAAAACGCCATCGATTAAAAGGTCAATTTAATCAAATATTTAAATCTTTACCCATAATCAGTGCTCTTTCGGTGGAAAATTATTCAAAGGATTTAAATAATGTCACAAAAGACATTTCCAATTACGCAGTAGACTTTGATGGATTCCTGCCTTTATCTATCCGTTTTTACCCTGAAACTTATTATAAAAAGCACGCCAAAGTTGCGGGTAATTATGATAAAGACTATGACAATTTTGAATTAACAGGCGAACAAAATGCAGCCTTGGAAGCAGTACTTAATTACACGGAATCTCGAAATATAAATGTAGTGTTTGTCAATATGCCTTTGACAGCAGAGTATTTAGATCCAGTACGTAGAAAATACGAACAAGAATTTGAACAATATATGTTGAGTTTAGCAAGCCGCCCAAATTTCGTTTATCGAGACTTAAGTCAAATATGGTTACAAGCACACGACTACTTTTCCGATCCCAGTCATCTCAACCGTTACGGCGCATATGAAGTATCTAAAAAACTCGCCAAAGATCCCATGATTCCCTGGAGTGTTAAATAAGACAAGGAAGGGGAGAAGGGGAGGGGGGAAATGTAAGAAGTAATGAGTAACGAGTAACGAGTAACGAGTAACGAGTAATGAGTAATGAGTAATGAGTAAAGAGTAATGAGTAAAGAGTAATGAGTAATGA
>DESS01000114.1 GCA_002361335.1 Richelia sp. UBA3308
GGCGGAGAATCTCCGCCTCCGCCCGAAGTAGTTTGGAATTGGGATGGGGTATAATGCCCAACCCATTCCCGGGTCGCCCCTTCAGATCTTACACCGTCTTGTGCCGGGGAATTTAACCCATATTTAGAGGTTAAAAAATTACATGATATACAAAACTAAATATAAACTTTTAAAGTTATTTTTTTTGTTTAATCATAATAACTTTATAAATTCTTTTTATTTTTGCCTGTAATATTACTGGAATTACCATAAATGAATATGTATATATTAAATAGAATATATTGATGTATTATTTGCGACATACTATCGAATAGAAATAATACCCAAGGAGAAAGAATGAAAGATTCTGCGTACTCCCGGTTGAAACCTTATCTAGCTTCAGATGCAATTGTAGATTGGGAAGCAGGGGAGATTCCTAGCTGTCCAATCCCAGTTTTTACAAAGGGTATGCATGCTAACAGTTACTTTTTTGGACATCCGAAATGGGCTAAGGAATATTTTGAGACCGATCACCGTACCGAACCATTTAAGGAACGCTGGCAGGCGGTAATGGGTAGTTGGGATGACAAAATAGTTGTAGATATCGGTTGCGGACCTGGTAATGTCTATGCAACCTTAGGCGGTTCTCCTAAATTATTGATTGGGGTTGATGTTTCCCCAGGTGGTCTAAAGATGGCTCGTGAAGTTGGTTATACACCAATTTTGGCTGATGCCCATCACCTTCCATTTATAAATGGATTTGCTGATATTGTCGTTGCCAATGCTACCGTTCATCATTGCGATGATATGGGTAGAATTTTAAGAGAAGCAGGGCGTTTAGTTCGTCCTGGTGGGTTATTATTTACGGATCAAGACCCCCAGGTTAGTGCTTGGAATCTTAAAGGTTTAGGTCTATTTATAAGGGATATTCGATATCCTTTATATCGTCTCCTTGGAAGTAAGCATTATATTGACTATGAGGTAAGACAGGCACGTTGGAAAACTGAAATTCACAATCAAAGGCCAGGGGATGGGATCACACCAGAAGTATATTATGATGCTTTGCAACCCCTTGGTTTTGAAGTGAAATTATATCCTCACAGTCACGATTTAGGTGCTGAAGTACTCGAAGGTAAAAACGGTAAGAATTCTTGGAGATTGAGATTAAGTCAGAGGTTCTCAGGTATTAACCCTGATACGCCAGAAGCAGCGCAATCGATAATGTGTATTGCTAGACGTAGAAGTTAGTTATTGCATCATCTTAAGGCAGCATTTAGACTATTTGTCTGATAAGGGTGAAAGTTTCAGGGAAGTCATCCTGGAAAAAAATTCATACCAGCTTGCATTCTCAGATTTTAAATAAGAGTAGATTTCTAAAAGCTAGTTGCTTGTCCTCTGTTGATTACTGATGCAGTATTTATCTACATCGGTAATCAACAAGTACTGGTTATCTAAAAGCTATCTATTTCCTATCTGAGAGACAAATTGGTATGAAATTTTTCAGTGATGGGCTTCGGTAAAATATAAGTAAAAGATATAAAATATTTAAAACATACATATTTCAAATTCCGATTTAATTGGATTTTTGGCGTTGCGATCTTAGATGTATGAAATTGATTTGCCCTAGGGACAGAAATCCTTGTAGAGACGCTCATAGTATAGCGTGTGGGACATTTATAATTCATAACGAGATAGGCAACGCCGGATTTTTTTTGGTTTGCTTGGTTACAGTATTTAAGATCGCGAAAATAAAAAATTAAGCCTCATATTCTATTAAAAATGACTGTATATATTGCTAAAAATTAATTACTTTTGGCGAAAAAAATATAGTTAATCGCGTTTTGATGATTTTTCTGTGGAATCATGACCTATTTTCCCGGATTTTACGGTAAAAGCAGAAAAAGATCACAAATAAGCCGGAAAATATGAGTTCAATTCGCATTGAAGCAGAAGATTATAAAAATGGTATCGACAGCACTTCTGGTAACACTGGTGGAAAGTACCGCTTTGATGATGTGGATATCCAATCTAGTAATGATATTGATGGTGGTTATGCCCTTGGTTGGATTGATTCAGGGGAATGGTTAACTTATGATCTCACTGTTCCCATATCGGGAGAATATCGGTTGGTATCCCGTGTCGCTTCTGATGTGGAGGGAAATCACGGTTTTAAAGTAACTCTTGGGGAACAACAGGCGAATCTTAATTTAGGCAATACTGGTGGCTGGTGGAATTGGGAAAATGTCGAATCTTCTCAAACTTTCTTTTTGGATGCAGGTAGTTATGAAATGCGTCTGGATATGTTGGGTAGTTATTTTAACATTAACTATCTGGAGTTAGTACCGGTTTCTTCATCGAATAATAATTTAATTTATGGTGGTACGGGTAATAATTCTTTCTATGGCGGTAACGCAATAGATACTATTACTTATGATGGAGCTAATTCTGGGATTGTTGCTGATTTAAATGTTGGTAAAGTAACCCATCACTTTACCACAACTTCCACTGAATCATTTAAAATAATGCCTTTGGGTGATTCCAATACAGAAGGTTGGGGAAGTTGGGATTTAGGGGCTTACCGGGATGATTTATGGCAATTATTTGACAATAGCAATTATAATGTAGATTTTGTAGGACCACATGCTACAGGTCCCTACGGTTTTGATAGAGATAATGCCGGATTTAGTGGGTGGAAAATAAGTGAAATCGCCAGTGGTGTCAATGGTTGGTTAGATGATGCTCAACCCGACACGGTGCTATTAATGATTGGCACTAATGATATACTCGGATATGACGATGTTGAAAAAGCACCTAGTCGTCTCAACGATCTGATTGACCAAATTACCTATCAATCACCAGATACTCAGTTACTAGTCGCTTCTATTCCACCAATTAGTAAAACAGAAGAACAACAACAGCAAGTAATCAGATTTAATTCTTATATTCCCGGAATTGTTGATAGTAAGGCACAACAAGGTAAAAATGTCGCTTTTGTTGATGTTTTTAGCGGTTTAACATTTGATGATTTAGAAGATGCAGTTCATCCGACTGTAGAAGGTTATGGAAAGGTTGCTAATATTTGGTACGATGCAATTATTGATACAAATAGCCCTGAAGATAATCTAAGTAATATCGAAAATATCATCGGTTCAAAGTATGATGATGTAATTATAGGTAATGCTGGTGTTAACACTATTGAAGGTGGTTTTGGCAACGATACTTTAACCGGCGGTGGTGGTAGGGATAAATTTGTTTTAGCACCTGGAGAAGGAATTGATACTATTACCGATTATGACCCAGTTGAAGATACTTTGCTATTATCTGGTGGTTTAGATTTTCAAGATATTACTGCTATTCAAGGTATGGGTAATAATATCAACGACACTTGGATTATCCATGAAGATGAAACTTTAGCTTTATTAACTGGAGTGGAAGCGGATAGTCTTTATTTTTAGTTGTTAGTTGATAGTTGTTAGTTGTTAGTTGTTAGTTGTTAGTTGTTAGTTGATAGTGCTTTGCGGTGTAATCAGTGTAACCCATTCTTCCCGTGATAGTTGGAGCGTTGTTAGTGATT
>DESS01000047.1 GCA_002361335.1 Richelia sp. UBA3308
GAACGATTGCTTCTCGAACCAATGCTATTGTATCATCAAAACGATTATCTACCTAGATTTAATCAGATTTAGCTGTAACAGCTAAACCGCTTTGCCACCTCCGCTAAAAGAGATCGTCATTCAACTTACTGCTGGTTGTTGTTCGTTAATTATTTCTTCTTGAGTATCATCGGGTAATGGTTTTCTCACCGATAAATAAAACAAAGGACCAAATAAGGGTATAAACGTTACTAACCAAAATAAAATCGGATTTTTTATATCCCGCCTTGCCATATCGTCTCCTAAAAGTGCGGGAAAAACCAGACAAAGCAGACAAAAATCTAAACTCATTACATGGATGAAGCGGCTAGTTTGCCATTGTTGGAGAAAATCTCCCCAGTTTCCTGATTTTAATCCGTAGTATACCAAAATTATTGCTGGGATACTCAAAACTACACCAGTTATACGGGAGTCTAATAATTTGAGAAAAGCATTCTTTTTACCGACAAAATCGGGGTTAGTTTCTCGTAAAGCTAAATAAGGTAACAAAGCAAAAGCACCTAGCCCGAAAGAAAGAGTTGCAAATAACCAAGCTGGTATTTTTTGTCCTTTGCCATCAATAAACAGCATACAACTGTAAATTAAAGGAAATACACCCATTAAATTAAATAGTGAAATAATCATTGGGTTGATTTCTTCCCATTCTCCAGTCGAAAGATTTTTTATTAATTCAAAAGTATCGGGTTGATCTGGAGGAGCAAAAACAAAAGCATATACAGCAAATCCAACCCAAAGCAACCAAAATATAATTTTTCTCATTGTCAAAACTATTATCTAGCAATAAGCAGTATATCCCTAGATATTACCGAATTGATCTGGGAATGGGGGGGATAACTAACAAGTAATAAGTAACGAGTAACGAGTAACGAGTAACGAGTAACGAGTAAAAAGTAACAACTAACAACTAACTATCGAGTAACGAGTAAAAAGTAACAACCAACAACCAACAACTAACTATCGAGTAACGAGTAACGAGTAAAAAGTAATAACCAACAACTAACTATCGAGTAACGAGTAACGAGTAAAAAGTAACAACCAACAACCAACAACTAACAACCAACAACTAACAACTAACAACTATCAACTAACAACTAACAACTAACTGCTAATTGCTTCTGAAAGATACTCAGCGGCAGCGGAAACAAGGGCGATCGCATTTTCATAATTAAGACGTGTGGGACCTAAAACTCCTACGCTTCCTACTGGTATCGAACCTCGATGATAGGTGGATGAAATCAAGGTACAAGTACGGATGGGTTCGAGGGTATTTTCTGAACCAATACGAACTGTAACTTGTGGCTTATCTATCTGATCTAATTCTGTTTCGTCAAATATCAATCGCCATAATTGTTCTTGTTCTTCTTCAAGTAACTGAATTATGGTTTGTACTTGCTGTATTTGTGAAAATTCTGGCTGACGCAAAACTTCTGATACTCCACGTACCATGATTTGTGTAGTTGTTGAGGAAGAGGTGCGACGATTCAACTCTACAAGGGATCTTTTTAAATATTCGCCATATCGCTGAAATTCTTGGTCTAATTGACTCCAGTCAAGGGCGGCTAATTCCATTAAATTCTTACCGCGTAATTGACTGTTCAAAAAGTTAGAAACTATCTGTAATTCCCTGTCTATTACCTCTACATCGGGTTGGGAATCTTCTGGTAGTGAGGGTAAATCCATCAATGTTGAATGAGTTTCATAACCATCAGTTACCACAATCAACATTATCTGTCCTGTCTCAATTTGCACTAACTGTAAATGTCGCAATACTGATGAATTATTTTGCGGTATTGTAATTAAACTCACACAACCACTCAGGGTTGCTAAGATTTGTGTCGCCCCTTGCAATAGTGCTTCTAAACTCCAATCTTCCCACTTTAAGCGTCCTTGTAATGCCGCTTCTACTTCTCTTCCTAAATTTTCATTATGTGTGATTAACTGGTCTACATAAATTCGATAGCCAGAGTCTGAAGGTACCCTTCCTGCTGACACATGGGGTTGATAAAGTAATCCAGCTTTTTCCAAAACTCCCATTACATTGCGAATCGTTGCCGAACTCACACCCAAATCATATTCTTCCACCAAAGCTTTTGAACCCACAGGCTCGGCTGTGGCTATATAGTGGCGTACTGTCGCCCGAAGTATATGTTGTTGTCGATTCGTTAACTGGACTTGCATAGGGAATGGCTTTTCAAACACAATTTTTATTAATTTTTAAAAAAACGATTTTTTTATGCTGTTAGCGAATATTTAATAATGATTAAGCAATATAAAAAATCATTGTTGTGTACTGCAATACCTTTACACTTACAAATACCTTTGTCTTGGGTAAGAGTACTATTTATTACAAATAAATGTGTAATTTAAATACATTTCAAATCACTGTCCTGTCCGTATTTTCCCACAGCTATTTTTTAAATGGGGTATGTACAACTACGAATTGCCTACTTTCTCACCGAATAATATTCGACCACCACAACCTTTAACCTTTAATATTGAGGAACACAAGGGTCAACTAAAATTGAATATGCATCAATGCCTCCCGTAATGTTTTTCACGTTTGTGAAGCCTTGAGATATTAACCATTGACACATTTGAGCGGAACGGACACCATGATGACAAAGAACTAAAGTTTCTCTATCAGCATCTAAACGAGTTTGAATGTCGTTTGCCCATTCAGAAAACCTGCTTAAGGGTAGATTGACAAAACCCTCGATGCTTGCTGTTCTGACTTCTTGTGGTTCGCGCACGTCTACAAGTTGAATTGAAGACTTATCAGAAGACAGACGTTTTGCAAGTTCTTCTACGGTAATTTGATTTATGGGTTGAAGATTGTTCCCGGTCATCAGGCATTTATAAAAAAAATCTATATATTTACTATGTTGACAGAAAATCCCCCTCTTAGCATCAGCACAGGCCAGACACTTTGATAATTATCAAGATAAATTCGCTACATATTTATCAATTGTATGGGTATAAATATAGGGTTACGCCTTTTTTGATGAAAACTAGTACCGCTTGCGTTCGTCAAAAGTATCAAGGTAATAAGTATTAATAAGCGTGGAGTTTATTTCTGCCGTGCTGTACTACTTCCTTCTCGCTTATGGAATTATAAAAATTTTTCCCCCTGCCTCCTCTGATCCCCCTGCTCTCCCTGCAACCCCATCCAGCAATTTTGGTTTGATGAACTACTACTATTTTAGAGCTGCCCAATCGTCTTGGAAAAGGGGGACTTTATTTTTGCCTATTTATTTACATCAAAAAGGCTTCTATTTGTTTCACAAAACGCTTTAATAGTGATTGTGGTTAAAAACACCGCAATGGGGCACAAGTGAAAAGATTCATAAGTCAAAAATCATTATTTCGTTTTGTAGCAGCAAGCGTTATCGTGCTGTTATTAACTGCGATCGCTGGTTGTAATGGGTTATTTAATCAAAATTCTCTGAATTTAGTCAGTGAAACGGTTAAACAACCCGGTGGTGCTGCGTTTGTTTCTAAGCAAGCACCAGTCATGCTATCAATGCTAGTAAATCCAAATCGCTTAGATGGGTTGGATGGTGAAGTCAAACTATCCAAGCTCAAAAAAAGTTTATTAGCAAATACTGGACTTGATTATAAAAAAGATGTCCAACCTTGGTTAGGTAATGAAATTACTTTAGCCGTAGCTACTTCTGATATTGACAGAGATCCACAAAACGGTAACACACCTGGTTATTTAACGGTACTTAAAACGAGAGATGCGGATAAAAGCCGCGAGTTTATCGAACTTTTGTTTTCTAAGCGGGTTTTAGCTGGAACTTCCTTGGTTGTGGAACAATATAAAGGTGTTAAACTCCTAACTGATATTCCCCAAACGCCAGAAGTTGAAAAACCTTTGGCTGCTACTGTTGTAGGGGATAGTTTTGTATTGTTTGCTAACGATGCCAAAATTCTACGAGAAGCAATTAATAATCTTCAAGCACCCGGTTTAAGTTTGACTAGCTTGGATAATTATCAGCAAGAAGTGAAGCAACTAGACAGCAATACTCTAGCTGTAACGTTTCTCAATCTTCAAGCTGTTGCAAAATGGCAAGGTTTAAAGTTATCGTCATCGCTTCCTTATAATACTCAATTAATTTCTTTAGCTGGTAATTCCCAAGGCTTGCTAGCAGAAACTAGTTTATTTGCAAATTCACCCATACCTCTAGCAGAAAATTTATCTGAACAAGTAGAAGCAGTTTCGTATATTCCCCCTGCTTCGGGTTTGGTAATTTTTGGAAAGGATTTGAGCAATTTAGAACGGAGCAATTTAGCTTTATTTTGGCAGCAAATTACAGCAACAATATCTGGTGAATCCCCAGAAAATTTAGCTTCTCAAATCACACAACCTTTAGTGAGCTTAAAAAAGCTTTGGGGAATTAACTTAAAGGAAGATATTTTTACTTCGGTAAAAGGAAAATACGCAATAGCATTGTTACCCAACACCGAAAATAAAACAACTGAATGGATTTTTATTGCAGAAAAATCTTCGACAACACCATTCTTAATTTCGCATTTAAACGAAATAGCCTTCCATTATGGACTTACAGTCAGTCCAATTACTTTAAATGAACAAAAAATCTTTACTTGGACGCAATTAACAACTACAGGTAATAAAACATCTGGTTTTAACATTCAAGCAAAGGTATTAGGAGCCCATACAAGTAAAGACAACTACGAAATTTTTACTTCTTCCATCGAGACTATGGATCGAGTTCTTAATAATCAAGAAAATTTCTTCAACGATAATCCTAATTTCAGAAGGAGTATTGCAGCCTTTCCCGAATCAAATCAAGGTTATGTATATATAGATTGGACAAAAAGTCAAGAATTTATCGAAAGTCAATTGCCCATTCTCAAGTTTGTGGAAATCATTGGCAAACCTTTTCTCAATAAATTACATTCTCTAACCATTAGTAGTTATGACAGCAATAATATGCAGCTAAAAGCTGGTATTTTCTTCTTATTGAATGAATTATAAAGGTTCAAGTAATCAGGTCAATAACTCATAACTCCCAATTCCCTTAGCCTCCATGCCCCATGCCCAATACCCAATAGCAACATCCACCGGAATTCTTCTTAGGATCTTAATCTGTCTTTAATCTTTTGCTGTCTGATTAATATTAAATTAATAATATGTTGCAACTTTTGGCACAACTCTAAAGTTAGAAGTCAAAAATCTCAATTCATTCTTCAGACTTTTGATTTCTAATTGCCTATTTGCTCTAATAGTGTACAGATACAAAGGTGTCACAAACTTTGCATTTCGGAAATTGTGTTTCGTTAGGGTGTATGTAAAAAAACTAACCTAAATTTATTCTGAGAGGTGTATATTATGAAGTCGCGTCTCTCCTTAATTCTATTTCCTGTTTCTTTAGCCATAAGTATATTTACTGCTTTTACCACCAATATGGCAACAGCTAATACATCATTCTTTGGGAAAATTAGCTTATCGCCTAACTCAGAAGCTGTCAAAAGAACAGTAACAGGTTATACAGGTGGTTCCTATTCCTTGTCCGCAGTCAGTAAACGCGATCGCCTTAATAATTTGTGTATTGGTTTTGCTGATCCTAAACCAGACCATATTTTAGTTTTAGAGAAAGATTTTCCCAAATTAAATATTAAGGTTAACAGTGGTGGCTTTGATACTACTTTATTAATAGTTGGACCAGACAAGAAAACTATTCGCTGCGGGGATGATACTGGCAAAAGTAAAGATGCTAGCATTAACGGTAGCAACTGGAAAGCAGGAACTTACAAAATTTGGGTAGGCAACTTTAAACCACGAACAAGACGTAATTACAGACTTTCTTTGATGTATTAATTCGATAATTTCGTATAAATGAATTATAATGTAAAAAGTTGGGAGTAAAGAGTGAGTAGTGACGAAGTGGGGAATAAAAAATTATCTCTCCTTGTCTCCTTGTCCCCTTCTTTGTCTCCCAATCTCCCGATCTTAAAAGTCCTCATAGGAGGATAATATAAACAGTATCTCGTGTAAAGGCTTTCCGAGGGTGCCCCCCGATGGTGTTATCAACACTTACTACAGACTTTCGTATTATATTTGAACGCGATCCAGCGGCTCGTAACTGGCTAGAAGTATTATTTTGCTACCCCGGTTTACAAGCCTTGCTAATGCATAGAATAGCCCGCTGGATGCGTAACATAGGAATTCCTTTTCTTCCTCGTTTGACTTCTCATTTAGCACGGTTTTTGACTGGAGTTGAAATTCATCCAGGAGCAACGATTGGTAAAGGTGTATTTATCGATCATGGAATGGGCGTAGTCATTGGTGAAACGGCAATTATCGGAGACTACGCTCTGATTTATCAAGGTGTTACTTTAGGCGGTACTGGTAAAGAAACTGGAAAACGCCATCCCACCTTGGGAGAATGCGTTGTTGTTGGCGCAGGTGCGAAAGTGCTGGGAAATCTCCAAATCGGTAACAACGTGCGTATTGGTGCTGGTTCCGTTGTGTTACGGGATGTACCGTCAGATTGTACCGTTGTAGGCGTTCCTGGTAGAATTGTTTATCGTTCTGGTGTAAAAGTTGACCCATTGGAACACGGACGTTTGCCAGATGCCGAAGCTCAAGCAATACGCGCTTTGGTAGATAGAATTGAAGAATTAGAGCAACAAGTTGAGCAATTACAACAAAAGCAGCAAAGTTTTTCACAAACTGTGAACAATGTTGCTTTTAAGGAAAATCATCTCATTAAATCTCATGTTTTAAGTGAAGCTCATTTGAGAGAAACTCATGCCGATCATGCCCATCATACTCAATGTCGTTTGGAAGATAAAGCGATCGATCAATTTTTAGATGGCTCGGGGACTTGAGTGTTAACAATTGATAATTAACAATTAACAGTTAACAATTGATAAAAAATATTTGGAAGTTGGGAAGCTAAATTTAGATTTTGAGATGTACAAATTTCAAAGTTTAACTGCTATAGCAATTTTCATGCTTGAGCAATACAAATTTTACCTCACCCTCGTTGCCTCTCCTTGCTAAGGAGAGGAATGTCCGACAGGACAGGGTGAGGTTTTGACTTTTGACTTTTGACTTCCCCGAAGCAGTTCACTGTATTGCATCGGAGGCGGAGCGTAGGAAAGCTCCGCTCAACTGAAAAGCGCTATATTTCAAAACGTCTCCCTTAAAGAAGGGAGAGGTTTGGAGATGGGTTCTCAACTCAATCCAAGGAAAACGACTTAATTCAAAAAATTAGAAACCCTGACGGTAACCAAGATTAATGCTGAAGTTGTTGCTAGATTCTACATTAATTTTAGTACTTCTTATGGTGTCGTCACTACCACCTATATGTTGGAACTTTGCTTCAGCGAAAACATTACCTTTCTTAGAAACTTTATGCTGAACACCAGCCTTTGCTTGGAAAGCGAAAGCTGAATAAATTTATTTTTTCTTAACTACATTTGTAATGGGAGCATCTTGCTCCCTAGAAGAATATTCAAAACATTTTTCTCAATCTAGGGATTAACCTCTACCACATCCCAAATACCCTTCTCATCCAAAACATACAAAGTTCGATTTTGCGGCTCTCCCCTTAATCGCAAATAATCTACTTTTACCGGTTCAAATAATAATAAACAAAAGTTATCCAAAGGTTTATTTTCATCTGGCTGCGGTGGTGAAAAAGCTTCGGGATTAGCTCTGGGTTTTCCCGGATGCGCCCAAGCAAATTGGATACGAGCGTTATCTGAAAGTTCTTGCCAAGTTAATTCTCTAGCTCTTTGCAATTGAGAATTTTCATAATTTGCATCAATTACTATAATGTTTCCAGCAATGCGGAATTGTTCGCGGCTATTAGTAAAATACCAGCAAATTTCTCCCCATTGCCGAATGTAAATTTCTGTAATTTTTTGGCTACGAGCATCGGTAATAATTTTTAACTTATTAGAATCTTCTAAAAAGCCGCGAAATACCACCGTACGATTAGCAGGAGTTCCATCACTGCGGACAGTTGCTAATTGGAAGTAGCGCGAATGGGGTTGAGTGCGATTCTTTTTCAAAGCACTAGCGAGGTACGATCGCCAAGGAGCAATAGCCATATTGACAATTAGGAGTACTGGAGAACCGAAATTATTTTCCCATGCCCAATGCCCCATGCCCCATGCCCTATTCCTAATTGCTTTAGCGTAAATTTCAAAATTTTGCAATCTTTTATTGTACAGCTATTTGGCCTATAGTCTTAATCTGACAATGAAAAGACACGATAACAAAAATGGTTCGAGAGCTTGAAAGGAAACACCAAGGTGCAGATTTTCCAGAAACAGCCCCTGCTGCCAATCCTGTATTTTTCAGGACTTACAGCCGTCGTCAACAGGCCCAAGGCACTAGAGAAACCTTCCCTCAGGTTTGCGATCGCACTCTAAAGGGTTTGGTTGAATTGGGTAAGCTTACTCAACATGAAGCTGTACTTTTAGAAAAGATGCAGCGCAATTTAAAAGCTTTACCTAGTGGCAGATGGTTGTGGGTAGGGGGCGTGTGATTCGTTGAGTCGAAATGTAGTCTAGGAAAGACTTTCAGTCGATTTGACTACGGGGATGACTCCCATGGTTTTTAATGATTTGTAGCAAAAGTTAATTATTTTTAACAGTCTACAAGTTACCGAACCTTGACAACTGTATAACCTTGTGGGTGAAAGTCCTACCCTCCAAGCGTGGGAGTGAAAGCATTTCCCCTACCTAGAGACTGATTATCAAAGGGTAAAGCGGGGAAAAACGCTGGTAATACCAAACCATGAGGTAAATCCCAGCAAGCAAGAACACATGGATAACGAAAGTAAAGGTATGTCCGAACAGTCGTAACCCATTAAGCAGCGAAAAGAATGGTTGATACGCTGCGGTCAAAAAGACACTGAGGCACATGGGAACCTGAAAGTACCTCCATTAAAGGTCACGCCTTCCCGTCTCCGGCTGAGTAGTACCGTCCTAAATGTTCAATCAAAGGTTATACGGAACGAAGTAATCCTGTATTGGCTCTTCAAAAAGGTCGATTTTTGGAGTAGGTATCAGCCGTAAGCCTTTACAGGAAGAGATGGAATCAGAAGCTAATGCCTACTTGTAACGAGTAGGATATGCAGACGGATTCCCGATGATTTGGAAGATGGAGTTTTAAGTAGCAATGAAAATGACTAAAACACGGAAACATCCGATGGTGGTATGGGCACAAGTGAACTGGCAAAAGCTGGAACGCATTGTGTACAAGTTGCAAAAAAGAATCTATCAAGCCGCTCAAAGGGGAGATGTCAAGGCAGTAAGAAAACTGCAAAAGACTCTGCTAAATTCCTGGTCTGCCAAAATGCTTGCGACTCGTAAGGTAACGCAGGATAACAAAGGTTATATTACTGCGGGTGTTGATGGAAAGAAAAGTTTATCGCCTGCATTGCGATTAAATTTGGTTGATAACTTAGTAATGAGTGATAAAGCCAAAGCCACTCGTAGAATATGGATTCCCAAACCTGGGAAGACGGAAAAAACACCTTTGGGTATCCCGACGATATCTGAAAGGGCAAAGCAAGCGCTTGTGAAGATGGTAATAGAACCAGAGTGGGAAGCCAAGTTTGAACCCAATAGTTATGGTTTTAGACCTGGTAGAAGTTGTATGGATGCCATAGAGGGAATCAAAGTAGCAATCAAGCAGAAGAGTAAATACGTTTTAGACGCTGACATTGCAAAATGCTTTGATAAAATTGACCACGAAAAATTGCTAAATAAAATTGGCACTTACCCAAAAGTCAGGAGACAGATTAAAGCTTGGCTCAAGTCTGGAGTGTGTGACAATGGCTCGTGGTTCCCAACGGATGAAGGAACTCCTCAAGGAGGAGTAATATCACCGTTATTGGCAAATATAGCCCTGCATGGAATGGAGAAGATTGTTAAGGATTTTGCCCGTACCTTACCTGGTAAAAAGGCTAATAACGAGAAAGAAATTACTTTAGTAAGATATGCAGAAAATTTTGTAATACTTCACCCGAATTTGAATGTAATTACAAAAGCAAAAGCTTTAATAGAAGAATTTCTTAAAGAAATGGGTTTAGAACTTAAACCAGAAAAAACTCGTTTAACTCACACACTTTTAAAAGTAGGAGAGGAAAAGCCCGGTTTCAACTTTCTTGGTTTTAATATTCGCCAATATCCAGTAGGAAAATATGCAACAGGAAAAAACCCACACGGTAAACCATTAGGATACAAAACCTATGTAATGCCAAGTAAAGAGGCAATTAAAGCTCATTATCAAAGATTAGCCTTTGAGATTGATAAGTTTAAATCTTGTAAATCCCAAATAGAACTAATCAAGCGATTAAATCCAATTATTACTGAATGGAGTAACTATTATTCAAAAGTTAATAGCGCTCAAAAATTCAAGAAGCTCGACCACCTCTTAACACAAAAATTAATTGCATGGGCTAAATCTAGACATCATCACAAGTCAACAAAAAAGGCAATTAGGAAATATTTTGGCACTAAAGGCAAATCCAATTGGGTATTTAAAACAATTGAAAATGGTAAGCCAATTTGTCTTGCCTATCACGAAGATTTTCATATCCAGAAATTTGTCAATGACATCAAAACCAAACGAGATGGTACTTATGACAAAAGCCAAATCATTGAGGAGCCGTGTGATGCGAAAGTATCAAGCACGGTTCTGGAGCCGAGTTACGTTGGTGACAGCGTAGCTTAGGGTAATACAAATTGGCTGGAACAACCGAAAAATTATTCCGGTGCTTATAACTGTACTTCCACAAACGTCATTGACTGGAGTGCTTTCGGGTTAATGATGGACCTCGCCATGATGGGCTGTGGCACGGGAGCAGTTTTAGAACCAAAATATATTAATCAATTACCTCCTATCCGCAATCGTTTGAAACTAACTTTAGTAGGTGAGATTGGAAAAACTATTGCTAACGACCGCCGTGAATTTACCGAAACCAAAATAGAAGGCGATCGCGCCACTATTTATGTGGGAGACAGTCGTGATGGTTGGGTAAAGTCCTATCAAACTCTTTTAGAACTTTCGACTCACGAAGGTTTTACTGGAGAAGTTGAGGTAACAGTTGATGTCAGCGATATTCGTAAAGCTGGGGAACCTCTACAAGGGTTTGGTGGTGTAGCGAATCCCGTTAAGTTGCCGGGACTTTATCAGCGCTGTGCTGCAATTTTGAATAAAGCTGTGGGGAGACAATTGACTTCGGTTGAGTGCTGTTTGTTGATTGATGAAGCGGCTGCATGCATAGTTGCCGGTAATATCAGAAGATGTATCGCTTACGGTACAAGGGTTTCAGCAATTGATGGCATGAAGCCAATCCAAGATATTCAGGTGGGAGATTTAGTTTTAACTTCCTCTGGTGAATACCGTCCTGTAGTAAATAAATTCATTCAAGGTAAGCAAAAGGTTGTAGAAATACGTACCCCCATAACCTCGATTCGCTGTACTGCAAACCATCGCGTTGCTGTATACGATGGGTTACGCTCCTATAAGTGGAAATGTGCTGGTAAATTACAACCAAAAGACCGGCTAATTTCTGTTCCCCACAAAAAAGGTGCTGACTGTGCTGGTATTGATTATGCTTGGTTAGTTGGTTTCTATATAGGAGACGGTTACGCGAATAGAAGATATACCGGACAGTCGGAAGTTGTTTTTGCTCTATCTAAATCTAGGCTTGAAGGTAAGCTAGGTGAGAAATGTCTTCGTATATTGCAAAATCTTGGATATACTCCTACTGTCGCTTACAGCAGTAAAGGGAATCATGGTTTTATCAAGGTTTATCGCAAAGAATTAGCTCAAGAACTTATCAAATACAAACAACCTTGGGAATGTCCTGTAATCCCCGAATTTATTTGGAAAGGTAGCCGAGATATTCGTGGAGCTTTTCTAGCTGGTTTAAGCGATGCTGATGGTACTCCTTCGAGAAATGTACTCGTAAACTCTAATAAGTTAGAATTCCTGCGGCAGGTTCAAAAATTAGCTTTATCTTTGGGTATTGCTACAACCTTACACGAACGCAAACCAAAAGTTATTAAAGGAAGAGAAAAAGTATACGAGGGATGTCATTGGATTCACATTCAAGGTTTACAATCCCAAGCTGTTGTTGTCGGTTTAATTAATCAATTTGCCATTCGCAACGAATTTACTATTAAGTTAGCTAAAAAGAATGGTTTGAGTTTACCCTACCAATATGTCAAAGAATTGGCTGCTACCGGATGGCAACCAGAAACTGCTTATAGTGCTAATACAATTTGGGCAGATTCAAAAAGTAGACCCGGATATTTTAGGGATGCGAACTTTGATACGCTCATAGCTGAAGATTTGGTAAATCCCCACTGGTTACCGATAGAAGTTCAATTTGTAGCTCCCGTAGGTCAAGCTGAAACTTTTGATATAGAAGTTGAAGGAGATCATGAATTTATTGCTGATGGTTTGCTGGTACATAATTCGGCAGGAATGCGTCAAGGTATCAGCGAAGACACCGCATTTGCAGACGCAAAAGCAAATTTATGGCAGCAAGGTGAAGATGGAAATTGGCGTATTGACCCGGAACGTGATGCTTTACGCATGGCGAATCACTCAAGGGTATTTCACCATAAACCTACTTTAGAAGAAATTGTAGGTGCCGTTCGCAAACAATATTACAGCGGTGAAGGTGCGATTCAATGGGCTGGTGAAGCTGTAGCTAGGTCAAACTGCGATTTGTTGACAACAAAGGAATTAAAAGCTGAATTTTTACAAGCTTATGACCGAGGAGAAGCAAAGCAGTGGTTGCAAGAAAGATATCCTAATTTAGATGAGAAGGAATTAGAACATCGGTTAGCTCGTCTAGGATTAAACCCGTGTGGTAATTAATACCTTTGCCTCACGTAAAAAACCCCGCAAAATCGGTGAAAGCTGAGATGTTGAAATTGCTACCACTAGCAAGATTCACGCCAATACCGAGGTAATCAAAAGAATTAAAGAGCTTTTGACACCGTACAGCGTAGAGAATGAAACTAGATTGCAATGAAAATTGTATTCTAGAATATAAATCTCCAAGAGTGTGGGGCATCCTTTATTTATAACTATGAAATAAAGATGAAAATGTACGCGGAACTAATGCGAATCATGAAGCATTAGAACTAGGGGATAAAAAGCCTCTAGGGTAACAAAATTGGAAATTATTGGTTCAAATTTTCACTGTAACCTCAGCGAAATCCACTTAAATCAAATCGACCCAGAAAATTACCAGGAACAAGAAGAAGCATTTACAGCAGGTGCTTTATCTGTAGCGACACTGTTAAATCATAAATTCTTGGAACCTCGTTACCAATACAGTCGCGAGTTAGACCCGATTGTTGGTGTATCTTTTACTGGCTTATTCGATTTCTTTGTCCGTGCTTTTGGGGTTGATTGGCTGCGTTGGTGGTCCGAGGGAAGACCTGGCACAAACCAGGGTTTAGCCTTCAAGCGTCGGGAGCAGGAATATCTGAGCATGTGGAAAGAAATCGTACATCGGGTCGTTTGGGAATATTGCGATCGCCATAATATAAAACGGCCAAATCGCTGTACTACAGTGCAACCCAGCGGAACCAAGTCTTTACTTACCGGAGCTTCTCCAGGATGGCATCCACCCAAAGCCCAAAGGTTTATTCGTCGGATTACTTTCCGTAAAAATGACCCCGTAGCCATGGCTTGTATTGACTACGGTTACTCGGTGGTTCCTTCTCAAACCGATAAAGACGAAAACGGCAACTTGTTGAATGATCCCTTCGACTCTCGTTGTACCGAATGGTTGGTAGAAATTCCCGTTTCCGTACCTTGGGCAGATTTACCAGGTGCCGATCAAATCGCGATCGATAAATTTAGCGCTTTAGCCCAAATGGATTTTTATATGCAAGTGCAGCAATTCTACGTGACTCACAATACTTCAGCCACAATTGAAGTACGGGAACACGAGATAGAAGAATTGGGCAATCGTATATATCAAGCGATTCAAAACGATGAAGGTTACATCAGCGCCGCACTTTTAGCTAGATTTGACGACCATCAAACCTTCCCTCGTCTACCATTTGAACCAATTAGTAAACAGCAGTACGATGAGTTGATGGAAAAAGTCAAAAATCGTCGCGATACCGATGATTTTCATTATGCATTAAAACGGTATGATTTCGGTGAAATAATCGAAGCAGGACCATCCGGATGCGATTCCGATAAGTGCATGATGCCTGAAGATAATCCTGTGTAACATTGAAGGATTAATCACATAAGTCATACAGGCTTTTAAAAGGGTAGCATTCTACTCCCAAAATTATGCCGGTTTCTACCTAACTTAAAGTTCAACTTCTTTTTTTCATACTTCATCCTTTTTCACCCTTTGGAGATAAAACAATGTTCCTCGAACAACTAGCACCATTATTCAAAGAATTCACCCAGCATCCAGCTTCATTTATGGGCGGATTTGTTTCTGGTGTACTTAGACTCAGCCTTGCTGACGATCCCGTAAAAAGCTGGTTAGCACAACAAACAAATACAACCAATTTCACTACTTCTACTAATGGAACAAACAATGGTACGAGTAGCGGTCCTCAAACTATTTCCATTGAATAAAGTTACCAAGTAAATAGAAAGATTTGGTTAATAGATAGTTAAATTAAACTAGGTCTGCCGATTTTGTGCAGACCTTTTGTTTATCTAATTGCTAAAATTCCCTTCATCTCAAGCAATTTAATCGATAATTTCATAACTATATACTTAACTAAGTAAAAATTTTTATTCAGTATAAACTCCTTGAGTGGAAGTACTTTATATGATGTTTTTTTACCATTGAATACTGAAAATAAATTGTATGTTTTGAATATGAAATTTATTTTATTCTATGAATAGTAGTAATTAATTTTACAACAGTTCATAAAAATTTTAAAACTTATACTTTATTCAGAGAAATATATATAAGTTACACTGATTCCAACTTCTAAAGGATTGTAATATATCACACCTTGAAATTTGGAGCGATCAGGTACTATAAAAACGTATCCGTAAGTTCAGTCCCAGGGATGGTTTATTTTGAGTTAATGCTGCTTGTAAAGTTGCTTATTAACTAAACAATTTACCGCTAATATACTCAGACTTTTAGGAAGGTTATCCAAAGCTAATTGTCTGACTTAAACCCAAAGCTGAGCTATTCGCCATTTTTAGAAACGTTAACAAGCATGACTATTTACATTGGAAATCTTTCTTATCGCGCTACAGAACCAGACTTGAGAGCAGTATTTACCGATTACGGCGAAGTTACCAGAGTCGTGTTACCAACAGACCGCGAATCAGGTAGAATGCGTGGCTTTGCCTTTGTTGATCTCGCCGATGAAGCTCATGAAGACAATGCCATTTCTGAGCTAGATGGAGCAGAATGGATGGGTCGTCAAATTCGGGTAAACAAAGCTAAGCCTAAAGAAGATAACCGTCCCCGTGGTGGCTCTGTTAGAAAATCTGATTTCCAAGAACAATAATCTATTTTATCTAAATAAAAGCGGGAAGACTTTCGTTATAATTTTTAATTTGAAGCAGGAGTTTTTCTTGCATCAATACTATAGTTAGAACAGGTAATCTACGTGAGTGTACCCTCCTAGTGGGTTCAAGCCAGAAATCAACAATACTGAGTTTGCTTACTTGATTCAGTATAAAATTCTGTAACGGGAATTGTGTCGAGTACCGCTCCTAAATAATTTTCAAGCACAAATCAATTACTGAGTCTGGAGAAAGAAAAACCAAAATTGAGTTTTTCACCGAAACATTTTAGATTATAGATTTTGGATTAGATTATGAATGGTTTTAGAGCAACTAGTTTTAACTATGGAAAATTTTAAATGTGCCCTTAGCGACAAGCTGTGCTAATACCAATCCTGTCATCTTCAAGGCCCTGAATTTATTTATGGCGACAATCCAAAATCCTAAATCCAAAATTCCGGCATTGACTGAGGGCGACTTGTTTGTAAATAAGCGCGTTATAGAAACAATTTGTGCTGAGCTATTTCTGAATTAAAAAGTTCATAGAAACAACCCCGACAAGATACTTGCCCTAGTACTGTATCAGCAAAAGTCGGGTTTTCCTATATTAAACAAAATTGAAATATTACAAAATTGAAATATTCAAAGATTTAATACTTCAAAAATTTAATACTTCAATAACAATTACACAAATATATACTATATCGGTAAATCGTAACAGCTTTTACAAAAAACAAGCTTCAAACAAACTAGTTTGTTTGCTTTTAATTAGTATAGCAATAATTTTTCTTATCTGATGAATCAATTAAATAAAAATTTTAAATAAATATGAATCATAAATAAATCAATCAAGTAGTTATAAATACTTATTTTTCAACTATTAATACCCAATAGCACAGTTATATTATTTGAAGAGTGGTTTTAACAATACATTAGTTTATGAAAGTTTATCTAAAATTGCATTTGCGTCATTGAAATACCTCTCTAATATAGAGGCAGCAACCACAAGTTGTATGTAACCCACGGCGCACGATCGCACAGTTAGTGAGAGGACTATTATGGCAAAAGCTGCAGAACATCAAGACAAAGAACACCAAGACAGCACAGATAAAGGTCTAGATCGAGATTGTACGACTTTATCACGTCATGTCTTGCAGCAATTCCAGGGCTTTTCGGCGCAAGCACAAGATTTAAGTGCGCTGATGAATCGTATCGCCCTTGCAGGTAAGTTGGTTGCTCGTCGCCTCAGCCGGGCTGGTTTAATGGAAGGCGTTCTTGGGTTTACCGGAGAAGTTAACGTGCAGGGAGAATCCGTCAAAAAGATGGATGTCTATGCCAACGATGTGTTTATCTCAGTTTTCAAGCAAAGCGGTTTGGTGTGTCGCTTAGCTTCTGAAGAAATGGATCAACCGTACTATATTCCGGAGAACTGCCCCATAGGTAGATATACTTTGCTCTACGATCCAATTGATGGTTCATCCAATACAGACACAAACTTGAGTTTGGGTTCCATTTTTGCGATTCGACAACAGGAAGGAGAAGATCGAGACGGACAAGCCAAGGATTTACTGGCTCCAGGAACCAAACAAATTGGAGCGGGATATATCCTTTATGGTCCGAGTACCATGTTGGTCTACACTATGGGAAAAGGAGTTCATTCCTTTACACTTGACCCCAGCTTAGGTGAATTTATACTTACTGAAGAAAACATTAAGATTCCCGATCACGGTTCGGTTTATAGCCTCAACGAAGGGAATTTTTGGCAGTGGGAAGAGTCAGTTAGAGAATACGTTCGCTACGTTCATCGCACTGAAGGCTATACCGCTCGCTACAGTGGAGCAATGGTTAGCGACATCCATCGGATTTTAGTTCAAGGTGGTGTATTTCTCTACCCAGGTACGGTGCAAAAACCAGAAGGAAAATTACGCTTGCTCTACGAATCTGCTCCCTTAGCTTATGTTATAGAACAGGCAGGTGGACGCGCTACCACCGGTGAGATGAACATTTTGGATGTTGTAGCCGAAAAGCTACACCAGCGCACACCTTTAATTATTGGTAGTAAAGAGGATGTAGCAAAAGTAGAATCTTTTATTCAAAATGGTCACTAAATTTTAAGTTAAATAACCTTTTTGACACTCCCACTCATTTAATGGGTGGGATTCTTTAAAGAATTAAGAATTAAGAATGAAGAATGAAGAATGAAGAAGGCTGGAATTCCCCATGCCCAATGCCCAATGCCCAATGCCCAATGCCCAATGCCCAATGCCCAATTATTAATTCCCTTCGGCCCAATTTAATACTGAACCTGGCGGTTGAAACCGCATCTACACAAACAAAACCCAACTTCTTGGGTTTCAAAATTATTAGTCCACCCAGGTGGACTTTGCCTATGTAGTAGCGGTAATAAAGCGCTGGATACTTTTAAAACATCCTCGGCTACATCTTAATTTTAAATTTAATTACAGCATATTTGAGCAGCATATTTGAGTACAAATTACTATAAATTTAATGAAATGAAATAATACAATATTTCCCTTGTAAAGCCATGTAAAGGCATGTAAAACTATCCACCTTTTATTCCTTTAGTGAGAATCAATCGAGGTTACTAGAAGCATTAATAGAAAAAGACAGAAAAATAAATGTTGGAGTAATTACAGCCATGGGCATCACCACAAATCAGTTATTAGAAATCAAAAAATACGGCCAAAGTATTTGGATGGATAATTTAAGTCGCGACATTATCCAATGCGGAGAACTGAAAAATTTGGTGGAAAATCAAGGTATTAGCGGTATTACCTCCAATCCCAGCATTTTTGAAAAAGCCATTGCTGGAAACGCCATTTACGATAAAGATATAGAAGCCGGGATTAGTAAAGGATTATCAACCCAGGAAATTTACGAATTATTAGCTTTTGAAGATATTCGTAACGCCTGTGATATTTTGCATCCCGTATACGAAGCCACAGATGGATTGGATGGTTATGTAAGCATTGAAGTACCGCCAACCATCGCCGACGACACCCAAAAAACTATTGAAGAAGCTCGGCGTTACTTTAAAGAAGTGGCACGGGAAAACTTAATGATTAAGATTCCTGGAACAGAAGCCGGTTTACCAGCAGTCGAACAAGTAATATCTGAAGGTATCAATGTCAATATTACACTGCTGTTCTCCGTGGAAAGTTATGTAAATACCGCATGGGCTTACATTCGCGGCTTGGAAAAACGAGTCGCTGAAAATAAAGATATTAGTAGGATTTCTTCTGTAGCTAGTTTCTTCCTTAGCCGGATCGATTCCAAAATTGATGGAAAAATAAATGACTTTTTAAGCAAAGGTGTTGATGATATCAACCTCGAAACCAAGCTTAAATCGATCAAAGGAAAAGTAGCGATCGCTAATGCGAAAATTGCTTATCAAGAGTACAAAAAGATTATCAACGATCAACGCTGGCAAGTTTTAGCTGCTAAAGGTGCTAACGTACAACGTTTATTATGGGCAAGCACCAGCACCAAAGATCCTAGTTACAGCGATGTCATGTACGTTGATGAATTAATTGGTGCTGATACCGTAAACACCCTACCACCAGTAACCATCGAAGCCTGCGCCGATCATTGCGACGTAGATTCAAGAGTGGAAACTGACATTGAACAAGCATACAAACTGATCGACACTCTCAAAGATCCAGATATTAACATCAATCTTGATGCAGTCATGGACGAATTGTTAACAGAAGGTATTGATAAGTTTATCAAACCCTTTCAATCCTTAATAAGTTCCTTAGAAGACAAAGTTAAGCACTTATCGCCTGTTAAATAATTAATGGGAATAGGGCAAAGGAAGGGGACAAGGAGACAAGGAGACAAGGAGACAAGGGGACAAAACTCCAGCTCTCTTAACTTCTGCCCTCCTAACTGTGCCCCATGCCCTATTCCCTAAAGTAAGTAAATCTAAAATCCAAAATCTAAATTATGGTAAGTTTGCTAGAAAATCCACTCCGGGTTGGTTTACAACAGCAAGGAATGGCTGAACCCCAAATAATTATTATTTTTGGTGCTTCCGGAGATTTAACTTGGCGTAAGTTAGTACCGGCGCTGTACAAATTACGACAAGAAAGACGGATTCCACCAGAAACCACTATTGTTGGTGTAGCGCGGCGAGACTGGAGCCACGAAACCTTCCGCCAAAAAATGCTTGATGGTATGAATGAAGCCCATGGTGGTGTCGGGCCAGAAGAATTGTGGAAAGACTTTTCCAACGGTCTTTTTTACTGTTCCGGTAATATCGATAATCCCGAAAGCTACCAAAAACTGAATAATTTACTAAGTGAATTAGACGAGAAACGGGGAACTAGAGGTAATAGATTATTCTACCTTTCCGTTGCTCCCAAATTCTTCCCCGAAGCTATCAAACAGTTGGGTACTTCCGGAATGCTGGAAGATCCCGACAAACATCGTTTAGTTATTGAAAAACCTTTTGGTAGAGATTTAGCATCTGCAAAAAATCTCAATCGAGTTGTACAAAAATATTGTAAAGAAGAACAGGTTTATCGAATTGACCACTATTTAGGTAAAGAAACTGTTCAAAATTTGTTAGTATTCCGCTTCGCAAACGCAATTTTTGAACCTTTGTGGAACCGTCAATTTGTAGACCACGTACAGATAACAGTAGCAGAAACAGTAGGAGTTGAAGACCGGGCTGGGTATTATGAAAGCTCCGGTGCATTACGGGATATGTTGCAAAACCACTTGATGCAACTTTACTGTCTTACCGCCATGGAAGCTCCCAACGCCATGGATGCCGACAGTATCCGTAATGAAAAAGTAAAAGTATTACGTGCGACTAGATTAGCTGACGTACAAAATTTGGCATATTCCGCAGTACGCGGTCAATACAGCGCTGGCTGGATGAAAGGTCAACCAGTGCCAGGGTATCACGAAGAACCAGGAGTTGCCAAAGAATCCACCACCCCTACTTTTGTGGCAACAAAATTTTTAGTTGATAACTGGCGTTGGCAAGGTGTTCCTTTCTACCTACGTACAGGTAAGCGGATGCCGAAAAAAGTTAGCGAGATTTCCATCCACTTCCGCGAAGTTCCTTCACAGATGTTTCAATCCGCCGCGCAACAAAAAAGTGCCAATGTTTTGGCAATGCGGATTCAACCAAATGAAGGAATTTCCTTACGTTTTGACGTGAAAGTGCCTGGAGGAAATTTCCGTACTCGTGCCGTTGACATGGACTTTACTTATGGTTCATTCGGTTTGCAAGCGAAATCCGATGCATACGATCGCCTATTTCTTGATTGTATGATGGGCGACCAAACTTTATTTACGAGGGGAGACGAAGTAGAAGCTGCTTGGCAGGTAGTAACACCAATTTTAAGCGCTTGGGATGCACCCGCAAACCCAGAAACAGTTCCCCAATACGAAGCCGGTACTTGGGAACCTGTAGAAGCAGAACTATTAATGAACCGAGACGGGCGACGTTGGCGCAGACTTTAAATGGAGTTAGTTGTTAGTTGTTAGTTGTTAGTTGTTGGTTGTTAGTTGTTGGTTGTTAGTTGTTGGTTGTTGGTTGTTAGTTGTTAATTGTTAGTTGTTGGTTGTTAGTTGTTAGTTGTTCAAGCCACTAACCACTATCCACTATCCACTATCCACTAACCACTATCCACTAACCACTATCCACTATCCACTATCCACTAACCACTATCCACTAACCACTATCCACTAACCACTATCCAATAACCACTATCCACTAACCACTATCCACTATCCTTTCATTATTATGACTTCCCAAGCATCCACTGTTTTTTCACTTCAAGCTCCCAAAGATGTTTCGCTCACCGAAATTGAAGCCGAACTAAATAATATTTGGCAAAGTTATGGTATCGGTGGTGAAGATGGAGCACTTCCAGCGGCTACCCGAGCAACTACATTTACCTTGGTAGTTTACGAGCCAGAACAAACTCAATATTTGTTAGGTGCTTTAGGATATTACAACGGTCCCATTGATGGTATCCTAGGACCACAAACCGTATCGGCGCTGCGAGATGCACAAAAAGCACTTGGTTTAGAACGAACTGGTAAATCAAGTCCCCAATTGTTAGAAAGACTGCGGGAAGAACTAGCTAAACTTCATGGCGGTAGTAACACCAAAGATAATAATGGAACTAGCCCTGCTGAATACAGCCCAGATGCAGCTAGTGCTAGAATTGCTGACGAAATCGCCTTGCGTAACCCTTGTCGGATTATTAGTTTGATACCCATAGTTGGTGAAGATGAAGGGGTTAAGGTACAAGTTTCAGCTTATTGTCCGATTCAAAAACAGTCATCATCTTCCCTAGTTTGTTGCGAATATATTACCCTAACTGGAACTGCCACAGCTTTGGAACGTATTGGTGGTATGGTTCCAGCATTATTGATTGGTGGTTTACCCAAGTTTATTTGGTGGAAGGCAACACCAGATCCCAATAATGCTTTATTCAAGAGACTTTCAACCGTATGCGATAACGTTATTGTTGATTCTTGTAACTTTAATGAACCAGAAAATGATTTGCTCAGCCTGCAATCATTAATAGAAAATGGCGTACCCCTAGCAGATTTAAACTGGCGACGTGTGGGAGGATGGCAAGAATTAACAGCAGAATCTTATGATCCACCAGCGCGACGTAAAGCTTTAGCAGAAGTTGATCGAGTAAATATAGACTATGAAAAAGGCAACCCAACTCAAGCGCTACTGTTTTTGGGTTGGTTAGCGAGTCGTTTGAATTGGCGTGCGGTTTCCTATGAGAAAGAATTCGGCGATTATAATATTAGACGCTTTAAGTTTATCGCAGAGGATCAACGGCCAATAGAAGCCGAATTAGCAGGAGTACCAGTTGGCGATGTTGGCGATATTCCCGGTGATTTAATTGCTATACGTTTAAGTTCTACCAATCCCGAAGCAAACTGCGGTACTTTGATTTGTTCCGAAACCGGCGGTTGTATGCGAATGGAAACCCAAGGTGGTGCCCAATCAACTGGAGTATTTCAACAGATAACTTCACTTTCCGAACAAAAAGCCGAAGCTTTGCTTTCTCAACAAGTACAACGTTGGGGTAAAGAAGCCCTTTTTGAAGAAAGTTTGAGACTTACATCGGAATTGATTAAATTAGCTAAGAAGAGTTAGTTGTTAGTTGTTAGTTGTTAGTTGTAGAGACGTAGCATTGCTACGTTTGTACAGGAAGGAGTTAGGAGTTAGAAAATACATATTAATTCTGTAGAGACGTTGCAATGCAACGTCTTTTTATATTTCGATTTTTTTCGAGAATTTGATGAAAATATGGCAAAAGTTTGCCGTAAACATATTCAAATATATTATTCAAATAAATAAAATTTCCGAATAATTTCTAGTGGTTTAGTTCGGCGTGTAATTTTTGTTTGATGTATTTTGCTGTATCTTAATTCCGGGTTTTGTGGTGTTACTATCAATACACTTCGGACAAGCCTTCCTAGCGCGGGTTCCCGCCCTCACTCTGGCTATGGTGGGGCTACTCAAAC